>JAFDYC010000029.1 GCA_018267625.1 Bacteroidota bacterium
CGGCATAGTTGTAAGGGCCAAATGTTCCCTTGTCATAGATTGGAGTGCCCGGTACCGTGAAATCAACCAGTGTTTCCAAGTTGGAAGCAGACTGACCATATTTGGTCATTGCACCCAAATGATCACGATGGCGAACGGATACATAATAGCTGTCAACAGCAACACCCGGGAACAAGAGGCAGCTTTGCCCATCTACATCCACGATATCACCATCGCGCTGAATGAGACCGGCGCGCGTGGCCTGAACTGTAGCATTATTACTCTTAGAGCGCAGTTCTACAAATACCCAATCCACGATTGCATTCTGACCAGTAACACTAAATACAGAGGAAGAGTCATTTATTTGGTGGAACTCCGGATGAGTGGTTTGGGGTGCTAACTTGGTGTAAGAAGAAACCACATTCACATTTGTAGTAGCTGTCTCGTAGGGATCATTTACTGGTATTACGTTCGTTCCATTATATGGACTGTTACGCAGATTGTCGCGCATCAGTGGACGACCATCAGTAGCCGTAGCAGAACCATTATTTACCAAAGCTCCTTCCAGATATGCCCGAACATTAATGCAGAGTACTGCCGTAAAATTCATCGTGATGACCTTAGGAGTAGAAGCCACACCGGCATTGTCGTACAACTGATAGCTGATAGTTGTCGTCACTGCATCATAACGAGTGGGGTTCGTTCCTGTCGGGTCAATCTGAACCAGAGTAGGATCGAAAGCATTAATGGTGGTAGTCGTAGTGACGAGTGTTCCATTGTAGTATAGGTCACCGTTTGTGCCTGGAATCAAGCTTACTTTCCTTCCGGTAAGTCCGGCCGTATAGTTGCCATCTTCGGGGTCTGTACCGGTAAATGCATTGGAAGGAATAGTAACCTTATTTGTTCCACCGGGATTGGCTTGGTCAGGAACTGTAACACTGTAACCGGTAGGAGGCTGCTCAATACCAAAGTTTTGATTGGGAATCGCTGTGGTCAGTGTAGAAATCGAAAGAATTCCAGTTGTATTCCCTGTATTGGCCGTATTGTTCAAATTCACACCTGTATTCTGCCAGTTACCGTAAGATCCGGCAGGTAAGGTAGAGGCTGTAAGAGACGAGCCGATACCAGGATTAGCAGTAGTCAAAACCACCTTATAGCTGCTATTCGAAGTGGACAAATCGAAAGAGTAAGCACCCGTAGTAGCATTGACTGCGGACACTTGAATTACGTTTCCGACAGCATCTGTCAACACGGCATTTAAACCACCAGCATTGCTATAGTTTTCTCCACTTTGTTTAACGGCATCGCCATTGCCATCGTCCCATACAAAACCGCTAATGGGTACAGATGGATCGAAGGGTACTGAAATCGTCTTGGGAGTGGAATATTTACCTGCATTGTCTTTTACGCTATAAGTAAAAGTGGTTGTAATGAGTACGGGAGTAGTACCTGCAGGGTCGAGGGTCAAATCCGTAGGGTCAAAATTGGGAATTACCTGAGTACCCGTAATCTTGGTTCCGTTATAGTAGATATCGCCTCCGGTTCCTGGAGTGATGGTTACCGTCTTGCCGGTTAAACCACTGGGGTAAGTACCATCTTCTGCATCAATGCCCGTAAATAAAGAACTGGGTATGGGTACTTGAATCGTTCCGCCAGGATTTACTTGTGAGGAAGCTGTGACGTTAGCTCCGACAGGAATCTGTTCAATACCCAAGTTATTGTTGGCACTTGTAGAAGTTCCCGTAGTGATATTGATGATTCCTGTTTGATTTGCTGTATTGGCTACACCACCAATATTCACACCGGTATGTACCCAGTCACCTGTAGTAGCAGTAGGTAAAGTGGATGCACTCAAGGTGCTGCCCACACTCGGTGAACTCGTTGTCAGGATTACTTTATAGGAAGTATTAGAGATGGATTGGTCAAACGAATAAGCACCGGTAGTGCCGTTGACCGCAATAACCTGCAATACCTTATTAGAAGCATCGGTCAGTACAATATTCAATCCACCAGCATTGGTATAGTTTTCACCACTCTGTTTACTTGCGTTACCATTCGCATCGTCCCAAACATATCCGCTGATGATTACAGGAGGCTCAAATGGCATCGTGATGGTAACGGGCACTGAAAATTTCCCTGCATTATCTGCTACGCTATAAGAAAACGTTGAAGAAACTAATGAAGGAGTAGTGCCACTGGGGTCAACACCTACTTTGGTAGGGTCGAAGTTGGCAATCGTCTGTGTAGCAGTTACCGCAGTATTATTGTAATAAAGGGTGCCGCCGGTTCCCGGAGTCAGTTTTACTGTTTTCCCTGTCAGGCCGGAAGGATAAGTACCATCTTCGGGGTCAGTGCCTGTGAAGGCAACTGATGGAATGCTTACTTTAATCGTACCCCCGGGGTTGAGTTGTGAAGGAGCCGTATAAGCAGCACCAGAAGGGATTTGTTCAATTCCGAAATTTAGACCGTTGGTATTGCCCGTAGGGCGGAATGAAGGACGAACCAAAGGACTGGTACTGACCCAACCCGTATTAAGTTCACCCGTTGGAGCACCATTCGTGACTCCTACAGCTACATTTTGCTTGCTCAGGAGCAGGACAACTCCCAGGTTTTTGGGGATATCACTGATGGACCAGGCACCACCACTACCTACTGCATCTTTTCCGATCACTGTACCGGTAGCAGAATCTAATGCATAGACGTACAGCCCGCCACCATTGGTACCCGTTTCAGTACCCGTTTTGATATTAGTAAATGTGCTGGTACCACTCCCGTCAGAGTCATCGTAAACCTTGCCGCTTAATGTGACCGTCAAGTCTGTGGTAGTCGTGCAACTTGAAGAAGTGCTGCAAAAACTAACAGAAGCAAGGCGACCACCGGCAGTTGCACTATAACAACCATGATAATCATTGGCTGAAAAGGTATTCATGCCAATTCCAAAATCAATAAATGTGCGATTCAGATATTTAACCTCCGCGATGGAAGTACTGTTAGTAAATCCAATTCCATTAACATTTCCATCCCATCCTAAAGCATTTATTAATCCGTCCGATCTATTAGAGAAAGTGATATAGCTGTTGTTTGAAACAGAATATGAGGCAGGTGGCATGAAGGCATTTTGCTCCCTTTCATCCCCGTTATTTCCATAACCATCAATATCAATAAACGCAGCCGTAATGTTCAAAGCCGTATCAATCTGAGTACCGGCTTTCTTAAAGTACAAACGGAAATGAACCAAGTAATTTTGGTTGCTCGATGCCGTAATCTTTACATTACCTTGACCGCAACAATGTTGATTTTGTCCACTTCCATAGCATTGTGTCCAAAGCCCACTAGAGTTAACATCAGAGCAACTAGTTACTGGCTGAAAGGCGTTATCGTAACCGCCATTTACGGATGCAGGTTGGTCAAGTGCAAAGACACCAACATCATCCGTACCTGTATTCGAGGTCTTCATGATTTGGATATAGGCATCAATCTTATTGTTGCCTGCTCCCCCGGCATTTGCATACTTGTAAACAGAATTTACTTGGTTTGTTGTTCCCGAGATTAATGTCGGAGTACCACTCAAGCTAATCTGAGTAAATGTCTGTGCAGACACTGCCCAGGATAAGAGCAGTAATGCAGTACAAGAAATGTAGGTTTTGAGGTTCATATCGGTTTGAGATTTGAAGTGCTTAAAAAAATGACGGTCGTCAACTTGTTCCATTAACAACCCGTTTGCAAACATAGAAATTCTGTTATCCGCTCGTTACCGATATTAAGATTTTTGTTTAGTCTATAAATTTATTTTGTAATTCGTAATTTTATACTTGTGGGGTCTTGGTAATTATTCCATTATTGTCATTCAGTGTATTTTAGGCTATTTTTATCTCAAATACAATTATTTTTTTGGGCAAAAATTTAAAATCAAGATTCTGATGATTCTTAAAATGAGGTGAATTCAAGGGTAATAAACGACAGACTGGAATTGATTTTCCGGCTAACAAATCCATAACGAAGACGGAGGAACTCCTTTTCCTACACCCATTCGAAACCTAGGGGCAAAAAATTCGAATGAGCTTGCTCCAATAAATTTTATTCGAGGGAAAAAGTATTAAAAGCCAATACCAGTAAAGGTTTCAGCCTGTCCCATGAAGAGAAGAATTCGATCATCAATCGAAAGCATCTGCATGAATTTTGGGTGATTAGACTTTTCTATTGGGGCCTACGAACCCAATGATTCAAGTCAGCAAATTCGTTTTCAAAAAACCAGAATGATTTTTTTTCAAAAAGGATATTCTCAATCTGATGAAAACATCCAGCAACATGTAATGTTAATTCTCGAACTCAAGGTGTCATTGAGTCGTCCCAGTAATTAGTGCAGATAAATAGCCAATCAAACTTCTGATGAAGCCTACAGCACTACCCGAGCGCCTGTTGCCTCAGCAGATACTTTCCCAGAATATCAAATTCCACATTGAGAGAATCCCCTTCTGACAAGCTAGAAAATCCGGTATGCTCCATCGTGTAAGGGATGATGGCAACTGAAAAAGTATCCCTTTCCAGGTTAAAAATTGTGAGGCTGACGCCGTTGAGGCAAATGGAGCCTTTTTCAACGATTAATTCGGCAAAAGAACCTGGAATTCGGAAACGAAAAAGAGTACTTCCCGCCTCATCATGTTTAGAAATGCATTCCGCTACTGCATCCACATGGCCTTGCACTAAATGGCCATCTAAGCGATCCCCCAGACGGAGCGCTCGTTCGAGATTCAACACCATGCCTACATTCCATTTGCTCAGCGTGGTTTTGCTTAGTGTCTCTTCCACTGCTGTCACAAGATGTTGTCCCGGCCTTTGCGCTACAACAGTCAGGCAGACGCCATTATGGGCTAAGCTCTGGTCTATTTTTAAATGATCGCTGATGCTGCTGGCTATCCAAAAATTGAGGTTGCGACCTTGATGCGTCACCTCTTGCAACAAGCCAGTAGCTTCAATGATTCCGGTAAACATTATTGACGATATGCGGTCCCCTGATGAATCGTGCTGCCCGTATCCGACGAAACAGTAAAATAGACTGACAACCGGACACTGTCCGATAATCGTTGGATAAGGGTGCCACTCAGTGTGTCCTGTGGGCGACATAATACCTGTCCATTCCCCACTACCGTGTCCGCATAGGCAAACAGTGCCCGGTTGGCCGTAAACTTTAAAGTGCTTCCATTGCAAAAACCAGTCACCACAAACCGGGTTTCGTCCTGCTTGCTAGCCTGTAGCACCAGGGGCACCTCAGCCACGAGCTTATCATTTGAATAAATAGAATCCACAAACTGATAGCTACCCTGAAATACATCGGCAGGATAAAAGCAAACACTGTTATCCGGAGTGCCGGGAAAGCCATAGTTGTAATTCACCGCTGCCGGATCATTACAATACTTACTGGAAAGCCTGGGGTCATATTGCCCGGGCTTGTCTTCATATTTCTTACAGGCACTGAGTCCGGATAGACAGAAAACGACAAGAAATATCGTCCCCTTAGCTGGTCTGTAAAACAAACTTCTCGGCTTTCGTTGAAGCATGCGGCAAATCTATTGCTTTCGGAAGGCTTCCATTTCCCGGTAAAACAAGTTTTGTATCCATCATCCACTTATCTTTGCGCTCCCAAAATTATTTCATCCAAAAAGGGGGTATATCATCCATGCTGATCATTGATTCCAAAGACTGCGAAAACATTGACAAGGCGCTTAAGAAGTACAAGAAGAAGTTTGAAAAGAGCCGTACGCTCCTGCAGCTTCGCCAGCGCCAGGCTTTCGTAAAGCCCTCTGTTCGTCGCCGCACGGAAGTGCTGAAGGCCGTATATCGCCAGCAGCTCGCTGAAGGTCGTTTCGACGATTAAGCCTCACAAAATCAATATTTTCCCCTTCGTCAGTATATTTGGCGAAGGGTTTTTTTTATGCATTTTACCGAAGCCTCCAACCGCTTCCTGCATTTTCTGAGATTCGAAAAACGATACTCTGAACACACCCTCGACACCTATCAACGATGCCTCCTTCAGTTTGAAGCATTCTATCAATCCACCTACGGAGAAGAAGCTCAACTAACCCAGCTTAACCACCATCACTTCCGGTCTTGGCTGGCAGCAATAATTCAACAACATCCAAAGACCAAACCCACTACGCTCCGACTGAAAACTGCCGCTCTTAGTAGTTTCTTTCATTTTGCGCAGCAACAAGGTTTCGTTGATAAAAATCCTTTACAACTCCTGCACAGCCTTCGGCTACCGAAACGTCTGCCCGTCGCCATCGAACAAGCACAGGCAGAAAAACTGATTCAGGATCTTGCCTTTGACAAAGGTTTTCGCGGCAGTACCGACCGACTGATTTGTGAACTGCTCTACAGCACGGGTATGCGCCGGCAGGAATTGCTAAACCTCCGCGAAACGGACATCGCCTGGGGACAGAAATTATTACGCGTCCTCGGCAAAGGAAATAAAGAACGAATGCTGCCTTTGGGTACTGCTTTACTCGATTTACTTCGCGATTATATCGCTGAAAAAAAACGGGTACTGGCACGGCCAAATCGGGAGTTTTTGCTGGTCTTGGAAAACGGGAAACCTCTTTATGCCAGTTATGTTTATCGTGTGGTACACCACTATCTGAGCCTCGTAAGCAGCCAGGAAAAACGAAGCCCTCATGTACTGCGCCACAGCTTCGCTACACACCTCTTGGCCAATGGCGCCAATATTCAGGCTATAAAAGATCTGTTGGGGCACAGCAGCCTCGCAGCTACCCAGATTTACACCCATAATGATGTGGCCCGACTCAAGGAAATTCATAAATCAGCACACCCAAGAGGCTGAACCTTTTTTATAGCTAATAAACTGTTCTTCCAGGTGCAGAACCTAGCCAACAGACCTGGTCGCAACACGTGTGAAAAGCATCAACGCAGCACCTGCCAGCTTGCTCCACTTTTGCTCAGTACCGTCTGTATTTCTCTTTCTCTTCGGTGCATCCGGCTGCGCAAAGGCGAAAATGTCCACCGGTCTTTAAGGCGGCTGAGCCGGTCTTTTGGAGGCAAAAACAAGAGCCGTTTAAACCAACTCCAGGCTGCAAAATGGCGAAACGTCCTACTGAGTTTCACGAAGTAAATGACCAATCCTGCATCAGCTCCTTCTAAGAGTTGTGCCAGTTCTTTTGGGTCGCTCAGCGATGACACCACCAACACGGTTCCGGTACGGGTATTAAAATAAGAAGCGAGGTCTTTATCCTTTTGCCAACTGCTGCCACTGATGATACGCCCCACCCGCTCACGTTCTTCGAGATCTTCGGGCAAGTGCAGCTTTTGGTCCGGCACAAAACGGATACGCCATTCCTTCCGGGCAAGAGCCTCATACACCGTCCAGATACTGTTTTTGTAAAAATTCAGCATTTCTGCAGCAAAGCCACCGCTGAGCCAGGCCTCATGCAGCGCCGTATGAAAACTGGCGTAGAAATAGAGATGCGAAGCGTAGGGTTCAAATCGTTCGGGTACCCGCACCACTAAATCCCCACTTTTTGCATACACCTTCCATACGATGCGGCGCACATCATCGCCCGACTCAAAATCTTTATAGTTTAGGTAGTCCCCTTCCACACGCCGCATTTGATTGATGCGCACATCGGTTGTTTCCGTCTTTCTGGGTGCAGCATCCAGCAGTTCTGCTTCGCATAGCACAGGCGGCTGGTAGAAGCTCCCGCTCACCGGTTGCGCCACGGGGAAAGAAAACAAACGAAGCATGTCTTCAAAAAAGACAAAGCCACCCTGAAGTTGATATTCACGTATATCGGGCAACATCAACCGGCTGCGTCCGGCAAGGGCAGGGCGCATTTGCGGGTCGGCACGGCGACGCCGACTCAAAAGCGAGAATTTATCGCTGAGGCGAAAATCATCATAGAACAAACGGCCCCGAACGAAACCCAGCAAGGGCCGAAAGGCACCCTCCAGTGCCGCATTCAAAAACACCCGGTTGCTATGCCCCTGCTTTGTTTCGGTAGAAAACTGAAGTTGCAGGCTAGCCCTCTGGCGATGCCGCAACCACAAGAAACGAAGCCAGGCCAGCATGGCACTGAACACAGACAGCGCCGCCAGCAACAACACCAAAAGCAATGCCATCTTGGCCATCAGCAGCACAAAAGGCTGGAAGGCTGACCAGGTTCCGGCATCTTCTGCCGACTCAATAGCCTGGGCCTGTTGCGGCGCACGGTCATAAACTATCCGGTATAAAACCCAGACGGCCAGCCCACACAGCAGCGTATTGCGTGTGATGGGAACAAACTGAAAATAATAGAGAATTCGGCGACGCAGAAGTTTCCACATGGAGACCGGAAGTTGCACCCTTTGTGCAGGCGGAAGGTAGCCGAATGCCCGATGATTCAGCGTTAAAAAAAATCGTAGGCCCCTTCATGGAACACTTGATGATTTTTGGGTGGCCGGCCTGCGTCCTACCCGGAAGCATAGTTGCAGCCTTCTCTGAACTTGCTTTCAGGATTGCTTGTACGGGGCTTGTGCAGGCTATGGAGCCTTAGGCGTGGCATCCGGGGGTGAAAATCTACCTACTCCCTTTACGGGAAAAGCTGCCCGGTGAAATATTGCCGAAGAGTGCGATGCAACGGATGCCGGGTGATGGAATCCAACCGACTACAAAAAACTGCCTCAGAGGTCTGAGGCAGTTTTTGAAAATCCGGAGCAGTTAATGCCTGATGCTGAGCGTTCGACTCTTCGTCATGCCATCCGCCTGAAGCTGTAAGATGTATTGCCCCGAGGGCAGGCGCGAGACATCGGCCGGGAATGCGGTGTAGCCAGAGGATAGCTTTTGTGGCGCTTGCAATTCCTGCACGACCCTACCCTGCATATCCAGCAGGCATAAGCTGCCGTTCACGGGCCGGCTGAGGTAGTATTTCACCACTAGCTGGCCTTGTGCCGGCACTGGATAGGGTTGCAGTAAATCCACCTGGGCGTAGTAGGTCTGCGCCTTGGGCACACTCAGTAAGGACGCACTGTCCAGCACAATGTCTTCGTCGCCGGGCTGGTAGTATGTGATCAGGAAAAAGACCACCATCATCTCATCTGTGGTGGACTCTCCTGCACGTACTTCCTGGGGTGGGTTCGACGGGTTATTGGGGTTGTTGCTTGTGTTGTCGTAGGTCGCATGGGCATACAGGACAGTGCCTGCAGGAATTTTCATGGCCTTGCGGAAGAAGTAGCTGCCCTGCCAGTGGAAATCCCAATTTGGGATGGAGATGAACCGCAGGGTATCGCCGGTAGGGGTCACGCCATAGCTCTTGATTTGCGTCCCAATCAGGTGCATGTGTGGCAGGATGCTGAACAGGGTGCCATTGATTGGCACTGCCTGGTGCTCGGTAAACTCCATCACTGAATCTGCAGGGATAATCAGTGGGCGGTCGATATTGCTTTGGTGGTTCAGTGCGGGCACCATCATCAGGTTGCGCACGCTGCCGGAAGTAGAGAAAAACAGATGTAATTCGGTACTGTCCTGCTGGCCGGCAGTGCCTGCGGGATAATGAATCTGCAATACAATCTTAGCATGTTTGGGGAGTAAGGTGCCGAAGCCTTGCGGATATGAAACAGGTGTAGAGCCTGGCACCCAGCCGCCCAGCAAAATGGAGCTGTCTGTTCCGATGCCCCCAAAGCTGGTGTATCCCGGACCTGGATCGAGGGCATCAAGCTGCGAAGACACGCCCGTTGTATCCGCATATACCAACACATGGTGTACGATGCTACGGTTGCCGGGCAGGCATTCGAATGCCGTGATGTATTTATCTGCCGTCAGGCCGGTTGGTAGCACAAAACAGCGATACACATCGCCCATAGCAGCATTTGAAGTGAAGGTTGGAATCTTCAATATCAAATCGGGTGTTCCGGGTAGGTCGCCGTTTGTAGGGAATGTAGGTGCAGGAGGTTCTTTACTCACATCGCCCCTTGGGCGTCCGCCGTTCAGCCAGCCCAGGATTCGGGACTTCTCCAGGGCCGTCAGCACCCGCTCATGTGCCAGGTGGGTATAGTCAGGGTCGGGAGGCCAAGGTGGCATGGCGCCGGCTTCGATTTCTGCTTTGATGGTTGAGGCATGGGCAATTGCATCGCTGTAACTCAACAGCGTGAAAGGAGCAATTCCTCCGCTTCGGTGGCAGGTTGCGCATCGGTTATAGACGATGGGCGCCACCTCTGTTGCCCAAGTGGGGGTTTGTGCCGCCGCACCCAGTGCGCTGCCCAGCAGGAGGAGACTGAGGTAAATAGTTTTCATAGTCTGTAAATATAGTTGGGTTAAGTGGCTTTGTTAACAGCGCGTTAGCCCTTGTTGGATATTCTTACATAAAAACACCTGCCCCTGCTTCCCTATGCTGGTAACTCCAGTGCCTGGGAGTTTTTTTAAGCCAAATACTTCCTGTCTATGAAAATTATTTAACGGAAAAGAGAAATCCTTCCTCCATGAATCCGCCAGCTTTGCCGGGCATCGGAACCCATAATAGGCCATGGCAGCAAAACGCATCGTCATCCTCGGAGCCGGATTTGCAGGCTTGCAGCTTGCCCGCCGGCTGAAAAAAAGCGGTCATGAAATCACCCTGATTGACCAGTTCAATTTCCACCAGTTTCAGCCCCTGTTCTATCAGGTTGCCACTGCACGGCTCGAGCCTTCTGCTATCTCCTTTCCGCTCCGCAAAATTTTTCAGCATAGCGACAAAGTGCATGTACGCATCGCACGGGTTCACACGATAGACCTTAAAGCCCGGAAAGTGCTTACTGAAGAGGCGGGCGACTTTAGTTATGACTACCTGGTACTGGCTACGGGTTGCCAGACTAATTTCTTCGGCAATAAAAACCTCGAGCGTTATGCCTTCCCCATGAAGAGCACTCCCGAAGCTATTGCCTTGCGCAACCGCATTCTGCTGAATTTCGAAGCTGCTCTTTCCACTTCGGATGAAGCCCGCGAAGCCCTCATGAACATCGCCGTTATCGGCGGAGGCCCTACCGGCGTGGAACTTGCCGGTGCATTGGCAGAAATGAAGCGATACATCCTGCCCCGCGACTATCCGGACATGGATTTTTCAAAGCTCAACATCTACCTCATTGAAGGCAGCCAACGCTTACTCATCAACATGAGCGAAGCTTCGGGACGCAAAGCCACACAATACCTCAACCAGATGGGTGTTCAGCTCCGCCTCAATGCGCTGGTAAAAGAATACGATGGGCAGAACATCCTCTTTGCCGACGGACAACGCCTGCAAAGCAGCACCCTCATCTGGGCCGCTGGGGTGAAGGGCAGCCTTCCTGCCGGCATCGCCAAAGAATTGCTGGTGCGCGGCAATCGAATTCATGTGGATGAGTTCCACCGTATCCCCGGCTACGAACAGGTGTTTGCCATCGGGGACCTGAGCTATATGGAAACACCGGAATGGCCTAAAGGGCACCCGCAGCTTGCCAATGTCGCCATCCATCAGGCTAAAAACCTGGCACGGAATATTTGCCGGGAAGGCCGCACTGCCGCCAGACCCTTCCGCTATAAAAACCCGGGAACTATGGCTACCGTTGGAAAAAAGAAAGCTGTGGTGGACCTACCGAAGCTCAGCTTTCAAGGGTTCTTCGCATGGTGGGTGTGGATGTTTCTTCACCTCATGCTTATTCTCAGTGTGCGCAACAAGCTGATGATTTTTATCAACTGGGGCATCTCCTATTTTAGCAACGACACGACTCTGCGGCTGATTCTGCTACCCACACGCAAGCAAATAGAACTGGCAGAGGAAGCATTCCCGCCTGAAATCCTCAGCCCCGCTAAGCCTGTGCTGACAGGTAACGGATAAATACCCGACGTGCGATCGGCAGAATCGTCGCTTGCAAGGGCCATTCCAAAGCTGTTTCCAATGCAAAAAAGGCTGGGTTTTCCATGCTGTGCGCCTGCCGGGTCAGTTCTGTCTTGATGTGTTGAGGCGTGTGCATCAGGCTGCGTGTCCAGGAGTTGAGGTAGCTCATCTTCAAGCCCCGGTACTGGGCATCGCCCCGTTCAAACAAACTAACAGAATAGCTATAGGCGCGCGTCTCCTGATGGCTGCCCCAGCGAAGCAACAGATAGCCCTGGTCTTTATACACAGGCAACAGCCCCACCGGGTACACCTCCATCGTGTGCGCCACTTCATCATAAAGCTCCGTGCCCATACCGATGGTCTTCCGAATGCGCATCAATGCATACGCCGTGATGTCTTCTAACTCTTGCATCAGCTCATCATCCTCCAGCATCCGCTCATAAATCAGTTCTGCTTGTTGCAGGTTTAGTTCACTCATGCGGCGCGGAAAAGCATCCTGCAAAAACTGCTTGTTGTTGCGGAAGGCTATTAGGTTTTCGTGGTGGAAAATCACATCACTGAGTTGCGGATAAAGCTCTTGTTTCCCAAACAGCGCATCCACATCCCGCAGGTATGCCAGCAGGCGATACTTCTGCATTTCGAAATCTACCGTGCCTTCAACAAACCAGGTTTCACTGAGTTGCATATTCTTGAACTTTTAAGAAGAAAACCCAAACACCGGGCCAAAACAACTCACCCAAAATAGCCATACCCGCGTCTCTTTACTACCTTAACCGCAACGAAATAACCAAGGATTTACTTGCCCCCCATTTTGGCAATCTGACTTTGCTATTTTCTTGTGCCGGCTGAAGCCATTTATTTTCGAACAATAAGTGAAGAGGAAGACGCAAAAGCTGTCCATGAAGAAACGTGCGGAGATGGAGGTTTGCTGTAAGTTCCTGGTAAAGGAGGGCAGTTAACCATAGCCGAAAGCTGCGATCCTTAATCAAGCTCAGGAAAGACAATATCAGTTTTTCATCCTGATACATAAGCCGGCTACCAAAAAACGCAAATCCTGCGTTGGACAATATTGCAGGAGGCCTGGAAGTAACGATTTATTGCCTTTGTTCTTTCCACAATTGCCCAAAGTTTTTTTCTGCGAATACAGTCCCGGACCTGCCTTCAAACCAGGTATTCCCAAAGAACTTATGGAGCATCATGTTTTTCATTTTCGGGCCGGCCGCGTTCATCAGTTTTCGGCTCAGCATGCCCCTGCGCCAGAGCTTCCAGGTGAAGGACTCTGAGCGCGTGTTCAGGCCGGCGAGTGTAGCCGTATTTCGGTTCTCCAGCAGCATCCCGTGGATATTGATTTTGACCGGGCAAGCGGCGGTGCAGGCACCACAGAGCGATGAAGCATAGCTCATGTGTTTGTAATCCTTCAGGCCGGACATGTGGGGCGTAATGACCGAACCTATTGGGCCGCTGTATGTGGCGCCGTAAGCGTGCCCTCCGATGTTTTTATAGACGGGACAGGCATTCAGGCAGGAGCCGCAGCGAATGCAATAGAGGCTTTCCCGCACCTCAGGACGTTGGTATAGGTTGCTGCGGCCATTGTCGAGCAGGATAACGTACATCTCGTCGGGCCCATCGGTCTCACCGGGCTGCCTGGGGCCTGAGAAAATCGTGTTATACACCGTCAGTTGCTGGCCGGTTCCGAAGGTGGCCAGTAAGGGCCAGAAGAGCGCCAGGTCATTGAGGGTAGGCAGCATCTTCTCGATGCCAACGATGGCGATATGCACTTTGGGAAATGCGGTGGACAGGCGGCCATTCCCCTCATTTTCGGTGACGCAAATGCTCCCGGTGTCGGCAATCAGGAAGTTGCCCCCGGTGACCCCCACGCCGGCGGTTTGATATTTCTCACGCAGGTTTCGGCGGGCAATCATCGTCAGTTCGGGTGGTGTCAGATTCGGTGCCTCACCCAGTTTTTCATGAAAGACCCTTGCAACGTCTTCTTTGCTTTTGTGCATGGCCGGCGTCACGATATGATAGGGTGCTTCGCCATCTAACTGCTGAATGTATTCGCCCAAATCGGTCTCCACACTTTCGATGCCCTGTTCGGAGAGAAAGGCATTCATGTGAATCTCTTCGGTTACCATACTCTTGCTCTTCACGACCTGTGTAGCCCCCTTCTGGCGGCAGATGGTCAGAACGGCTTCGTTGGCTTCCGTCGCGTTTTCTGCCCACAGCACCTTCCCGCCCCGTGCCGTGAAGTTTTGTTCAAACTGTTCCAGGTACCGGTCCAGGCTTTCCATAGCCTTCCATTTTAGGTTCTTAGCCTTACGTCGTGCCAGTTCCAGGTCGGCAAATTGCTGCTTGCCTTTCACCACGCTATCCGCATATTTCTGAATGTTGAAAGCCAGCTTACGCTTGTGCTCTAAGTCCTGAACTTTCACGGCACTCTTTGCCAGGAATATGGATTGCTTGTCGGAAGGTTTCATGAAGAAAGGAAAGAAGGTTCCGGTTCAAAAGTAGCCTTGAACCATAAGATCATCCGGTGGCAAACTTGTGCTATTGCAACTATTCAGCCCGATGGGGCCTGAATGGTGTGCGGCACTCAAGCTTATTCATGGATATAGCAACCGATATCCGAAGGGATGCTGCGGGGGCGGTCCTCCAGGTCATCGGGAACGGGTGAAGCGGCTGCTGCACCCACCAGTGGCGAGCCTGTGGCGGGGTGATAGTCGTCCAACTGGGGCGCACGGAACAAAGAATCATAACCCGGGCTGGCCTCACTAAGCATCCGGACATTATTCTGGCTGACCCAGGGGCGCATCTTTTGCGCTTCGCCCTTGAGCACACAAGACACTAAGGAGAGCTGTGCCGGCGCGGCAGCATATTCGATGCTGTCTGCCACAAATTCATTCGTCAGCGAACCTGCTACCACACAATTGCGCAGCGTAGCATTCAGCGGTGCCACGATGGTCTGAGTCTGGCTGATGGCGTAATAGTTCAGGATTACCGCCGAGGGGTTGTCAATGTGTGCAATCTTGGCATTTCCGTAGGTCGCGATGCTGCAATAGTCGAAGAGATAATCGCCGCCCTGCACCAGGGCTAACGCATTGGCCCCGCAGGATTGAATCAGGCAGTTGCTGGCGCGAATGGTGCCGCCAAACGAGAGCAATCCATAGCCAATTGAGTTTTCGAGGATGACCTTGCTCATGGTGAGCTGGGGTGCATTCAGGTCGTGCACCGAATCTGGCGCCAACTGAATCAATGCCGAAGGAGCACCTTGTGCACCATTTCCGCCATTGCGCAGGATGACATGCTCCAGTACATTGCCCTTGCTGCGTTGCGTGAAATAGAGGCCACCCCACTCGCCCGGATAGCCTTCATAGCCATAATAATCCCGGTCGAGGCGGTCGCCCTGAAAGATGATGCTGTCTTGCCTGGTGCCCCGGGCAATCAGGGTTCCGTCCACAAATAAGCGGGCATTAGCGTGCATGTACACCCGGCATCCGGCGGGGATGGTCAGCGTCTGCTGCGAATCCACCAGAGCATATCCAAAGAGGACATAGGGCTTGTCGCGGAGCCAGGTTTGGGTGTGCAGCACACTATCGGTGATGAAATGCGCATTCTGGCCATAGGCAATCAATGGCACCGAAAAGTCAGTACCATTCAGCGTGGCTATCAACTTGTCTTCAATGATGAAAGGCGTGTTGGCATTCGTCGGGTCCACTTTCACGGTGGCAAAAACATAGATGCTGTCTTTGGCGCCAATTTCAATATCGCTAAGCTGCCGGCCGCTGTGGCCATCCACATTAAGCTGAAAATAGGAAGCGTCTCCCGCAGCCAGCCGAACGGAAGACAGCAGTACCCGTTCATCCTGGGGGTTAAAAATTTTGAAGCTCCGTGTGGCTGAAGCCAAGCTGGTAAACACCGTATCAAAACGGAGCGTATCGGTAGAAAAACGAAGGGTACCTCCGTTTTCGAGTAGTCGTTGTTTTTTGCAGGCACTACTGCCCGCCAGGAATATCGCCAGCAAACACAGAGCCAGGAAGCCCGCCGGTTTCGAAACAAAAAATCGGTTCATCAATAGGGGCGCCGAAGATAGCAGCCACTGTGCAAAACGGGCAAGCAACCTGCATATTGCGCTTCAGGAAACAGGCAGCCCTTTCTGGGCCTGCTTACATTTGCCGGCCCGATGCAGCCCCTGACCTTGCTCTCTGATTTTGGCTTGCACGATGCCTATGTAGGCATTGCAAAGGGTGTGCTGCTCCAGTATGTACCCGAGTGCCGCTTTTTGGACCTCTCCCACAACATCGAGCCGCACAACATGCAGCAAGCTGCCTACCTCTTGCATGCTGCCACACGCCAGTTCCCGGGTGGAAGCATCCATGTAGTCTTAATTGACGCACTCTCCGGCACCCGGCCCAGGCTTTTGCTCTGCGAACAGGAAGGTCAAAAAATAATTAGCCCCGACAATGGCGTGATACCCCTTGCGTTCGGCGAGCATACCGGCACTTTATGGCAATGCTTTGAGTTGGATGCCGGCCTCCGTTTTTCGGATTGGCTGCATGAACTGGGTAAGGTGTTGGTGCAACTGCTCAGCCAGCCTCTTGCAGACTTGCAACTTCCGCCCTGCGAGCCCAACGTCGTTTTGCGGCCTCTACAGCCCGTTGCCACCGATAATGTGCTCGAATGCCATGTGCTCCACATTGACCGCTATGAGAACGTCATTCTGGACCTGACCCAAACCCAATTTGAAAACTTTGGTGCAGGCCGCCCCTTCCGCATCCAGTTTATGCGCAGCCTGGATCTGAGCGAAATCAGCCAGAGCTACCATCAGGTGCCCATTAATGAAAAGCTTTGCCGATTCAATGATGCAGGCCACCTCGAAATCTGTATCAACCGAGGCAATGCTGCATCCCTTTTCGGGCTGAAGCTCTATCGCGAAAAAGACTTTTTCTACAACACCGTCAAAATAACCTTTGGATGATTGTGCGCATCGTGCAGATGACCTTCCGTGAAGATGCCCTGGAGGAGTTCCTGCAACTATTTGAAGCCCGAAAGCTAGACATCCGCCACTTCGATGGCTGCTGCCATTTGGAGCTTTGGCAAGATGCCCGACAGGCACACATCTTATTTACATATAGCCATTGGAGCTCCGAAGAGCACCTGAACCATTATCGTTACTCCGCCTTTTTTAAAGAAACCTGGGGCCTGACTAAATCTCTTTTTGCCGCGCCTGCACAGGCCTGGAGTATCGGCCAGCGCCGTGTCGTGGACTAATCAGCCTCATTCATCCTCATCATTTTTTCGCTCTTCCCGTTGTTCCTGGCGCTGCTCCTCACGGGCATTCCGGGCTTCCCGACGGGCATCTTTCTTTTCTGCTTTGCGGTCTGCTCGCTCTTCGGATTGTTCCTGCTGATGCTCTGCGCTATGGTCCACACTGCTGAGTAGCGTCAGGCTAAATGGAGTTTCCCAACGAAACACATCGGTACTCGTCTTATTCCCGCTCCGGCAAGAGGAGCGCAACGTCTTGTCTCCGGCATTCAGACGAACATTGCTAAACAAGCCACAGACAGCCCCGTCGGGATATTCAGGCGATTCAAAACTCTTTTCGTCTGCGTTGTAGAGATAGATATCATAGACCACCGGTGCGGCCACCGCTGCCGGGTCCCTGCTTGTAAATGCAAAATCTTTAAAGCCGTCAAAATTGAAATCTGCTGTTTTTATTTGGAAACTATGCGTAGGCGGCTGCGTCAAATCAAGCTCAATCAGGTCCACACCCGGCAAGCTCACCTGAACCGTATTGCTGCCCGCAGCATGCTGCACCAGCGCCATCAGGCCCGGCTGAATGGCATATTTCTTTGTTTGTGCAGTAGCGTGGAGTGTCAGGCAAAGCAGCAAGAGCAGTAGCAAGGGCTTCATGAAGCAAAAGATTTTGCACAAGGATAGGGAGAATGCAGAGCGTACTATGCCTTCCCCAAAGCAATTTTTTAGAACTTGTTTTTTGGGAAGCCGGTTGAGGGATGGCTACCGAGCATCCGTTGCATCCAGGTGTCAAAGCTGCAACCTAAAAGAACCAACTGGTTGTTTACAATAATTGCCGGATGAGTGTCTCTTGTGAGATGCCTTCTGCTTCGGCCTTATAGTTGCGTAGCACCCGGTGGCGCAGGACAGGCAAGGCTACCTGCTGCACGTCTTCGATGTCGGGTGAGAATTTGCCCTTCAACAGCGCCACGCATTTAGCAGCAAGAATGAGGTATTGGGAAGCGCGTGGGCCTGCACCGTAGGCGATGTATTGTTGTGTAGCTGCGGCTGCCTGAGCGCCGGGGCGTGTCTTATGCACCAGGCCTACGGCATATTCGAGCACATTGTCCGGTACGGGCACACGGCGTACCAGTTCCTGAAAGGCAAGGATGGTTTCTGCATCGAGCACTTTTGGGAGGCTCGGTTGGTGCACACCGGTGGTGTTGCGGACGATGTCCACCTCTTCAGCAAACGAAGGATAGTCGAGCTGGATGAGGAACATGAAGCGGTCGAGCTGGGCCTCGGGCAAGGGATAGGTGCCTTCCTGTTCTATAGGGTTTTGGGTGGCGAGCACAAAGAACGGTGCGGGCAAGGGGTATCGGGTTCCGCTGGCGGTGATGCTGCGTTCCTGCATGGCTTCCAGGAGGGCGGCTTGCGTTTTGGGCGGTGTTCGGTTGATTTCGTCGGCCAGGATGATATTGGCGAAGAGGGGGCCTTTGAGGAATTGAAACTGGCGTTGCTCATTCAGGATTTCGGCACCGGTGATATCGCTGGGCATGAGGTCGGGCGTGAACTGAATGCGCTTGAACGAGAGGTCGAGTACTTCGGAGAGGGTTTTGACGAGCAGGGTCTTGGCCAGGCCTGGTACACCAACGAGCAGGGCATGTCCGTTGCAGAGAATGGAGACGATGAGCTGCTGCAATACTTCATGCTGGCCCACAATCACCTGCGATACGGCTGCCCGTATTTCTTGCGTCTTTTCAGTAAGGGCTTTGGTGGCAGCGACATCGGACGTGTAGGTCATAGGGGGAACTAATTTTTACCGGAGTTTCAATGCCGGGGCAGGGCAAATATTCATAGCCGGGACGGAACTGCAATAGCGAGCTGGATTTTTTATGAAAAGATGTGCGTCAGCCCGCCCACAGCACGGCACCGTCAAACAGAAGCAAAAACCGGCAGCAGTCTGATACCTTAGCCGGACATCTCACTTCGAAAAACGATGACTCCGACACTCAGCCTTTCTGATGCACAGGCACAGGTGGACTCCTGGATTCGCCGGTATGGCGTCCGCTATTTTTCAGAACTGACGAACCTGGGCATTCTGATGGAGGAAGTGGGTGAGTTGTCCCGCATTCTGGTACGGCGCTATGGCGACCAATCATTCAAAGAACAGGAGGCGGAACGGGAAGCCGGGGATGAACTGGCAGATGTTCTGTGGGTACTGCTTTGCTTAGCCAACCAGACGGGCGTGAACCTGACCGAGGCTTTTCTAAAAAACATGGAAAAGAAAACACAGCGGGATGCTCAGCGCCACCTAAACAATGAGAAGCTGCGGGGATAGCAAGCTGCGGCACGCCCTGACGATGTAATACTTTTGCGGGAGCAAGCGGGCCGTGCCCTTCCGGAATTTGCTTTTGAACACCTCATGATTTTTTCTTCCAAACTGATTGAAGATGCTGTGCGTGCCTTCGCAGGCCTTCCCGGCATCGGTAGAAAGTCAGCCTTACGCATGGTGCTCCACCTGCTGAAGCAGGAGCCGGAAAAAGTAGCCGAGTTCACCCGTGCCATTGCCCAGATGCATCAGGACATTCGATATTGCAGCCAATGCCACAATGTGTCTGATGCGGAAGTATGCAGTATCTGTAGCAACCCGGGGCGCCAGCGCAGCCAGGTATGTGTAGTCGAAAACCTGCGCGACGTGATTGCCATTGAAAGCACCCAACAATACAGCGGGCTCTACCATGTGCTGGGCGGCATCCTTTCTCCTTTGGATGGCATCGGGCCGGAACAATTACAGATTGATTCGCTGGTACAGCGCGTTCGGGAGCAGGGTATTCAGGAATTAATCATGGCACTTAGCCCCACCATCGAGGGCGACACAACGGCCTACTACATTGCCCGGCAATTGGGTGATACGCCCGTCACCCTTACTGCCATTGCAAGGGGCATTGCTTTTGGCGGCGAGCTGGAATATGCAGATGAAATGACCCTGGCTCGTTCTATTGCCAAAAGACTGCCTATGGACAGCTACATGAGCCTAAGCAAAGCCTGAACCTTCATTTTTCGAATCGAATCTCTTTGACAGTATAGCCCTTATCGCTGGGCCTCAGAAAGAGATACACTTTGAAGCGACAAGTCTCGGTGCGCAAGGTGCCGATGCTGAAATGGGAATCGCTGGAAGTGGAATTGCCGGAATAATCAATCTTAAAATCGCGGACGGGATGCCTACTAAAAAAATCGCGCAGCACCTGTTCGCCTTGCGTACGGCTGTAGGTGGAGCTGGTATTGTTTAGCGTCATATCCACCGAAGGGCCAAAATAACGGGCTACCGATGCTGCATTACCCGATTTGATGGCAACAGCAATGGCATCAAGTTGCTTGTCTTGAGCCCGCGCAATTGCAACTACCAAGCCCATTAAGAGCAGCACCATCATGAATTTCCGGAACAAAGACACTGTTGAAAATTTCGAATCCAAAGCCTTCGACATGCAGTAAAAGTTCACAAAAACAAGGCCAGCTTTTGCAGGAAAGTTACTCGATGGAGTAAAAAAGGAAAGTCTCTTCTTCAATGCCGTGTTGGAGCCACCAGGAGCAAGCTGCTGCCATTACTATTTTCCAGGCTCAGCGAGTCTGAATGTAACCGGAAGCGAACAACACCATCCAGAGCTTTCAAGAAAGCATCTTCAACGTTCATATCCGGACAGGCTTTTTTAGTGGCGCCCATTCCAGAAAAAGAAAGGCCCTGGCTGCCATTCAAGGCAAAACTTCCAAAGAAGGAATTGCAGCCGGCATGGCCAAATACACGATTGCCGAATGCTTTAAAGATTATGTGCGGCGCTGCTTGCCTGTTTGACGGGCGCATGATCGGGAGGCCATCAATGGCAATGAGTTCCCAATATTGCTCGAGGAGTGGAGATGCTTGTTTGTGGAAGATAAAATGACTGGCTAAGGGGCCCGTTACCGGCTTGCCATCACCGTTTAATTGGGTCAGTGAATTCCCCTGAACGCTGAACGGCTCTTTGCTTGCAGGATTATTTTTTTCACAAAGCTCAATTTGTCCATTTTGGGGTCCGAATTGCACCCTGCCGCTGTCGCGTAACGGGCGGACCGACTTACCGAGGTAATCCATCTCCCGCTCATAGCTTCCGTCCTTTTTGAGCTTTATCATCGTCTGGATGCCTTCACAATCGGCGCAGGGTAAGGTGCCGGTATAAACGCCACTCAGGGAAGATGGGGTGGAATCAATAACCGGGCTTATTGGCCTTGTGCTCTTGCAGGCAGTCCAGCCTGCAACCGCCATCAGGAGGACTCCTGAAAGGATTTTCTTGCGCATCAATCGTAGTTTTTCATCCTCAGCTTTCAAAAATGAAGCCAAAAAGCAGGCAGGGAAAAGGCAGGCTCCCGGCACATGCTACCTTCGCGCCATGTCTCAAAAAGCCATGCTGCTCATCATGGACGGCTGGGGCCTGGGTCAGAGGCCCGAGGCCGATGCCATCCGCGCTGCTCATACGCCCTTTGTGGATGCTTTGTATTCCCAATATCCTAACACGACGCTGGTCACCTGTGGTGAGGCAGTAGGGCTGCCCGAAGGGCAAATGGGCAATTCAGAAGTTGGGCACCTAAACCTCGGTGCCGGCCGTATCGTGTATCAGGAGTTGCAACGAATCAATGTGGCGATAAAAAACGGGAGCCTGGCTCAGTCGCCAGTATTACAGGATGCATTCCGCACCGCGAAGGAGCGGGGAAGCTGCCTGCATTTTATTGGTCTGGTTTCAGACGGCGGTGTGCACGCACATATCAGGCATCTCAAAGCCTTGCTGGAGCTGGCCCAGGAAGCCGGCATCGGGCGGGTAGCGGTACATGCCTTCACAGACGGGCGCGATGTGGACCCTAAAAGCGGGTTGGGCTTTATTGAAGATTTGCAGCAAACCACCGATACTACAGGAGCTGTACTGGCTTCGGTCACGGGACGTTACTATGCAATGGACCGCGACAAACGCTGGGGCCGCGTAAAAAGGGCTTACGATGCGCTGGTGCTGGGCAAGGGTAAGCTTAGCAAGAACCTGCCCGACGCTATTCGCGAAAGCTATGCAGCCGAGGTGACGGATGAGTTTATAGAGCCGATAATCCACACCGATGCTGCGGGAAAACCCCTGGCATGCATTCAGGAGGGTGATGTGGTGATTTGTTTCAATTTCCGCACCGATCGCTGCCGCGAAATCACCATAGCCTTAACGCAACAGGCTTTTCCGGAAGAAGGCATGAAGCCACTTTCCCTGCATTATGTGACCCTGACAGAATATGATGCACGCTACAAAAACGTAGGCGTCATCTTTCAAAACGACAACCTCAGCAATACACTGGGTGAGGTGCTGGCCCAGGCAGGGAAAACACAAATCCGCATTGCCGAAACGGAGAAATATCCGCACGTTACTTTTTTCTTTTCCGGCGGTAGAGAAGTGCCCTTCGAAGGTGAACGCAGGCTGATGGCAGCATCCCCCAAAGACGTGGCCACCTATGACCTGAAGCCCGAAATGAGCGCACACGAAATCACAGAGCTCATCCTTCCTGAATTGAAAAAAGGACTGACTGATTTCATCTGCCTCAACTTCGCGAACACCGATATGGTGGGGCATACAGGAGTTTGGTCCGCCGCTGTGAAAGCGGCCGAAACAGTGGATGCATGTGTGGCTCGTATTGTACCGGAAGCGCTGGCGCAGGGCTATGGTATCTTCCTCACCGCCGACCACGGCAATGCTGATTGTCTCATCAATCCGGACGGCTCGCCGAATACCGCGCACAGCATGAACCCTGTGCCACTATTCCTGGTTTCAAATGACTTTAAAGGCAAACTGAAACCCGGGAAGTTAGGAGATATAGCTCCCAGCATCTTACGCTATATGGGCATGAATATCCCGGATGAGATGACCGGCGAGGTGCTGCTTTGCGAATAAGGAATTAAGCTTCCAGGTTCATCAGAAAAACTCATTGAGGGTTTTTTTACAACTAAGACAATTGCTGAATCACTTAAGAATGTGATTCAGCATCGTTCAAAACACTGAACGTAGGGTCATCGTGCCCTTGGAAAAGAAAATTTAAATAAAAAAGGCTATTTTATCCTTTAATAATGATTTTAAAAAAATCATTTGGCCTTACTATATAATGATGTTATTTTTGAGTAATCCTTAAAATAAGGGGCCACTATTCAATTGTTTGGCATGATAAACTACACTATTGATTACATCATGTACACATCGGGGCACCGGCACCACCATGCTGGTACTCAAACCCACATCATTCCTTCTGCACCAGGAATTTCCAGCCCGGGCGAACATTTTCCGGTATTCGCACCACCAATGCTACCCTACAACAACACTAACCTGCCCTTCGCATTTATGTCTATTGTTGGCAATGCTGATGACAATCATCTCTATACTACCTCGGGCACAAAAGATGTTAAAGCAGGGAGTACCAATATAGCCATCACCGTGATATATGCTCCTGTAGGTGGCGTAGGGCCTGGCATCCCGGGCGTATGGGTTGATGCTTTTAATGTGGACTTGGGCCAGTTTTCAGACAGTGACTTTATGCAGGTTTATACCAACCATGCTTTGGATGTTGCAAAAACGGCTACTGCAAATAACGATGGCATTGTTGCCTCTCAAACTGTAGAAGATTTGCGCTCACTTTCTCAAGTGGATGGAGTACCCTTTCTGAAATGGGAAAAGATTGCCAATCCAAACGCAGATATTGCCACCATTGACTATAACCTCCAAGTCATTGAAGGGGGACTTGTATTTGCCTTTTATCAGACACCTAAAAAGGTGCCCGTTCACCCGCCAAAAGAAACAGGAAATGAAGTATGGATCTACGTTTCACCAAGTGTCATGTCCGATGGCAGTGGTATTGTGATTGGCCCTGATGGTAAAATACATCATGTAGGCCCCTGGGGGCCTGTCATGACGGAAATGCTGCAAACTGTAGTGAGTACTGAAGCCAGGATACGAATAACAGCCGAGCAAGGCAAAGAAGCGCAGCAAGCAGCCATTAAGCAATTTGAACTTATCCGTAGCGAGATGCGCTAATGGAATGGGGATGATCTATCAACAAGATCCACGAGGCTGCCTTTATGGGCAGCCTTCGTTTTTTTCTAAAAATATTTGGAGTCCAGTTTCCCGCTTTCAATAAAGGATCCTTGCATCTTGGCTTTTATTGTAACAGTAGCATCAGAGCGCCGATCAACTGTTGTAGCCTGTTCTGAACAGGTTTCCGGATCGCAGCCTTCTGCGGGATTTCGCTTCTGAGCATAGCCCGAAAAACGTGAGTACCCATGCTTCGGGGAAAGCCCCATAGAAGCACTTGCCCCGCAGTGTGCGATTGTTATGATTCCACCAAAAGAAATTTGGCTATGTAAATCAGGTC
>JAFDYC010000002.1 GCA_018267625.1 Bacteroidota bacterium
AAATCCTCCAATCTGTGTGCGCCGTAAGGCCTTCAGATATCCGCCGCAACCCAGGGCCTGCCCGAAGTCGTGCGCTAAGGAGCGGATGTAGGTGCCCGTGCTGCAAGCCACCCGGAAATGCAGTTCCGGCAACGAAATTTTCGTCAGCTCAAATGCTGCAATCGTCACGGGCCTGAGATCCAGCTTAATTTCCTTTCCTGCCCGAGCCAGCTCGTAGGCCCGCTTGCCGTCTTTTTTAATGGCTGAATGAATGGGTGGCGCTTGCAGGATTTCCCCGGTGAACTGCCTCGTCGCTTCTTGCAGCATGTTTTCAGTAATGCCCTCGGGCGATTTAAAATCCTGCGGTTCGCTTTCCAAATCATAAGTAGGCGTCACCGCACCCAGCTCGATGATGCCCGTATATTCCTTCGGCATGCGTTGGTATTCGGAAATGCGCTTGGTGAAGTTTCCGGTGCAGACGATAAGCAACCCAGTGGCCAGGGGGTCGAGCGTGCCGGCATGGCCCATCTTAGCTTTCAGTGGCCTGCGCAGCTTGTTGATGACGTCAAATGATGTCCAGCGCAAGGGCTTGTCCACCAGCAGCACGGTACCGGCTATTAGTGCTTCCAGGCTAGGTTTTTCAGCAGCCATCCTTATCCTTTCAGAATGCCCAGCTCCTTGCCTGCTTTGGTAAATGCTGCAATGGCTTGGTCGAGATGATGGCGCTCATGTGCCGCTGAAATCTGTACCCGGATACGTGCCTGGCCCTTCGGCACTACCGGGTAGAAAAAGCCAATCACATAGATGCCTTCCTCCAACATGCGGGCCGCCAGCTTTTGCGCCAGCACAGCATCATACAGCATGATGGGCGTGATGGGGTGGATGCCCGGCTTAATGTCGAAGCCGGCAGCCGTCATCTGTTCGCGGAAATATTTTGTGTTTGCTTCCAGCTTGTCGCGCAGAGCCGTTGTCTCGCTCAGCATGTCCAACACAGCAATGCTGGCACCCACCACACTCGGGGCCACCGTATTCGAAAACAAGTAAGGCCGGCTCCGCTGACGAAGCATGTCAATAATTTCCTTTTTACCCGAGATAAAACCACCCGAAGCGCCCCCCAACGCCTTACCCAGCGTAGAGGTAATGACGTCCACACGGTCCATCACGCCGCAGAGCTCATGTACCCCGCGGCCTGTCTTGCCCATAAAGCCCGAAGAATGGCTTTCATCAATCATCACCACCGCATCGTACCTGTCGGCCAGGTCGCAAATCTTATCTAACTGGGCAATCGTGCCGTCCATCGAAAACACCGAATCTGTAACAATGAAGCGGGTGCGCTTGTCCTGATGGCTTTTCAGTTGGGCTTCCAGCTCCGCCATATCGTTGTGCTTGTAGCGTGCCCGGACACACTTGCTCAGCCGCACCCCATCAATGATGGAGGCATGGTTCAGCTCGTCCGAAATGATGACATCCTGCTCCCCCAGCAAGGGTTCAAACACGCCGCCATTGGCATCAAAGCAGGCCACATACAGGATGGTGTCTTCCTGCCCCACAAAGCGACTCAGCTTCGCCTCCAGCTCCTTATGAATGTCCTGTGTGCCGCAGATAAACCGCACCGAAGACAAACCATAGCCCCGTTCGTCAATCGTGCGCCGGGCCGCCTCTATCACCTTGGGATGCGAGGACAGGCCGAGGTAATTATTAGCGCAAAAATTCAGCACCTTCCTGCCGCCCACCTCGATTTCCGGCCCTTGAGGGCTTTCGATAATGCGCTCGCTCTTGTAAAGACCCGCCTCCGTGATTTCGGCAAGCTCCTGACGAATGCGCTGACTGAATGATGAACTGGACATGCTAATTCTGTTTTTCGATGAATAATGAGGAAGGCCAAAGGCGGTGAAAGGCCGCAAAAATACAGCGGTGCCGGCGGAACATTTTTTGGTTTCCAGCTTTTGGATCTTTATTCGGCTGCCGTTGCGTCGCACCCTTCAGGGTTCTGTTCGCTACGGGGCTTTTCCCTTAGCGTACAAGTTCCCGCACCAGGGCTATATTGAAAAGCTGCACCTACAAAATGCACCCTACCGAAATCCTGCTGAACGGAGCATTCCTGAAACACGTTCCGTACAGGTTGAAACTGATACTGCAGCTATTTGATTCAGCCTGCTAAAAAAATATACTCAATACTTCGGCACAAGGCCAGGTTCGCCCAAACTTTACAGCTTCGTTCATGCGCTACTACATCATCTCCGGCGAAGCCAGCGGCGACCTGCACGGCGCAAACCTCATCCGGGCACTGCGCCAAAAAGATACCGATGCCGACATCCGCGCCTGGGGCGGTGACCTTATGGAGGCTGCCGGCGCAACCTTAGTCCGGCACTACCGCGACCTGGCCTTTATGGGCTTCGTGGAAGTGCTCCGGCACCTGGGCACCATCCTGCGCAACCTAAAGTTTTGCAAGCAGGACATTCAGTCCTTCCACCCTGATGTGCTCGTGCTGATTGACTATCCCGGCTTTAACCTGCGCATCGCAAGCTGGGCCAAACAACAGGGCTTGCGTGTGGTGTACTATATCTCGCCCCAGGTGTGGGCCTGGAAAGAAGGAAGGGTAAAGACGATTCGCCAGTCAGTGGACCAGATGCTGGTGATTCTGCCATTTGAAAAGGCCTTTTATGCAAAGCATGATTTCGAGGTGCGCTATGTGGGCCATCCGCTGCTGGAGCGCATTCGGGAGGAGGAGCAAAAGCCCTTGCGGACAGTGGCTGCGGGCAAGCCGTTGGTCGCCCTGCTGCCCGGCAGCAGGGCGATGGAGATTGGCCGGAAGCTGCCGGTGATGTTGCAGGCAGCAAGGCATTTTCCAGACTATCAGTTAGTAGTGGCCGGTGCGCCGGCACAGCCTGATGCACTCTATGAACAGTATATCGGCGATGCGCCTGTATTGCTGTTTCGCAACGATACCTATAACTTGCTGCGGCAGTCGCAAGCGGCCTTAGTAACCTCAGGTACGGCCACTTTAGAAACTGCTTTATTAGGCGTGCCGCAAGTAGTTTGTTATAGCGGCAATCCGCTGTCTGTATGGCTGGCTCGTCGCCTGGTGAAGGTGCCGTTTATCTCCCTGGTCAACCTGATTATGGGGCGGGAAGTGGTGCGGGAGCTGATTCAGGATGATTTGAATGAAGCGACTTTATGTTCGGAGCTGCATTCCTTGCTGGACGATAAGGCCAGGCGGAGCCAGATAGCAAAAGATTACCAAGCGCTGTGGGCCTTGTTGGAAGACGGTGGCAGTGCCTCGGAGAAGGCTGCAGAGGCCATTGTGATGCAAGCACAGCATCGCTAGAGAGTTTAAACGGAATCTTCATTTAAATGTTTGAAAATGCCGGATGTAGCAGAACCTGACAAAAGAAAGACCCAAAATGTCCAACCCTGGTGCGAAATTGCCTGTCTTCAATCCTGAATTGAAAACTTGTGTGGGTCATCCCCATACCATAATTTTAACGACTTGTGTTTTAGCATAGCGCATTCGCCTAATTTCAACCCGAAAACCGTTTCAACTGCAAATACATCCGATATGGAACAACGTTTTACCCGAATTATGAGCCGCAGCTTCACTTCGAAGCTCAAAGCTGCTGCGCTGAGCCTGCTCTGCCTGACCAGCCTGGGTGCCTCGGCTCAGACCTACCTCAGTGAGGGGTTTGAAAGCTCTACCTTCCCGCCTACGGGATGGACTAGTGCCGTAATTTCTGGTTCGTATAACTGGGCCCGGCAATCCAGTGGCTATTCTTCTTATCCCTACAATGTGCCTGCACACGGTGGAAGTTATTACGCTTGGTATAACTCATGGAACGCTAGCAGTGGCAGCAAGGCAGAATTGCGAACACCTTCCATGAACTTCAGCTCTGCCAGTACGGTAAAAGTTACCTTTTGGTTTTACAGGCAAAGTGCTTCTACCAGTTATACGGACAACATGGACGTATATGTGAATACTTCAGCTACTTCCACCGGAGGAACTTTATTGGGAAATATCCATCATGCCTATACGCAAACACCTTCAGTACCCTCTGCCGGTTGGTATCAATACTCATACACGGTACCAAGCACTTATAACGGAACAGCTAACTATATCATTTTTAAAGATAACTCATCCTGGGGGCCGGATGCATTTCTGGATGACGTACAAGTCTATAATCTCGGCCCCTGCACGGGTCCTTCTTCCACACCAGTGCTGAATGTCACGGGTACACAAACGGTTTGCCCGGGCACCACGGTCAATTTAGTAGCTACAGGTTATACTCAGGCCAGCAATACCGCTATGGCCTGGGAATACAGCCTAAATGGCGGCACCACTTGGAATTTTGTTCCGGGTGCCACTTCAGATAACTATTTGACCTTCCCCATTACCAAATCCACTATGTTCCGCTTCCTGATTGCCTGCCTGAATACAGCGGATACAGTACGTTCATCAGCTACTACGTTCAACCTGACGGGCGGTGGCAGCTTCCCACAGTACGCTACACTGCCGTTCTTTGAAGATTTTGAAAACTGGAGCAGTGGCTGTAGCACAAACGACTTGCCATCGAACCATTGGACCAACAGTCCGAGCACGGGTAATTCGAGTTGGCGCCGTGATGATCAGGGATCCAATGCTTCCTGGACTTCACCAACATCTGGAGTGTATAATCCTTCTTCGTTTTCCAATTTGCATGCAGCCCGTTTCCATGCTTACTACGCAAACGGCCCCAGTGCAGCAGGTGTACTTTCACTTTATGTGAATTGTTCAGGCCCGAATAATAAAGAATTAGAGTTTTACTCAAGGGTGGATCCTGGTCCTACCTATCCTAATGACTCCCTGATTGTAGAATATTCTCCGGATGCGGGAATGACTTGGAATCCCTTGACTAAAATAGGCCCGGGCAGTGGTACCGGTGGTTGGGATTATCATGGGGGCATTCCTATACCCTCAACATCGGCCACTACAATTATTCGGTTTACCGGCTTCCAAACCTATGCTTATGCTGGTTATAGTGATATCTATTTAGACGCCGTTCGTGTGTTCCCTGCTTGTACCGGTACACCGGTTGCCGGCACCATAGATTCAGTGGATGCATGTTCCGGGAAAGATTTTACACTGAAACTTAGCGGTACTTCACAAGCGGCCGGTCTTGCATATCAGTGGCAGTATCGCCCAACTTCCGGAGCTACTTCCGTTTGGACCAACCTAACAGGGGGGAATGTAGCACGTCCTACAGCAAACATTACGGTTCCTACTTCATTCCGTTGCATCGTAACCTGCACCAACAGTGCCCTAAGCGATACTACCGCTGTGTTTAATGTGCCCCTTTCTGCCTTCTACTATTGCTATTGTGATGTGGGCTTGCAAGCTCAATATCCTTATCAATATGGAGGCATTGGAAATGTAAGTGTTGAATCCAGCTCTACGGGCTCTTCACTTATGAGTAATGGTAATCCAATACCCAATACAAACAACCCCACGGCTACGGTAGGCTATAAGAGCTTTGCCCGCAGCGTACCGGCTCCTTATCTTATTAGAGATACTACCTACAAGTTCTCTATTACCGTTGCTACTCCATATAGCTATCTGATTACCGGTACATATACCTATGCCCATATTTACCTAGACATCAACCGCAATGGGGTATGGGATCTGCCTGGAGAGCGAATCATGAATAAATCTTGGAGTACTGCCGGCCAAAAGGTCGCTGCTGACTACACTATTCCTTCGAATGCTCCTGTAGGCCTAACGGGTATGCGTGCCATTGCCGGCTACTATCCAATGTATCAAAGTGGTGTAGGCCCCTATCTCGATCCTTGCGGTAACTTCTACTATGAAAGTGCTGCCGAAGATTACCTCGTGTATATCCAATACCAGCCTTGTAATGGTGCTGTAGGTGCCGGTACCAGCTATGCCTCGGATAGCCTGGTATGCCCCAATTACACCGTGGATCTTTGGAATACTACTTACCAGCAAGACCGGACCGGCATTGTTCGCGACTGGCAGATGAGTACTAATACCGGTGCTTCTTACCTGGACATTGCCGGCTCGCACAACAAAGACACTCTACGTAATGTCGTGGTGCCTGCATCCCCGGTTTATGGTATTAAGTATCGCCTGCGCACCGTTTGCTCCAACTCTGGAGATACTACGTATAGCAACGCAGTTCAAATCATGAACCCACCGGCAAATGATTGTTATCCCTACGCTGCTGCAGTACCTCCGGGCACAAAGGATTCCAGCGATATCGGCTCCTTTATGATTGGCAATGTGGACAGCCCGCATATCAACCCGGCTCCTATTGCAGTAGTAGGCCCGCACCTGCTCAATCCCGCTGCTATCCGCGGCTTCACAAACTATACCCATATCAGCCCGACTTGGGTATTAGCTGCTGATTCTGTGTACCGCATAGGCATCTACCACATCATGCGCTCGGCCACCCATGCTGATGCCCTGGTGAGCGTCTATATTGACTTCAACCACGACCACGTCTATACTCAGGCTTCTCCGGGTTATCCCTTCCCCTCTGAGCTCGTGTACCGCGGCACTACTACTGCAACGCACTTCTTCTTAGACACAACCTTCCAAATGCCTTCTGCCTTGATTCCGGGTGTGCCGACTGGCCTCCGCGTCATCCTCAACAATGACCTCAACCCGAATGGTAGTGGCAACACAGGTGCCGGTGGCTTTACCTCAGGAGAAGTAGAAGACTACACAGTGATTCTGGGTCGCACCAATGTGGGTGTGAACGGTGAAGGTGCGCTGATTAATAAATTGGCAATCTTCCCCAACCCTACTTCTCAAAAGGCAACCCTTGTATTTGATGCTTCCCGCACAATTTCCAAACTGGACCTGACGGTAACCACCATCGCCGGTCAGCGCGTAATGAGCGAAAGCTTCAATAATGTGAGCAAGCACTTCCAAACGGATATTGACCTGAACGGTCAGGCTAAGGGCATCTACTTTGTCGTACTGAAAACGGACGACGGACAAAAGATTGTCAACAAGCTGGTGCTGCAATAAGCATGGCCCATTTACAGAACCGCCTCAGACCAAAATCTGAGGCGGTTTTTTTTTAGGAAATTCTTCTTGTGGGGGAAGGTTCACTGCCTGGGAAAAATTCAGTGAATGAGCGTATGCACCTATTGCGCTCAGCGTTCTCTAAAGTCCCAGTTCCTTTTTCTGTTCCGGGCTGATGCCGGCAGGTGCATCAAGCATCACATCGCGGCCAGCGTTGTTTTTCGGAAAGGCAATAAAATCACGAATACCCTCTTGCCCACCCAGTAAGGCACACAGCCGGTCGAAACCAAAGGCAATGCCTCCATGAGGTGGAGCGCCATATTCAAACGCACCGAGTAGAAACCCAAATTGTTCCTGTGCTTCTTCGCGGCTCATGCCCAAAGCAGCAAACATGGCTTCCTGCATACCCCGCTCATGAATGCGGATGGAGCCGCCACCGATTTCCGTACCGTTGAGAACGATGTCATACGCATTGGCCCGGATTTTCCCGAAGTGTTCCGGCTGGTTGAGGAACAGAGCATGTTCCGGCTTGGGCGCAGTAAAGGGATGATGCAAGGCAGTCCAATGCCCATCATCTGTTTGCTCCAGCAGCGGGAAATCAACCACCCAGAGTGGGGCAAACTCATCGGGTTTACGAAGCCCCAGCATATTCCCCAGATGCAGCCTTAATTCAGAAGCCGCCTTACGGGTACGGGCATCAGGGCCGGCCAGCATCAGCAAGAGGTCGCCGGCTTGTAGGGAGCAGTGATTGCCTAGTTCGGCACATACTTCCTGAGTAAGAAATTTATCAGCGCTACTCTTGAAACTACCGTCTGGATTGTGGCGCAGATGCAGCAACCCACTCATGCCGATTTGCGGGCGTTTCACCCAATCCGTCAGTTCATCGAGCTGCTTGCGGGTCCAGGAGGCTCCGCCTTCCACGCGGATGGCCAGGATGCTGGGCGCTTCTTCAAGCACTTTAAAAGCAAGACTGGACAGGATTGGGGCTTCATAATGGCCTTCCACTTTTAGGTTGCACAGCTTCATGCCAAAGCGGATGTCCGGTTTGTCGTTGCCGTAATGTCGCATGGCTTCTTCCCAGGAGATACGGGGGAAATCTTCCTTCAGTTCCAGGCCCCGGATTTTTTTGAAAATATCCTTGAACAGACCTTCAAAAATGCGGAGCACATCTTCCTGTTCTACAAAGGCCATTTCACAGTCTATCTGTGTAAACTCAGGCTGTCGGTCGGCGCGTAAGTCTTCATCCCGAAAGCACTTCACCACCTGGAAATAGCGGTCGTAGCCGCTCACCATAAGTAGTTGTTTGAAGGTTTGTGGGCTTTGGGGAAGAGCATAGAATTGACCCGGGTTCATACGGGAAGGCACCACAAAGTCGCGGGCACCTTCGGGCGTAGAGCGAATCAGGAAAGGGGTTTCTATTTCGAAAAAGCCTTGTGCATCCAGGTATTCCCGGGCGGCGCGGCTGACGCGGTAGCGTAGTTCGAGGTTGCGGCGCAGGGGTGGGCGGCGCAGGTCGAGGTAGCGGTATTTCATCCGCAGGTCGTCGCCGCCATCGCTTTCTTCTTCAATCGTGAAAGGAGGCGTGGCCGAATGGTTGAGCACTACCATGCTGTCGGCTAAGATTTCAATATCTCCTGTGGGCAGTTCTTTGTTTTTGGAATAGCGTTCGATGACCTCGCCCTGGATTTGCAATACATCTTCCCGGCCTATTTTTTTCAGGGCTTCGAGGAGTTCGGGCTTGCTGCGGCCTTCTTCAAAGACGACCTGGGTATAGCCATATCGGTCGCGGAGTACAATCCAGCTTACGGCGCCTTTCTGGCGGAAGTATTGCACCCAGCCTGCGAGGCTGACCTGTTTTCCTATATCGCCAGTGCGGAGTTCACCGCAGGTATGGGTTCGGTACATGATGAGATTAAGTGTAGCTAAGGCGGCGCAAGTTCCTTCATCGGCAGGAAACCGGAATATGCTTTTTTCTCCTGTCTTTTAGGTCTGGGGAATGCCGTGGCTTTTGGCAGGACTTCTTGTGTCCTGTGGGAGAAGCTGGATAGTAGCAATCAGATGAACGGTGCCATCGCCACTGAGGCTTCATAGTAGCACGAAAGCTTAACCAAAAAATTGTGTTCAAACTGGAACTGCCTGGGTGAGTTTGCTATCGGTTGCCGAATTTGCGCCCCAGATTTTTTGCCATGCACGTGTACAAGTTTGGTGGTGCTTCGATTGCCACTCCGGAACGAATGAAGGCGTTATTGCCGATTATCCTTGCTGCACGGAAGCCTTTGGTGGTGGTGGTGTCGGCGATGGGTAAGACGACCAATGCACTGGAGGAGCTGGCAAGGGCTGCCTGTGCGGATAAGGGGCGTGCGCGGATGCTGGCGGATACGCTGGAGCAGGAGCATCTGAGCTATGCGCAGTCGCTGATGTCGGCGGATGGATTTGTGGCGGCAAAGGCAGCATTGGATGAACTGTTTACCGAATTGCATTGGGCCGTGGATGATGCAGATGGAGCCCGTTTTGATTATTCCTACGACCAGATTGTGTGCGTTGGTGAGCTGTTGAGTACGCGGATGTTTTCGCTGCTGCTACAGGAGTCGGGTATCGAAAATGAATGGGTGGATATTCGTCACATCATCCGCACGGATGAGACCTGGCGTGAAGGCCGGGTGGACTTGCCCTACTCGACGATGCAGGCACGCACGCAGTTGCACCCGATCCTGGACGCAGGCAAGCTGGTGCTGACGCAAGGCTTTATCGGTGCGACGGCCAACAACCAGTCGGTGACGCTGGGGCGCGAAGGCTCGGACTATACGGCGGCCTTACTCGCGTCTATGCTGGGCGCAGACGACTTGAGCATCTGGAAAGACGTGGCTGGCTTGCGCAACGCCGACCCAAGGCTTTTTCCGGACACGGTGCAGATACCCAATATCACTTATGCGGAGGTGATTGAAATGGCCTATTACGGGGCCCAGGTCATCCACCCAAAGACCATCAAGCCGCTGCATAATGCGGGCATTCCGCTGTATGTGAAATGCTTCTTAGACCCGGCAGAGCGCGGCACGGTAATTCACGCCAATGAAACTCAGATTGCCTATCCGCCCATCATCGTCTGGAAGCGTGAGCAGGTGTTGTTGCAGGTGACAACACTGGACTTTTCTTTTATTACCGAGGATGCACTGTCCTTCATCTACGACACCTTCGCCCGGCTGCGGCTGCATGTGAATATGATTCAGAATGCAGCAATCTCATTCATTGCCTGCCTCGACAATCAACCCGAAAAAATTGCGGCATTGATTGCAGCCTTGGAGCCGATGTATAAAGTGCGCCGGAATGAAAATGTGAGCCTGATGACTGTGCGGCACTACACACCAGAGATTCTCTTTGGCCTGACGATGAACCGGACCATCCTGCTCGAACAAAAGACCCGGACAACCGTGCAGGTGGTGGTGATGTGATGCTATTGCCACCGCTTTCAGCCATAGGGGCTTAGCTTTATGAACAAAGCCTGACTCATGCGTTTGATGCGCCTCGTTCCGCTCCTGCTTGTCGTTCTTTTTGTCTGGACGCTGAATCATTCCTTCAGTGTGTCTTTGCCTGCCTTTGGCAAAATCTTAGACCCGGTCAATGGCATCCTGGCTTCCGCAGAGCCGCTGCATCCGGACTTCAAAAAAGAGGTTCGCCTAATTGGCTTGCAACAACCTGTGCACATTTGGATGGACTCAGCGCTGATTGCCCATGTGCGTGCCACCAATGACCACGACCTCTATTACACACAGGGCTTTCTGCATGCCAATTTTCGCCTCTGGCAAATGGATTTGCAAACCCGTGCTGCCGCTGGACGGGTGAGTGAGGTGATTGGAGCAAAAGCCTTAGACTATGACCGGGGCATCCGCCGTGAAGGCATGGTGTGGGGCGCACAACATTCGCTGGCAGCGATGGAAAAAGACCCCCGTACCAAAGCCATGCTGGATGCGTATCGCGATGGGGTGAATGCGTATATCCAATCTTTGAAAAGCGCAGGGGATGGCTTCCGCTTATTGCCGCTGGAATACAAACTCATGGGCTTCTATCCCGAAGCCTGGACCAACCTGAAAACGGCCCTGCTGATGAAGTATATGGCCCGCGACCTCAGTGGAAAAACGGATGACATCGCCTTTACCCTGTTGCGTGATAAGCTGGGCGTTCAGGCCTTTGATGCCTTATTCCCGGAGCGTATCAAAGGCAATCAGCCGGTCATTCCCGAAGGGACCAAATTTGAATCGCCTTCGCTGCCTCCGGCCCGGATGCCAACGGGAGCAATATGGGCGCACTTCGGAAAGGAAGAAATCTCTTTCTGGCATATGAAAGGGAAGAATCAGAGCCCGGCCTTCGCTGAGTCAGATGCCCCGGATCCCCTTCATGAAGTTGCGGTAGGCTCTAACAACTGGGCGGTATCCGGTGCGCACACGCAGAGTGGCCGTCCCATCCTCTGCAATGACCCGCACCTCGGGCTGAACCTGCCTTCGCTTTGGTTTGAAATGCAGCTTACCGCGCCCAACATCAATTGCTATGGTGCCTCTTTGCCGGGGGCACCCGGAATTGTGATTGGTTTCAATGAGAAAATCTCCTGGGGCTTCACGAACAACTACCGCGATGTGAAGGATTTTTATGAAATCACGTCGGTGCAACCCTTGTCTGTTTCGGCTGGAAATCCAGTTGTATGGCAGCGCCCGGCAGCATATCGTTTTCAGGGAAAAGAAGTCCCTTTTGAGCAGCATATAGAAGTGATACGGGTGCGTGGCCGGGCGGATGTGAAGGACACCGTACTCTACACCTTGCAGGGCCCGGTCTGCTTCGATCCCGGCTTCCGCAAGACAAGCTTGGATGCCGAGCCGCCCGGCCATTCCCTGATTGCCTGCACCTGGATGGCACACCGGGGCACCAATGAATTGCTAGCCGTGTATCTGCTGAATCGTGCGCAGGATTACCCCCAGTTTCAGGCGGCCATTACGCATTTCGAATGCCCGGCACAAAACATTGCCTATGCCGACGGCTCAGGCAATATTGCCCTCTGGGGGCAGGGACAGTTCATCAATAAATGGAAGGAGCAGGGCAAGTTTGTGATGCGCGGCGATGACAGCAGCACACTCTGGGGTGCCGATATTCCGGTATCTGAAAATCCGCATGTACTGAATCCTCCTCAGGGCTATGTGATCAGCGCCAACCAGCAGGTTACGGACAGCAGCTATCCCTATTGGTACAACGGCGATTTCTCGGAGTGGAGGAGCTGGCTCATTCATGAAAAACTAAAGGATATCCTGGGGCAGGAAACCTCCCGAAAGCTCAGTATGGAGCAGATGATGCGCCTGCAAAACGATACCTACTCCAAACTGTTTGAAGAAACGGCCCACAGTTTTGTAGCCAAAAGCAGCAGTGCATTCCGGGATCAGTTTTCAGGCTGGAATGGCCGATTGGAGGCAAACAGCACCGTGGCTACCCGTTTTCAATTGTTCTGGGATCGGTTGTACCGGGACATCTGGCAGGATGATTTTCCTGAAAAAATCCGCTACCCATCTACCGAACAAACCCTTCAAATCCTGCTCAGCGATTCGACTTCCGCTTACTATGATGATCTGTCCACCCCGCAGAAAGAAAGCCTGCAGGACATTGTGAAGCGTGCTCTCCGGGAGTCAAAGGATTCATTGAAAAAACTCGGGCAAGCATCGGAAACCAAATCGCTGGAATGGTATGCAGTCAAGAATACCGGCCTTCGGCATCTGGCAAAAATCCCAGCCTTCTCGTATGAATATTTACCCATTGGCGGCTGGAGCAATACCATCAATGCCTGCCGGGGAAACCACGGCCCTTCCTGGCGCATGATCGTGGAGATGGATGATTGGCCCAAGGCTTACAGTATCTATCCTGGCGGGCAAAGTGGTAACCCGGGCTCCCCTTTCTACAGTGATTTTATTGAGCAATGGGTAAAGGGAACTTACCATACGGTGCAGTTCCTCCGGGCGGATAAAATGGACAACCCTTTGCCCTATACCTGGACGTTAAGCCCGTAGGCGGTGTCGCTTCCTGCATTTTTTTCAAAAAATTCCTTTGCTTTTTCTTCATGCGCTTTCTGTTTACCATACTACTCATCGCCATCGTGGCGGGCATTGCTGAATGTTTTGGCCCCTGGTGGGTGGCTGCATTAGTGGCGGGACTGAGTTGCTATTTCGCAAGGATGCACAGTGGCAAGGCCTTTCTGGCTGGCTTTTTTGGAATTGCCCTGCTTTGGCTCATCGTGGCTTTGTGGCGCGACATCCCGAACGGACATTTGCTCTCGCAGAAAATGGCCATGCTCTTGTTCAAACAGCCCACACCTGCCCTATTCCTCATGGTAACGGTTTTACTCGGAGGCATAGTCGGCGGTCTTAGTGCCTGGGCCGGTGCCCAGCTCCGGAAGTTGGCCTGACCCTTTCGCCTTGCAGCATTCCGCTTCGATGTGTCCCCTGTTTTCCTTCCCCCGCCAACGTCTGACATGCCCGAAAACTTAAGTGCCAAGCCCTCCGCCATCGCCACCCAAAAACTTATTGCAGGCCTGTCTGTGGTGCTTTTTTTGGGAAAGCTATGGGCCTGGTACCTCACAAACTCAGTCACCATCCTGACCGATGCACTGGAAAGCACGGTCAATGTGCTGGCAGGTTTTATTGGCCTGTATGCCGTGCTCCTGGCGGCTCGCCCGCGCGACACCAACCATCCCTACGGCCACGGCAAGGTGGAGTTTATCTCAGCAGCCATTGAAGGTTCTTTAATCATTGCTGCCAGCCTGCTGATTATCTATCAGGGTGCCTTTAGGCTCATCCATCCACCGGCAGAAATACCTGCATTGGATGGGGGCATCCTGCTCATCGCAATTACCGGTGTGATCAATTTTCTGATGGGTCGCTATGCACTTCATGTAGGCCGGCAGCGACATTCCGCGGCTGTCAATGCTGCGGGCCGTCATCTTGTGACCGATGCCTATAGTACTGCTGCCATCATAGCAGGTTTGCTTTTGCTGCGCTTCACTGGCTGGCTCTGGCTCGATGCCGTAGTTGCTTTGCTCTTTTCCGTGTTCATCTTTTATGCGGGCTACAAGGTGCTGCGCCATTCCCTCAGCGGCATCATGGACGAGGCCGATATCTCCCTGTTGCAAGAAGTGATTCAGGTGCTGAATCGTCACCGAAGAAATGAATGGATAGACCTGCATAACCTGCGTGTGATACGCTATGGCGAAGTGCTGCATGTGGATGCGCACATGACCTTGCCCTACTACCTCCAGGTGCGCGATGCCGACCGCGAAATCCATCTGCTGGAAGCCCTCATCCGTGATCATTTTGGCGGTTCGGTGGAGCTGTTTGTGCATGTGGACGGCTGCGTACCCTACCAATGCAAGCTCTGCAACATGCCCGATTGCCCGGTTCGCCAGCACCCTTTTGAGCAGCAGCTCACCTGGACCATTGAAAACGTGATGCGCAACAGTAAGCATGGGAAAGACAGCCCCAATCCACCCGCCGACAAGGCATAGTGCTCGAACGAACGACTAGGGATTTTTGCATCTGCCATAGGTGCTGCCGGAGCAGCCTATCTTCGCAGGCAATCCTGCTAAAACAGGGGAAACATCATGGTTCGCGACACGGAAATTTTTGACCTGATCCACGAAGAATTACTGCGCCAGCGCCGTGGCCTGGAGCTGATTGCTTCTGAAAATTTCACCTCCTATTCGGTGATGCAGGCGATGGGTAATGTGATGACCAACAAATACGCAGAAGGTTACCCGGGCCGGCGCTATTATGGCGGGTGCGAAGTGGTGGACCAGAGCGAACAGCTTGCTATTGACCGGGCTAAAAAGATCTTCAATTGTGCCTATGCGAATGTGCAGCCCCACAGTGGGGCGCAGGCGAATGCGTCCGTGATGCTGGCCTGCCTCAAGCCTGGTGATGTCATCCTTGGCCTGGACCTCAGCATGGGCGGGCACCTCACGCATGGGTCGCCGGTCAATTTTTCCGGCAAGCTTTATCATCCCGTCTTCTACGGCGTGAAACAGGAAGATGGCCGGGTGGATTACGACATGATGGAACAACAGGCATTGGCGCACAAGCCAAAGCTCATCATCTGCGGGGCCTCTGCCTACAGCCGCGATTGGGACTATGCCCGTATCCGCGCTATCGCTGATAAGGTTGGTGCCTTGGTGCTCTGCGATATGGCTCACCCTGCCGGGCTTATCGCCAAAGGTTTGCTCGACTCGCCATTTGAACATTGCCACTTCGTAAGCAGCACTACCCACAAGACCCTGCGGGGGCCCCGGGGCGGTATCATCCTGATGAAGGAAGATTTTGAAAATCCCTGGGGCATCAAAGGGCCTAAGGGAGAAGTGCGCATGATGAGCGCCCTGATGGATTTGGCAGTGTTTCCCGGCACTCAGGGGGGGCCTCTGGAGCACGTTATTGCGGCAAAGGCAGTAGCCTTTCATGAAATCCTACAAGATGATTTCAGCAACTACGCACGGCAAATCATCAGCAATGCACAGGCGTTGTCCGCTGCCTTTTTAGAGAAAGGTTACAACATCGTCAGCGGTGGTACCGACAACCACTTGCTGCTGATAGACCTGCGCAACAAAGGTATCTCCGGTAAGAAGGCAGAGAACACACTCGTGAAGGCAGATATCACCATCAATAAGAACATGGTGCCCTTCGATGATAAGTCTCCCTTCGTTACCTCGGGAATCCGCATTGGTGTGCCGGCAGTAACCACTCGCGGACTGAAAGAAGCCGAGATGCCCCAGGTAGCCGCCTGGATAGACCGGGTGCTGATGGCTCCGGATGATGAGCAGGTTCTTGCTTCCGTTCGCGGCGAAGTGAATGAAGCGATGAAGGCTTACCCGCTCTATCCCGAGTGGTAGCGGCGGCTTTCTGAAAATTATCAGCGGTTCAGTACTCGGGCATAACGCGACACGTCTGCTTGCGCCCAAAGCGGGCTTCCCTGCTGTAGGTGAGTAGCGAGATTGTGTGCCAGGAAGGGAGCCCAGGCGCAACCCTTACTTCCGAAACCATTCAGGATGCCGAGTTGGGGCAGGGCCGGATGCAGGCCGGCGAAAGCATCACGGCTAACTGTAGCCGGGCGGATGGCTGCTTGATGCGCCTCAATAGCTACGGGCAATCGAAGCCATTGTTTTAGGATAGCTTCTGCCTGTTTACGAAATGCATCGGTAGGCAGTGTGTCTTGAAAGTTCCAGTCAAAGCTGGAGCCCAGCCAGAAGCGCCCATCCTGACCGGGCACAATGGCCAGTCGGCTGTGCTTGTACACGGCATGTTGCGGCAGACCGGGTATCGTAGCCGTCAGGACTTCACCCTTATTCAAGGCAAAGGGTAGTGAGCGGAAATATGGATTTGTGGCGCCGGCAGCACCGCGGCAATCCAGCACAGCCTTCGTTTCTATATCCTGATAGCGGGCGCGGTTTTCTTGCGGCGAAAAAGCCTGCCAGTCGAAGACAGATTCCCGCAAGGCACCCATCTGTTTCAGGTGGCTGCGCCATCCATCCAAAAAACTATGGAGCTGAATGAGCGTAGCCGGATAAATCGTGCCCGTCCCGAAAGGAGCATCAAAGAAATCGCGGCCCTCTATCTGGCTGTCCGGGTGCAAGACATCCGCGTGCGTACTGTTTGCTTTTTTCTCAAATAGAGTGGCTTCATCTGCATCGCCGAAAAAATGGTGAATCGGAATTTCCTGCGCCAGCGGAAGGTTCAGAACGGAGGACATTTCGGAATAAGCGCCTGCGGCAAATGGCAGAAGTTGATCGGCTGAGGGCTGTCGGGCGAGCCTTTTTCCTGTGATGGGATTCATGAGGCCTGAAGCAGCTCTGCTTGCGGATTCCATACCCGCCGGGGCATCGAAGACCAGCACGGATGCCCCCTCCTTGATCAGATAGTAGCTCAGCCAGGATCCAGCCAGGCCTTGCCCCACGATGATGTAGTCCACCTGCATAAGGGCAAAGGTGAAGCTTCCGCGGCCTGTAGCAGGTGTTATTGCTTCAGGCCACGCAGCCCACAAGAATATTGGAATGTCATAGATTTCTGAATGAGACCGCTCACCCAGATGCTATCCTTGTTCAAGCCCAATGTTGCTATGAGGAAACTGGGATTTTTGGTGCCGATACACGTATAGGTCATGGTGTCTTTGTTTTGCCAGAAGGTATCGCTGCGGTAGAGGACAAAATTTTTTGCTAGCCCCTGACTGCGTATCAGAGTTTCAAAGCGATGAATAGGGTATAAAGTGCCCGTTGAAACGGAATGATATTGATTATTGCTGTCCACATAATAACCCATGAAGTAGTAAGTACTATCTACCATGAGGTAATTCAGCGATTCGTAGTTGGAAGTATCATCGTCCTTCTTGCAGGCCCCGGCCAGGAAGAGCAGGAGGAGTATGGTGGACAGAGAGTACTTCAAAATGAAAAGATTATTTGCTTACTAAGCGGATAACAGGCACCATCATTTCCTCAAGTGAAATGCCGCCATGCTGGAAAGTATTCCGGTAATACTGCACGTAATGGTTGTAGTTATTCGGGTAGCAAAGGAAGGTGTCTTCCTTCGCGAAGATGAATGTAGAGCTGATGCCCGGTGCGGGAAGTCCGGCCAGCTTTGGGTCGCGGAAGGCCAGTACATCTTTGGCTTCGTATTGGAGGTTGCGCCCATGTTTGTAGCGCAGGTTGGTGGTGGTGGAGCGGTCGCCTACGCACTTGCTGGGCCGCTGAACGCGCACCGTACCGTGGTCGGTAGTGATGAATAGCTGGATGCCTTTATCGGCAATTTTTTTCAGGGCACGATAGAGTGGAGAATGCTCAAACCAGCTAACCGTTAGTGAGCGGTAGCTCACTTCATCGCCCGCCAGTTCCTTGAGCACTTCCATCTCGGTGCGGGCATGGGAGAGCATATCTACGAAGTTGTACACGATCACCGAGAGGTCATTGCTGAGGTAATTGTGGATGTTGTCTTCGAAGCTTTTGCCGTCATCATTGTTTGTGATTTTAGTGTATTGCCATTTCAGCTTGTCCATGTGGAGGCGCTTGAGTTGGGCTTCCAACAACACATCTTCGAAAAGGTTTTTGCCCCCTTCGTCTTCATCGTTTTTCCACTCGTTGGGGTGCTGTTTGGCGATGTCAATAGGCAACATGCCGGCGAAGAGGGCATTGCGGGCATACTGAGTGGCGGTCGGCAGGATGGAGTAAAACAAGTCTTCATCTTCCACGCGGAAAGACTCCGTGATGATGGGTTGAAACGCTTTCCATTGGTCGAGGCGCAGGTTATCTATCACCACGAGGAAGCTGGGTGTTCCCGGCTTGACAAAGGGCAATACTTTTTGCGCCAGCAATTGATGCGAAAAGAGCGGAGCATTTTTTTCTTTTCCCAGGATCCAGTTGCTGTAATTCCGGACGATGAATTTGTTGAATTCCGTATTGGCTTCTGCTTTTTGGTTGGTCAATACTTCGAGCATTTCCGGGCTGTCGGAGCGAGTCATTTGCAACTCCCAATGCACCAGGCGGCGGTAAAGGTCTTTCCATTCTTCATGGCTGGGGTTGGAGGAAAGAGCCAGGAATAGGTTGCGGAAATCCTGCTGGTAGGCACTGGTGGTTGCTTCGCTGACCAGGCGTTTCCCGTCCATTATTTTTTTCAGAGAAAGCAGTACCTGGTTTGGGTTTACCGGCTTGATGAGGTAGTCGGTAATCTGTGCGCCGATGGCTTCTTCCATGATGCTTTCTGCCTCGCTTTTTGTCACCATCACCACCGGCAGGGAAGGGCGTAATTCTTTAATGCGGGCAAGGGTTTCCAAGCCGCTGAGGCCGGGCATGCTTTCATCCAGCAATACGACATCAGTAGTGTTTCCCTTCAGATGTTCCAGGGCATCGTGGCCATTCGATACGGGGGTCACGTCGTAGCCTTTTCCTTTCAAAAAAATGATTTGGGGCTTCAGGGAATCTACCTCATCGTCCACCCAGAGAATATCCGGCATTGTAAGAATAGTGTTTCGTGTTTGGGGATTGTTTTGTGAGCTAGAGCCAGGCCCGAGCATGCATTTAAAAGTAGGGTAGCCTGGTTGTGTTCTGTGGCTCTGCCGGAACCATTTAACGCGGCATTGGCGCAGCTATTGCGGGCTTCTATTTGTTTTTGCAAAGCAGAACAAACTGCTGCTGCCCCTTTTAAGAATTGCTTTGCAGGGAAGCAGGGGCTGCTGGCTTAGCCTTTCAGGAATATCGGCTTGCTGTGTGCCGTTTATTCTTCGATAAAATCGTTTTGCAAATAGCTCGGGCAACGATAGACCCGGAACTGGAACGAGAGCGTGATGATGCCATACAGATACTGGTCTGTAGTCTGGCTGTTGCCCCGTTGTTTATAGGCCCGCCCCAAAGGTTCCTGATTAGGGCCAATCACCTCCGGCGAACGGTCCTGAAGGTGCAAGGCTGGATTGGGATAGTTGGGATTGTTTTCAGGGAAATTCTGCGTTCCGATATAGGTGCGGGAAACGTCATCGAGATAATCGGTCAGTGTAAGCCGGTCGGCGACTTCAAAGCCCAGATTGAAGCCGGGTCGAATCCAGTATTTGAATCCGATGCCAATAGGGAAGCAAGCGGAGAAAGAATGATAGATCCGCTTTTCGTAACCGGGCAAATTCTGACCTTCTGTGCCCAGCTTACGGAGGTAATAACGCTTGCCATTCCACTCGGTGTACGGATTGTAATAGAACACGCCGATGCCGCCCGTGAGGTAGGGCGTGATGCGCCGGCCATCTTCACCTGTGGCGAAGCGACGAAAGTTGAATTCACTTTGCACCGATAACTCAACGATATCCGTCTGAAAGTCGAGGTTGCGCATTCGGTTGTAGGGATTATCCGAGAGCCGGTCAGCATAGCCCAGCTTGGTATAGCTCAGGTTGCCCCGGATGGAGACATAGGGGTTGAGATGCTGGCGCAAAAAAATCCCACCCACTGGCCGTATAAACTTGAAGCCATAATGGTCGTTCAGGTCACCGAAATATTGCGATCCGCCGAGAATGATACCATACTCAGTGCCGCTGTAAAACAGTTGAGCCCGAACCTGCCCGGCAATACCGGCAAACAATACCATCAGAAAAAAAATACGGCGGAACATCGGAGGGAAACGGAAAAATTACCTGATTCGTATGCCTTAGCTTTTTATGAACAAGGAGCGAAGTTCACCAGCCTCTTCTGGTTTCATCTTACCGGCCAACACTAAGCGTACCTGCCGACGACGCAAGGCCCCCTCATACATGCTTTTTTCTTCGTCCGTCTGCGGTTCGATGGGGGGCACAGCACGCGGATGGCTATTGGGGTCCAGCGCCACGAAGGTCATATAGGCTTCGTTGGTGAAATAGCGATACTGAGCCTGCATGTCCTCGCCATAAACCCGCAGATAAACTTCCATGCTCGAATGAAAAGCTCGGGTGACTTTGCTTTCGATAGTCAGCAGGTTGCCCAGGCGGATGGGTGCCCTAAAAGAGACATTATCCACCGATACCGTCACGGCAGGGCAGTTGCAATGCTTCATGCAGGAAATAGCAGCGGCAATATCCATCCAGTGCATCAGGCGGCCTCCCATCAGGTTGCCAAGTGTGTTGGTATCGTTGGGCAAGACCAGTTCGCTCATCACATTTTGAGAGTTTACCGGGAATCGGGGTGCAATCACGAATCGAAGATTTTTTGCTTGCCCGTGAGGCCGGGACAGGCGGCGCGAAGGTAGCAGCCTTGCCGCTCCCAACGGGTTCGTTGCTGCTGGCATACTGCTGCCAAGTGCTGATTTTCCCTTATTTGTGCGGAAGCAAGCGTTGTTTCTTTAACGAGCCTTTATATGTAGAACCCAAGCCGGACGGCCCCACAAATAAGGAATCTGCAAATTGTATTTTGCACTTTTCTCCGAACACCCTACTTTTGCCGTCCTTAAAAAATACCCTCTTTCGGCCATGCCCAAGATGAAGACGCACAGCCGTGCGAAGAAGACGTTCAAAGTAACCGGTACAGGCAAAATCCGTCGCTACCAGGCTTTTAAAAGCCACTTACTGACGAAGAAGAGCAAGACCCGCAAGCGTCATCTCCGCCAGGCTGCCTTCGTGCACCCCAGCAACGAGCCCATGGTGAAACGTATGCTCGTGCTCCGCTAAACATCCCCAAGTAACGATGCAGCTCCGGGTGCAACATCACCTGCTGCCTTCCATCATATCCTTTCAACGAATTAACTGATATCATATGCCACGTTCCGTCAATGCGGTTGCCTCACACGCCCGCAGGAAAAAAATACTCAAGCAGGCCAAAGGCTTCTACGGCAAGCGTAAGAATGTCTATACTGTAGCCAAAAACGTCCTCGAAAAAGGCCTTGGCTACAGCTATGTGGGCCGCAAAATCAAGAAGCGCGACTACCGCAGCATGTGGATTGTCCGCATCAACGCCGCCGTGCGCGAAGAAGGCATGAGCTACTCCCAGTTCATGAACAAACTCAGCACTGCCGGCATTGACCTCAACCGTAAGGTGCTGGCCGACCTCGCCATGAACGAGCCCGAAGCCTTCAAAGCATTAGTGGCACAAGTGAAAGGCTAAGTCATTTACTGAATACATTCCAAAAGCGTTTGTCGAATCCGGCAGACGCTTTTTTGTTGGTTTTCGTTCCTTGCCCGGCTTCCCCTGGAACGTTCAGAGCAAGGTCTGAATACCTATTGCTTCCTTGCCAGTTTTCACAGCTCTTGAACAAGCTGCCGCACTACAAATCGTACCTTAGCAACTACTCATGAAACGCCTCGCCGTTTTCCTTTTGGCCTTGCTGTATCTCGCTTCCGGCGCGGGTTTCACGCTACGTACCCACTACTGCATGGGGCAGCCCGTAAGTGCCCGTATAAGCCATTCGGCCCGCGATGCTGGAAGTCATCGTTGCCCTTACTGCGGCATGGAGAAAAATGGCCACAAAGGCTGTTGCCATGATGAACTGAAGTTTTTCAAATGCTGCAGCGACCAGGTTCCTGCCGAGATGCCCACACTGCCGGCACCTGCTTTGGCTGCTATCATCCCAGCGGCATTTCCGGTACCTCCCCATTTCATAGACTTTGAAGCTTACGAGCTTGCTCTGGCACGTACCAGTTCCAAGTTTTCAGACGGGCCACCCCGCTACCTAAGCCAGCTTTTGATTTGATATCTGAATGAATGCTTCCGGAAAGTTTCCCTCTCCGGCAGGCCGTAATAATTGCGGGTAGTGCGCCTGCAACACAGTTTCTCATTCAAAAAAATATCAGGTCATGAAAAAAATAATGCTTGCCTTCGTAGCCCTGTTCCTTTCCGTTTCCGCTTTTGCGCAAATCAAGAGTGCCTCCCTCACTGCATCGGGCCTCACCTGCAGCATGTGCAGCAAAGCCATCTATAAAGCCCTGTCTAAAGTCGCTTTTGTGCAAAATGTGCAGGCCGACATCGAAGGCTCGAAGTACCAAATCAAATTCAAGCCCGGCGCCAACGTGGTGCTCGACGACCTGAAAAGAGCTGTTGAAAACGCAGGCTTCTCCGTAGCCTCCCTCCAGGTCACTGCCGAATTTCCGCCCACACAAATCAAAAACGATGCGCACATCGAATATGGCGGTGCCCTGTATCATTTCGTAGGTGTGCCCGATGAAAACATCTCAGGCCAACAGACCTTCCGGGTAGTGGATAAGAACTTTTTACCTGAAAAAGAATATGCCCGCTATGCCGGTATGACCAGCATGAAGTGCATCCAGACCGGACATATGGAGGCTTGTTGCCAAAAGGGCAAAGCGGGTGAACGGGTGTATCACGTGACGCTCTAAGACTAGGTTTTTTCAGAAAATCATTTAGAGATTTTCCTCCGCTTTCGTCCAAAAAACTTTTATGAAACGAACAATCGGCATTCTGCTGATGGTACTATCCCTGTGTGGGGCAGGCCATCATGTACAGGCCCAGGAATTATTTGTGTTTACCGAGCCTGCCAGCAATATGCCGGCACATACAATCGGTCTTCGCGCCAGCAACTGGCTGATGCAAGCCCGCAAGGGGGGCAGCGTCTATAGCTTTTATCCGGAGCTTATGTGGGGCAAGAGCAAGCACCTCATGCTGCATGTGGAAGGCTTCTTCTCCAACCAGCAGGGCAGTTTCCGCGCAGAAGGGGCCGGGCTTTATGCCAAGTACCGCTTCTATGTCCGGGACACAATCTATCGGCATTTTCGCGCCGCTGCCTTTGCTCGCCTCAGTGCGATTCAGGCGCCTGTGATGCAGGAAGAAATCGCGCTGGCCGGGCATAACTCAGGTTACAGCCTGGGCTTAGTCGGCACGCAATTGTTACATCGCCTGGCTCTGTCTTCCTCCTTCTGGTGGGAGCATGCTACAGACAACCTGGGCCAAAATGAGCTGCCGGCACAGCAGCCTGGCGATGCCCTGAACCTCTCCTTGTCCGGAGGCTTGCTCATCCTTCCGAAACGATATACCGGATACCAAAATCTGAACCTGAACCTGATGGCTGAAGTGTTGTCCCAGCAGCTTATTGGCAGTGACAAACATTTTGTGGACCTGGCACCCTCTCTGCAATTCATCTTCAACAGCCAGACGAGGGTGGACATAGGCTACCGCTTTGAGCTGAGTGGGAACATGAGCCGTTGGGCTCCTAATGGTGCCTTACTTCGGGTGGAGCATCTGCTTTTTCTATAGCGCAGCCGGTAGCGGTCCTTATACTGACTCCTGCACTGATTCGGCAGGTAAAAGGCTGATTTTGGTAGAGCCGGCATCAACTCCCTGATGGGGCTTTCGTTGCAGCATATCCTAAACTTGTTTCAGGATTGCATTTGTGGGGTTTCTGCTCACTATCTGGCTTTTCTTCGCAGCTTTCTTCACTAAAAAATCAGGACTAAGAACCTCCACGCTGCCGGATGCAGCCTCTGGTTTTGTCACTGTTCTTTTTCCACTGCCAGCACGGTGCGCAGGCGTAATTCCCGGGCAGCCTTCATCACATTCACAATGCTCTGAGCATCGGCCTGCTTGTGTGCGTTTATTACGACGGTAGGCGTGTCCGTGATGTTTTCCCGAAGGGCAGCCCGCATCTCCTGCAGCAACGAGTCCTGCAATACCGGGTGTGTGCCCACATACGTATGCTGAAGCGAGTCTATAGAAACCACGATTGTCTGTTTCGCTTTCGTGTCGCTCTTTGCCTTGGGGATGGCCAGCTTAATCACGTTCGGATTAGCAAGCGTGGCAATTATTAGAAAGAAGAAAAGCAGGATGAAAAGGATGTCGTTCAGCGCGTCCGTATTAGGCTCTTCGCCCGACGATTCCCGCAAGTGGTTTCTTAGGTTCATCGTGTGTCAGCAGCATTGAGGTTTATGGGGCGCCATCACTTTGCAGGCTCCTGAAGGATGTCTAAAAATTCACCGGCTGCTGCTTCCATACGGTTGGCCGTCCGGTTGATTTGTGCATTGAGGTAGCGGTAGGCGATGTAGGAAATCAAACCAATAATCAGACCCACTGCCGAGGTCACCATCTTGGTGTAAATACCGCCGGCAAATGAGTTCAGTTCGAAGCCCATGTGCTGGATGTCGAAAAACAGAATCATCATGCCGAAGATGGTGCCCAGGAATCCAAACATAGGAGCGATGCTGGCTATCGTACTTAGGATAGACAGGTTCTTTTCCAATTGATATAGTGCCAGCTTCCCGGTAGATTCCATGCTACGCTCAATCTGGTCTATCGGTTTTCCGATCCGTGAAATTCCTTTTTCAATCATCCGGGCTTCGGGTGTGGGCGTACTGCGGCAGAGTGATTTTGCCCCTTGCATGTTCCCCTCACTCACCAGCTCGCGAACCCGCATAATAAACCGGGGATCATCGGGCAGGGAACGACGGATAGCCAATAGCCGCTCCACAAACACATACACCATCGCTACCGAGCAGAGCAGCAACGGAATCATCAGTACGCCGCCCGCAAACAATAATTTTAATAGTGAGATTTTCTCTTCCGGCTGAGCGAGTTGAGATGCCGCATGCAAGGCTGTGTCGGCTTGCAGCAGCAAGGTGTGTAGCGCCATGTTTATGAGGGATGAAGGCTTGCAAATGTAACGGTACGGATTATCCCTGAACCGGTAGGCAATATGGTGAAAACAAGCCTCGGAGCCTCTTTCTCCTGCGTTAGAAAAATGAGAAAATATGCTTCATGCCTTTAGATTTGACCCCTTATACCCTTAACTGAAAAATCTGTTTATCCTAAAACCTTTATTAATGAAGCAAATAATACTTGCAATTCTTGCCCTTGGAGTTGCCGGGGCGCTGCACGCGCAAACCACCGAGCAGATGACTCGAAAGCCCAAGCACAAACTTTCAGCAGTTGAAGTCAAAGACCATCGCCAGAAAACGGCTAAAGAACGCGCCGAATTTCAACACCATGCCCAAAGCACAGAGGTGCTCACCGAAGCAGAATTAAACCGCAACAACCCGGCTTTTGTGGAGCAGGCACTTAATACTGTTGCCGGTGTGCAGGTGGACAAGCGCACCCAGCTCGGTGGGCAACGTATCGTCATCCGAGGCTATGGCAACGACCAAAAATTCAACAACTGGGGCATCAAAGTCTATTATGACGGAATACCCCTCACCACTGCCGATGGTGTCACCACACTGGATGATATAGATTTTACCCTCGTGGACAATGTGGAGATCATCAAAGGCCCGGCGGCTACGGAGTACGGAGCCGGTGTAGGAGGCGTAGCCCGTTTCTACCTCCTGCCTTCAACCCAAAAAGGAACTACCCTCAGTGAAAATTTTACCGCAGGTTCCTTCGACCTCGTCCAGACCAGCACCCGCTTAGATATGGTGACCGACAAGTCCGCTATCACGGCAAACTACACCCACCTGCAAAGCAATGGCTATCGCCCCCATGGTGCCACTCAAAAAAACTATTTCAGCTCCTTCGGAAATTTTAAAATCAGCGACAAGCAAAGCCTCTCCTACTTCGTAAGCCACAACGCTTCATTCGATGAAGTAAGCGGCCAGATTTCTTATGCCAGCTACTATGCCGGCGAAGACCCGGGCAACCAGGCTTACATCAAAAAGAATGGAAACAACAACACACTCAGCAACCGGGCCGGCATCACGCATCGTTATGCTTTCAATAAACATTTCAGCAACTGGACAACCCTCTTTTATTCCAACAGCGACTATCACCGCGTGAGCGCAGGTGCAGAAAGCAATGGCAATGATGCGAACTACGGCCTGCGCAGCACCTTCAACCTGCACTTTGGTGAAAAGAACTGGACGGAAAAACTGGATTTCGGTACCGAATTACAGGAGTCTGGTTCCCTGGTATCCTCCTATCGCTTCACGGGCACCAACGATACGATCCCCTTACAGGTGCGCCCGGTAAGCAGTGCATCGTACCTACGCTACAACACCGATCAAAGTTCATTCTTCGCCATCAACCGCATTGGCTTCAAACCCTGGGGACTTACCCTGGTAACGGGCATTGCTGCCAATAACATCCAATATCGCCGTACCGATCTGTTTGCCGGGCCGGGCCTCATCCCGGGTCATGCCGACCAGTCTTTTGAAAAGCATTTCAGCACTTCCATCAATCCGCATATCGCCCTGCAAAAGCTCTGGAAAAATCAAATCTTCCAATTCTCATACAGCGAAGGCTACAATGCTCCCACTGCCAGCAGCGCCTTCATCAGCGGCATCAACAAACCCAACGACAGCCTATTGCCTGAAAAAGGCCGTATGTATGACTTCAGCATCCAGGGCCTGCTGTTCCATTCCCGCCTCGATTATCAATTCTCCATCTTCCGCCTTGATGTGGATGATAAGCTCACCCAACTGAGTGCCGTGGATCCGCAGAATAAGGCACCCTACACCTACTTCGCCAACACCGGAACCCAGCGCAACCAGGGTATCGAACTGAGCCTGGGATACCTCTGGGCCCTTCCTAAAAACCCGGCTATCGCTACTATTGAACCGTTCTTCACGGCCTCCTGGTACGACTTCAGCTACCGAGATTTCAAAACGAAATCAGGCACTGCTATTATTGACTACAGCAGCAAGCAGGTGATAGGTGTGCCCCGCCAGAAATATTGCGCCGGCCTCGACTTCAATTCTCCGCAAGGCTTTTACCTCAACTCCACGTTCTATTACCTCGGCGAGGTTTATGCCGACTTTGGGAACACCAACCAGGTAGGCTCCTACACGCAGCTCAACGCCAAAATCGGCTACCGCCACAGCTTCGCGCTGGCCCGTCACATGCCCAAACGCTTCGACCTGGACCTCTTCTTCGCCGGCAACAACTTAGCCAACCAAATCAACTACACATACCTCTTTGTGGGCAATGCCGTCAATGACTCTGACCCCGGAAGCGGCTTCCCGGCGGGCGTCTCCACGGACGTGACTCCGGGCCCCTCGCTGGCTTATTTCTTCGGCGGCATAGGCCTGAAATACCGGCTTTGAACCGTCCAATTTGATAGAATTTTCCGGTGGGTATGCTTCAGGCTGCCCACTTTTTTTTTAGTCAACTGAAGCACCCGGATGCAGCTTCGTTGCATCGCACATTGCGGGGCCAGTGCTACTATCAAGCTTTTCCCGGTACATCAACGAGCATTCCCTGACGTCAAGAAAACTTCAGTGCTTTTTCAACTTGTT
>JAFDYC010000030.1 GCA_018267625.1 Bacteroidota bacterium
CACGACCTGATTTACATAGCCAAATTTCTTTTGGTGGAATCATAACAATCGCACATTGCGGGGCCAGTGCTCCTTTGAGGCTTTCCTCAGCGCATCCTTGCTCTCTGGGGAAAGCCGGGTAGCGAAAACTTGACAAAAAATAGCGCAGCCCCCTAGTCCGAAGCAATTCCACTTTTTGACTTTGCCCTCACTGCAGACTATAGACCCTTTTAAAATTGACCCACCCGGCCTGCTGCCGGCAAAGCCTAATTTTGAAGCTTTCTACAGAACTGATGATGGATTTGAACCTGTTGTATCGCCGTGCTTTGGATGGCGAATTTCTTAGCGTAACAGAAGGGGTGCACCTCTTCCACCACGCCCCCCTTGCCGAACTCATGCTGATAGCCGACACCCGTCGCAAGCAGATGGTGCCTCATGGCAAAGTGACCTGGATCATTGACCGCAACATGAACACCACCAACGTGTGTGTGGCCAATTGTAAGTTTTGCAATTTCTACCGCGTGCCGGGTCATCCCGAGAGTTATGTGACCGACATCGCTACTTATAAGGAAAAGATTGAAGAGACCTTCCGCTACGGTGGCGAACAACTGCTGTTGCAAGGCGGCCACCACCCGGAACTGGGGCTGGAATATTATACCAACCTATTCCGGGAGCTAAAAATCCTTTACCCGCAACTAAAGCTCCATGCCCTCGGCCCTCCCGAAGTAGCCCATATCTGTAAGCTGAGCAAGGTGAGCCACCGGGAGGCTTTGCTGGCACTGAAAGAAGCCGGCATGGACAGCATGCCCGGCCCAGGTGCCGAAATACTGAATGACCGGGTACGCCGCCTGATATCGAAAGGGAAATGCGGCGCTCAGGAATGGCTCGACATCATGCACACCGCGCATGAAATAGGCCTTACCACCACGGCAACCATGATGTTTGGTCACGTTGAGACGATTGAGGAACGCTTCGAGCACCTGGTGAAAATTCGCGAGGTACAGGCCCGCAGACCCGAGGGAGCAAAAGGCTTTATCGCATTTATCCCCTGGACCTTTCAGGACGTGGACACGCTGCTACGACGCATCCGGGGCACCAAAAACCTCACCACCGGCGAGGAATACATTCGCATGATTGCCCTCTCCCGCATCATGCTGCCGAATGTGCAAAACATTCAGGCATCCTGGCTCACGGTGGGCAAGCCGGTAGCCCAGCTTTGCCTGCATGCCGGCGCCAACGACTTTGGTTCCATCATGATTGAAGAAAACGTGGTGAGTGCTGCGGGTGCTCCACACCGCTTCACGGCAAAGGGTATTCAGAAAGCCATCAACGATGCCGGCTTCCCGGCTCAGTTGCGTAACCAGCAATATGAGTTCCGCAAGATGCCCGAGCTGATAGAAGAGCAGGTGATCACATACTGACCCGCAAACCCAAACGGCCGAGGCCCAATTAGCCCATGATCCAGGATGAACTTAACCGCTTCGACCGCAGCTTAGCCATCCTCATCTTACTGCAATCGCGCAAGCGGGTTACGGCCGCCTTTCTGGCTGAGCGTTTTTCCGTGAGCCTGCGTACGGTCTATCGCGATATCCGCTCGCTGGAAGCCGCAGGTGTGCCCATCATGGGCGAAGCCGGCATGGGTTATACCCTCATGGAAGGTTATCGCTTGCCGCCGGTGATGTTTACCCGTGAAGAAGCCGCCAGCTTTATTGCGGCTGAAAAGTTGATGCAGCAATTCACGGATGTTGCACTGGGGGCCTCTTTTGTGTCGGCGGTAAACAAATTGAAGTCGGTGCTGCGGGGCAGCGAAAAGGATTGGATCGCGGCGCTGGAAGGGAAGATTTGGGCCCGTCCCATTACGGAAGCCCGCAAGGAACTACCGAATGTGCTGGAGACTTTATTCGGCAGTATTGCGGAACAATTGCAGGTATCTATGGAATATCATGCAATGACGGCCTCAGAGCCTACCCTGCGCCAGATTGAGCCAGTAGGTGTCTTTCATGAACAGGCACATTGGTACCTCTATGCCTACTGCCACCTCCGCAAGGATTACCGCCAGTTCCGTACAGACCGGATCAAGGCAATTTCCATCACGCAGGTTCCCTTTTCCCAAACTCATTCCGATTTCCGCAGGCCGGTACCGGGAACCTATTCCGGGCCCAGAGAGAAAGTGGTACTCACAGTAAAGAAAGAACTGGCCCGCTTCCTCAATAGCGAAAAGAAATATTATGGTATCGTGTCGGAAGAAGTATGTGGCGATGAAATGAGGATGGAGTTTCAGTGCCCCATGCCCTTAGAGGGGATGGCTCGCTGGTTTCTGATGTTTGGAGACCATGCCCGCATCCTGGAACCCGAAATTCTCCGGCAGAAAGTAAGAGAGCTGGCTGCAAAGAATATCGAACGCCTCGCGCCTTAATCCTTGCAGCAACAGCTCTATAAAAGAAGCTTCAGTCGCTTAGTTCTTCGCACTGAAAGCCTGCACTGGCCAGAGTTTGAATGACAGCCCGGGGCTGAGTGTCCCCTTCTACCCGCAGCACCCGGTCGCAATCATCCAGGTCAAAATTCCAGCACCCGCTGCCCTCCAGCACCGTATCCAGCAGGGGCTGAAGTTTCAGTAAGTCGGCCAACGAAGCCACCGAAGTTTTGAATACGAGTACCCTTGACATGAGCTTGCTTATTTCCGGTCCCAGAAAAAAGGAGGCTCGATGCCCAGCACCCGGAGATATACATAACCCTGCCCGCGGTGGTGAATTTCGTTGTCAATAAAATAAAACAGGCTCGACCACACCGTGCCTTCATACTGGCCAAAGAGCTTGATGTGCTCCTGAAAACGCTCCGTGGGGATGGTAGCAAAAACCCGGTTGATTTCTTCCGTGTCCGCATCCCATTGTTCCAGGATTCGGGCTTTCTGATTTCCATGTTCGAAATGCTCGGACAGGGTGCCTGTATTGCCGCCGGCCAGTTCGCGCAGCCCGGGTGCGGCGATGCCCAAAAGCTCCATAGTCATGGCAGCGAAGGGCCGCATCCCGCCCAGAGAGAATTCGAAAAACTCCTTCTCCGGGAATGCTTCGATGACCCTGCGCGTCAGGTCGCGGTGGCCTTGCCAGTGTTTCAGAAGCTCTTCGGGGCGGATTACCTGGGTCGTTTGTTGCATGGTTTGTTCCATAAAAATGCTTGTTTGAAAGGTGAAGCACAAAAGTCCCGGTGGGTAGTGACAAGGGTATGTCAGCAGGATTTACTTCTGCTGAAAAATATTTTCAAACGATCCGATTGCATCAAAAAAAAGCCGCCAGCAGGGCGACTCTTTGAAGAAAAAACATGTTCCGGTAAGCGCTACGCGGCCTCTTTCTTTGCTGCCTGACGGGCCTGGCGTTTTTGTGCATAGGCTAAGGCTGCATCCCGTACCCATTGCCCGCGTTCCCATGCCTTACGCCGGGCATCCAGGCGCTCTTTATTGCAGGGGCCATTGCCCGCAATCACCTCATAAAACTCCTGCCAGTTGATAGGCCCGAAATCATAATGACCCCTTGCTTCATTCCATTTCAGATCCGGGTCGGGCACAGTCAGGCCCAGCACCTTCGCCTGCTCCACGGTTACATCAATAAACTTTTGCCGCAGCTCATCATTCGTAAAGCGCTTGATGCGCCAGCGGATGCTTCGGGCCGTATGCGGTGAATGGTCATCCGTGGGGCCAAACATCATCAGGGCGGGCCACCACCAACGGTTGAGAGCATCCTGCGCCATCTTTTTTTGCACGGCAGTGCCTTTCGATAGCGTCAGCATGATTTCGAAGCCCTGACGCTGATGGAAACTTTCTTCCTTGCACACGCGCACCATAGCCCGCGCATAAGGCCCGAACGAAGTGCGGCACAGTGGCACCTGGTTCATGATGGCCGCGCCATCCACCAGCCAGCCAATCGCGCCCATATCTGCCCAAGTCAGTGTAGGGTAGTTGAAGATGGAAGAATATTTCGCCTTGCCACTATGCAATTGGTCATACATCTGGTCGCGGGTGATGCCCAGCGTTTCGGCTGCCGAGTAGAGATAAAGTCCATGCCCCGCTTCGTCCTGCACCTTAGCCAGCAACACGGCCTTACGCCGCAGCGTCGGGGCCCGGGTAATCCAATTTCCCTCCGGCAACATGCCCACAATCTCGGAATGTGCATGTTGACTGATTTGCCGCACCAGTGTCTTACGGTAGTCGTCCGGCATCCAGTCGCGCGGTTCTATGGACGTTTCATTGTCAATCTGTGCATCAAATTTTTGCTGCAAGGCATCTGCATTCATAACATTCATTTTTTGGAAAGTAAGGCTGTGGCTAACCCGTCTGATGGAATACAAAAATAGGCCCGCTGCCAGCGGCTTCTTTGACTTTGTGCTATTTTTTGGTAGCCGGCTTTCATGACTTGATGGAGCTGCAACGGATGCTGGCATTAAGCTTTAGCGGGCGAAAACAAAGAACCAAAAAGACTACTCGCTAATCTCTCAGGGATGAGGCTTTGTTGCTGGGCTGCCGACAGCATGAAGATGGGTGCTATCAGGGCCTGTTGCCGGATTTTTTTGGTTGCTGTCCTGCTTGGTGCTGTCGGTTGCCAGCGGTACAATGATTGGAGTCGGGCCGGGCAGTGGAGCATCGAACATGGGCGGAACGGCTAGCATCTCGGTGTCTGAGTTCACCGGCCCGGAGTGCTGGGTTCCCTGGCAGGCGGCAAAGGCAGCAAGTAGAAAAAGGAAGGTCAGATTCCGGAAAAATTTGCTCATGATCAGTCTGCAAGCTTGTTCAGAGGCTGTTGAAAAAACGGGCAGTCTCCCGGATGCAGCGGGGCCAGGCATCTTCGGAGCCGTACTGAAAGTTATGGTCGCAGCCGGGGAAGAGGCAAAAGCGTTCCGGCACTTGCTGGCTGCGCAGCAAGGCATGAAATCGTTTGGTCTGCATTAGTCCCAGTAGGGCTTCACCAGGGAAGCCCAGCACAAAATTGTGTTCAGGGTATATCGAAATCACAGGTAGGGCCTGATGCCGTTCGGCCAGCCGGTAGGCCGAGATGTCGCGTAAGTCCAGGCTGCCGGCGAGTGCGGAATAGTCGAACAAGGGGTCAAAGAAATGCTGCATCTGCATCTGTTGCCAGGGCAGGAGAAAGCCAGCGGTCCACTCAGTCGGCTGGCCGAGGTCGGTGATGCCTGCCCAGTTGCCGGCAGCACGGAACGATTCATGTCGGCCTTCGCCCAGCAGATAGAGTAAGCTGAGGATGGCACCGGCACTATGCCCGGCCAGGAACAGGCGGGCCGTACTGAGGCCCCAGGCTGCTGCTTTCCGGCGGAACAGGATGAGGGCCGCGTGCAGGTCCTGGAGTTGATCCGGAATGCGGATGGTATCCTGCCGGAGGCGACCGGAAGAAAACCAGTCGGTATCCACGAGGCGGTGCGAGAGATTGAGCACCACAAATCCTTCTGTGCAGAACAGGCGGGCCTGCTGTTCAAAGTCTTCTTTACGGCCCATCACGAAGCCGCCGCCATGAATCATAAATACGACCGGGGCCTGAGCGGCATGCGCAGGTCGGTGCAGGTCGAAGCATTGCAGGGGATGAGAGCCATAGGCGATGTCTCGTTGGATTTCTGGGTGCATGAACGGGTGGCAATGTCGCGATTTCAAAGCGAAAGCACTGGCAAGCCTTCGTTATCCGATTAGCCCAACGCACGCTGCAAATCATTCATGGGCAGGATGGAAAACACCTTTTTGCCTCTAGGGGTAAACTCGGGTTGTGCACAGGCAAACAGCTCGTCAATGAGGGCGCAGAGGGCATCCTGCGTTTCGGGAGTGGCGGCGCGGGATAATCGTTTTGCCAGCCCTCGGAGCAGTTCTTCTGTCCAGGAATGATTCGGGCCGTGAGCGGCTTGTTTCAGGTTGTCTAAGATTTCCTCAATGATTTCTTTTTCGCAACCCGAGGGCAGGCCTGCGGGCACCGTTTGAATCACGAAGCTGCCGCCTCCGAATGGGGCAATATCAAAGCCGATGCGCAGCAAATCAGGGCGCGCTTCGGAGAGCAGGGTGGCATCGGCGGGGCTAAGGTCTATGTGTTGAGGAAAGAGCAGGCGTTGTGCGGGCTGGTCGTTTTGCTGCCCTTGGGCTTGCAGCCGTTCAAACCAGATCCGTTCGCGGGCGCGCCGCAGGTGCACAAGCAGCAAGCCACTCTTTACCGTCGTCACCAGCAGGGAGCCTTGCACCGTCAGCACAGCTTGCCCGCCTGTATGGATTTCGGAGCCCGAATCTGGATTTGAAAAGGTCATCTGTATCTGTGCCGGCTCCCTCTGTTGCTGAGCAGTGGGTGCCGGCCCTACCTCTGGTGGCGCCATCAGGCGGGTATAAGCTTCTTTCCAGCGTTCCGATTCGTCCCCCGGAGCGATGCGGTGTGCCTCGTTGGGGCGGCTGAAGCTGCTGTAGAGATAACCGCTGCGGGTGCGTTCTTTTTCCTGTTCCGTCTCGGGTAGTTGCACGGAAGGCAGGGACTGTATTTCCGGGTTTAGGCTGAAGTCCAGAGAAGGGGCAATGTTGTAACGAGCCAGGGCATGTTTGATAGCAGCCTGGAGGTAAGCATACATCAGCCGGTCATCTTCAAACTTCACTTCCTGTTTGGTGGGGTGAACATTCACATCCACGCGGGCAGGGTCTGTTTCTAAAAACAAGACATAAAAAGGGAAACTGTCCTTTGCGATGAGTGGGCCATAGGCCGTCGTTACGGCATGGTTGAGAAAGGGGGAGCGGATGAAGCGATTGTTGATAAAGAAAAACTGGGAGCCTCTGCTGCGGGCTGCGGCTTCCGGCTTGCCAATAAACCCGCGGATGCGCAGCAGTTCGGTGTCTTCTTCCACAGGCACCAGGTTGCGTTCGGCACTATGGCCCAGCAGCCCGACAATACGGGTTTTCAGGTTGCCGGATTCGAGGCGCATCTGAAGGGCATCATTATGCCAGAGCTGAAAGGATATCTGTGGGAAGGCCATTGCGACCCGGCTGAATTCATCCACGATATGCCGCATTTCTGTGCTGTTGCTTTTCAGAAAATGGCGGCGGGCCGGCACATTGAAGAACAAATTCTTCACCATGATTTGGGTGCCGGGAGCAGTGGCCATCGGCTCTTGCAGATTCAGCTCTGTGCCTTCGATGATGACCCGGGTACCCACTGATGCGTCCTGCGGGCAAGTGCGCAACTCCACCTGAGCTACAGCAGCAATAGAAGCCAGCGCCTCGCCCCGGAAGCCCATGGTTCGGATGGAAAAGAGGTCCTCTACTTCAGAAATTTTGGAAGTGGCGTGGCGCTCGAAGGCCATGCGGGCATCGGCGCTACTCATGCCTTTGCCATTATCCAGCACCTGAATCAATTCTTTACCGGCATCGCGCAGCCGCACCATGATGTCTGTGGCGCCGGCATCAATGGCATTTTCCAACAGCTCTTTGATGGCCGAAGCCGGGCGCTGAATCACTTCGCCGGCAGCAATCTGGTTGGCGAGGTGGTCGGAGAGCAGGCGGATAATGTCGGGCATGGGGGAACGGCTTAGGCCTAAGCTGCTGGAAGGGGAAAAAAAGTAACCGGCTTTGCAGCCCGGCCCTGCGAAATTGCTATAAGAATGGCGGACAGAACGATGGATTTGTAAACAATACAGTTTCGCCAGATACGAATTAGGGAAAATCAGCGTTAGAAATCATCACTATATCCATCTCTACGATTCACACCCTCATTCACCCCAGCTCTGCCCGTGCCTTCCCGTAGCTTCGCTGTTTTCCCTCTGAAAGGCGGCAATTGTTGCAGCTCTTAAGTCCTCCCTGATTTTTATTTTCTTTTCCAGCCGATGCCCCTTCGCTACATCGTCCTGTGCTGTTTGCTCTGCCTTCCCTTTTTTGCTCGGGGGCAGGCTTTTACAATTCGTGGCAGCGTGTCCGACACGGGCATAGACCGACCCTTATGGCGCGCATCCGTCTCGCTCATCAACGCAAAGGATTCTATTCTTTCCAGCTTCACCCGCACAGATACCACTGGGCATTTCAGCCTCAAGGCCGATAGTGCCGGCTCTTATTTTCTGCTCATTGCCTACCCGGGCTACGCCGATTACATAGACCTGCTGAACCTGCAGCAGAACCTGAACCTTAAGCCCATTGCACTGGCCTCAAGAGCGCACCTGCTGCAGGAATTTGTCTTCACCAAACGGGCTTCTGCGATAGCCGTCAAAGGCGATACCATCGAGTTTGCCGCCGATTCATTTTCTGCAGGTAGTGGTGCCAGCGTGGAAGACATGCTCAAGCGCCTGCCGGGCCTGCAAGTGGACAAGGATGGAAAGATTACTGCACAGGGTGAGCAGGTGAAAAAAGTGCTGGTGGATGGTGAAGAATTTTTCTCAGACGACCCGGCGGTGGTGACGCAAAACCTGCAGGCCGCTGTGGTGGACAAAGTGCAGGTGTATGACAAGAAAAGCGACCAGGCGCTCTTCACCGGAATTGATGATGGCGACCTGACCAAGACCATCAACCTGATGCTGAAAGAAGACAAGAAAAAAGGCCTCATCGGGAAAGTGGAAGCTGGTGGAGGACCTTCCCTGTCGCCCGATCAGAAAGATGGTTTTTATGAAGGTCAGGCCATGATTAATCTGTTTCGTGGCAAGCGCCAGCTTTCTGCTTTTGGCATTGCCAGCAACACAGGTAAAGCCGGACTAAACTGGGATGATCGCAACCAATATGGAGGAGAAACCGGTTCCTTCAGCTATGATGAAGACGAAGGAATCCAAACTTCTACTATCATATCGGATGACCTGAGTGGCGGATGGGACGGGCGTTTTTCCGGGGAGGGCCTTCCTAGTGTCTGGACGGGAGGCCTGCATTATGCCGACAAATGGGACGACAACAAGAAACATGTATCGGCCAACTATCGCTATGCCAAAAACAATATCAATGCGGAAGGAAGCAGTACGACGATTTACGTGCTGCCCGACTCGCAGTATGTAGCCAGTGAAAAACACAGCAGTTTCAGTACCGCTCAGCGCCAGGGCGGAAATGGACTTTTTGAATGGAGTATAGACTCGACCAGCGACTTGAAATTTTACGCCAACGGCAACTATACTCAGCGGGAAAGCAGCAGTGGAAGCCATTCTGAAACCCGGGGGGCTTCCGGGGGACTCATCAACTCGGGCGACCGAAACAGCAGCACGGAAAGCCATACCCAAAGCCTGAGCAGCACCCTCAGCTACCGCAAGAAATTTGCGAAGAAAGGCCGTAACCTGAGTGCCCAACTCAGCCTGAACAGCCAGGCATCGGATGGCATCGGCTACCTCCAATCGTTCAATTCATTTTACACTGCAGGCGGCAGCTCCGACAGTATCAATCAGCGCAAGACCAGCAGCGGAAATAATTTTTCCCTCAACCTGCAGCTTAGCTATACCGAGCCATTATCTAAGCACAGTTTCCTGAGCTTCCGTTATGGTGCCGTCCGCTCTGATTCCCGTTCTGAACGCTTTTCATTCAACCGCGCCGGCGCAGACTGGAGCCAGGACTTCGACTCCGTTTATTCCTCCTCATACGGTTATGATGTGCTGACGCAAAATGGCGCTGCATCTCTTCGTTTTGTGTTTGGAAAATACAATATCAATGTGGGCGGGCAGTTCTTCCACACCGACTGGCAGCAACAGGACCGCTTGCAGCAAGACAGCAGCCGAAGCCGCAGCTATAACAATTTTGCACCTACTGCTTCCCTTCGTTATGAGTTCAGTAAGCGCTCTCGCCTCAACTTCAGTTATTCAGGCAGCACCCGCCAGCCCAGCCTGGACCAGATTCAGCCACTTCGCCAAAACAATGACCCGCTTAATATCTCTATCGGCAACCCCGACCTGCGTCAGGAATTTCGCAACAACTTCCGCCTGAGCTACCACGCCAACAAGCCCTTGTCCGGGCAATACCTCTACCTGAGTGCCAGCGGCTCGTATGTGAACGATGCCCTCTCGCAGGCCGACTTCTTCGACGCACAGGGCCGCCATACCTACCAATATGTGAACCTGGACGGCAATTGGAATAGCTGGTTTTGGGGCGGCTATTATTTTAAAATATCAGCCCTCGATCTCTCTGTAGGCTTCAACAGCAACCTGAGCTTTTCACACTCGAAAGCCATCGTAAATGGACAGGCCAACACCACTCAGAACAATAACTATGGCGGGGGATTCAGCCTGAGTAGAAACTGGAAGAAAGGGGATAAAGAAGTGTTCAGCATTGAAATGGAACCGGGCTATACCTGGCATGACTATCACGCCAGCCTCAGCTCGGCCCTTAGCTCTTACTGGACAGCCAATCTTTCTGCTAACCTGTTTGCCCTGCTGCCCCTGAAGCTGGAACTGCGCAGCAATGCCTGGTATGACCTGCGTGAGCAGACTCAAGTTTTCAGCCAGAACAATAATGTACTGCGCTGGGACGCATCTATAGGCCGGAAATTTTTTAAAGGAAATAAGCTGGAACTGCGAGCGACTATTCATGATATCCTGAATCAAAACATTGGCTACAGTCGCGATGCTGATGTCAGCTCCATCAGCGAAAGCCGCTATACCACCATTCGTCGTCATGCGCTACTCTCCCTCATCTATCACTTCAATGGCGGCACAGCCACTCAGCAAACCGATGATGACGATGACTAAAGCATTCGCACTACTTTTTTTTGTGTTGGTGTGGGGCCTTGTTCCGGCAAAGGCTCAATTCACTACGCAGGGGCATATCGAGTATCAGCGGCGTTGCAACCTGCATAAGCTTTGGGCTGGTGATAAATGGATGGAACGTATGACCGACAAGATCAACCCCATCATGATCACCTACTCCAACCTCGATTTCAATCAGGAATTGAGCCGCTACAGCCCGGGGCAGGAAGGTGTGGTGCCCAAGATGTACTGGGGGTTGCCACCCGGGGCAGACAATGAAGTGGTGCAGGATTTTCAGAGTGGCAGGCTCTGGGCATATAAGAATTTTTACGACAAAAAATTTTATATCAGCGACACATTGCCCCGCCTGAAATGGCGCATCGAAAAAGAAGTCCGCGACATCGCCGGCTACTCCTGCCGCAAGGCCGTCACCCGCATCTGCGACTCGGTGTATGTGGTGGCTTTTTACACGGAGGCCATCCCCGTGCCAGGAGGCCCGGAACAAATGGGCGGGCTTCCGGGTATGATTCTGGAGCTGGCCGTGCCGCGTCTCTACACCACCTGGATTGCAACGAAAGTGGAGCAGGGAACTAAGCCAAAGCCTGAACCGGCAGATACCTCCAGGAAAACGATAAGCCGTTCGGAACTGGAAAAGAGCCTATCAAAAAGCCTTGAAGACTGGGGAAAAAATGCACGCAGGAATATCTGGTGGGCCATCCTGTAAGCGCATTCAAAATGCCTATTATAAAATCAAATCGAATCACTGTTACCTACTCGTGCAGCGTAAAAGCTATTCACAGCCCTCTGCACTGTAGGCGTCCCGGAAGTTCGCCAAATTGAAAGTAGAGTGCTCACTCTAATTTTA
>JAFDYC010000031.1 GCA_018267625.1 Bacteroidota bacterium
GCAGCTTCGCAGCGGCGATGGCTGGCGGCAGGGCTATAAGCTGATGAAGGAGTAGGGGAGAGTGGTACAATACGGAACCATGAGGGACCGTCTCTACTGTTGAGGCGGTCTTTTTTTAGCCGGCTTTCGAAATGCCGGGCGTTGAGTGTTTGCTGACCAAAAAGTAGTTCCATTCGGCCTGCTGCCTCAAGGGGGCGGATATCCTAAGTTTCCGGACGAGTCCTTTCCGGCTATCAACACCCTGGAATTTATTGTAAATGGCCCTGAATCAACAGGTTTAATAATGTTTAATGTTCTGTTGGACGGACAATTTTCCAGCCCGAAAGGTATAGGGCTGCGGGGTAGAATTTCGTCATATCCTGCTTATTCTCAGCAGTTTGATAGTTGTTTTTTGAGTATTTATTCGGCAATCAGCTTGTTTTCAATCGGTTAACCGATAGTTGCTTCGTGGTTAAGCGCTGTGTGAATTTATGTTTGGAAGAAAGCGGTCTGTTACGTTTGTCTCTGTCACTCAGGTGGAATCAACGCTTTTTTCGATTTACTCGAATTGAATATATCAGATGAGGAATCCCTGGGTTTGTTACCAAGATGGCCTTAACACAAATTGCTTTTTTTCAAGCCTGCCCCGATTTCTTTCCCCGGGCGAGAGGCAGATAAGATATTTCAAACTCTTTTTTTCTAACCAAACCAACCAAAGCCAACCAAAAACAACCAAGTATGAAAAATCTGACCATCAAAGCCGCTGCTCTTGCCTTCGTAGTCATCGCCTGCGGTATGTCGCAGAAGTCATTCGCTCAAGCCAGCGCTACTGCTTCTGCCAGTGCTACGATTGTAACTCCGATTACAATCACTAAGAATGTGGATATGAACTTCGGTAATGCTGCCGTACAGGCTGCAACCGGTGGTACTGTCGTACTGGCTCCTGCCGGCACTCGTACTGCTACCTCTGGTGTCACGCTTCCTGCCGTAACGGGAACCGTAGCAGCCGCTTCTTTCGATGTTGCCGGTCAGGCTAACTATACGTATGCTATCACCCTGCCTACTTCTGTAACCATTACGGATGGTGGTTCGAATAGCATGACAGTGAACACCTTCACTTCCAGCCCCTCATCAACCGGTACCCTTTCGTCAACTGGTACACAAACCTTAACGGTTGGTGCAACCCTCAACGTCACAGCAGGTCAGGCCTCTGGTACTTATACCACAGGTACCCCCTTCACGGTTACAGTAAACTATAACTAAGAAGGGCAGGCTTGTTGTGCGGGTTTCGAAAGATGCCCGTCGGTATTACCCACCGGAAACGCTGTCCTAAACAAGCAGCGTTTCCGGCTTTTTTAGACAAAGATTTTTCCAGTGTCGGATTTTTTTCAAAAGCAAACAGGCTCTTAGCTCCTACACTTTTCAGACAAATATTTAAGCAAAACAAGTATGGCTTACGACTCAGCATTTTCAGCCGAAACGGGAATTCAAAGCAGAAGCCTGCCTTGGCGGGCTGCCGCTTTCTGGATACTCCTTTCCCTGCTGCCCTCCTTTGCTGCGGTAGCGCAGGGGAATTTGTTGGTCACGCCCCGCCGGCTGGTGTTTGAAGGCGGGCCGAGAGTTCGGGAACTGAACCTGGCCAATACGGGCAAAGACACGGCACGCTATGCGATTTCCATGATGGAAATCCGGATGAAAGAGGATGGAAGTTTTGAACAAATCAATAGCCCGGATTCCGGGCAACGCTTCGCCAGTAACAACCTGCGCATTTATCCAAGGGCTATCTACATTCCACCGGGAGGCGCTCAGGTTGTCAAGGTGCAGCTTATCAATGCAGACCAATTGAGCGAGGGGGAATACCGCTCGCATGTCTATATCCGCTCCATCCCTATGGAGCCAGCATTAGGCGATTCTACAGCGCCGAAAACTCAGGACCTGACCGTGAAGCTGACAGCCATTTTTGGCATCAGCATTCCGGCTATTATCCGTGTTGGTGAAAACAACACGCAGGTGAGTGTGTCGAATCCATCGTTTGTGATGCTGGATGATAAGACACCTCAGCTCAGTATCGTATTAAGACGTAACGGGAATATGTCTTCTTATGGAAACATCACGGTGGATTTTATCAAGGACAATGGGAAGACGGTGCAGGTAGGCATCGTCAAGGGCATTGCCATTTATACGCCGAATACGATTCGCCGCTTCCATATGACGTTGGATAATAATCACAAGGTGGACTATCATGAGGGTACGCTGCGTATCCGTTACAGCTCTGAAAAAGATGCCCAACGGGAAAATTTTTCTGAAACCACACTAGCACTCCAATAACCAGAATATCCAGCTTTTGTTGCCCTGAAGTTTGAGGAAGAGTTGCGTTGAGCTATGATTTTTTGTTTGAAAACCCTCTTGCGCCAATCTGGTAAACCACTATCCCTGATGGTGGCTTTTGTGTTTGTTGTTCTGGGTTCGGCAAAGGCTCAGGTGCAACCTCCCAGGCCCTTGTCTGTGTATGTCAATCCGGCACAGCCGCTCAGCTTTGGTGCTTTCTATCAAGGCCCGCTTGGAGGTTCGATAAGCGTTGCTCCTACAGGCTCGCGATCTTCCACTGGAGATGTAGTGCAGGCAGGCTTTGGCTACAGCTTCTCACCGGCCATGTTTGAAGTGGAAGGTTTGCCGGGCACCATCGTCTCCATTCTGAATGGCCCGGATGTCACGCTGACGGGCAGTAACGGGGGCAGCATGTTGCTCCATATTGGTGCTTCCAGCCCTTCCAGCCCTTTTATCCTGACGACCACCCCGCCATCCCGAACGGTAGTCAATATCGGGGGCACCCTCACGGTGGGATCGCCCGCATCAAACCCTGCCGGCAGCTACAACGGCACCTTCACCATCACGTTCATCGAACAATAACCAGGTTTTGATCACCTCGCTATCCTATAGGGCAAGAAAGAGCTCCCAAAAAACGGGGCACTTCCTGCTTGTGCTGGCGATGGCCCTGATGGTGTGTACGCCTGCTCATGCGGTGCATAAGGAAGATCCCGGTTCGCCGGCAAAAAAGAAAGGCCCGGGACCTACGGGGCCTGCAAAAACGCCGGGCACTGCTCCTGCTATCCCCAGCTTCGACGACCTGTTTAGCGGCGACCCCGGCGGCCCGGGCTACGATGAGACCTCTATACTCCTGAATGTGCAGCGCATCGGCAACACCGAAATGGCAGCAGTCATTAAAGGGAAGACGGTCTATCTGCCGATTGTGGAACTCTTCCGGTACCTGAAAATTAAGGTGGAGACGACGCCTGGCTTCGACTCGGTAACGGGATATTTTATCAACCCCGAGACGCGGTACTGTATTGACAACAACCGCTTCCAAATCCGGTATCAAAATAAGGTCCTTCAATTGGAACCCAGTGACCTCATCCAGACAGAAACAAACCTTTATCTGCGGGCAGATTATTTCAGGGTCTTTGGCCTGAACAGCAGCTTCAGCTTCACATCACTAACGGTGCAAATGAGCGCCAGCGTGGAATTGCCGGCCATACGTGAATTACAATTAGCCCAACTGCACCGAAACCTGAGCCGCCTGCGGGGCGATGTGGTTGCCGATACCTTTATTCAGCGCGACTATCCCAGGTTTCGGTTCGGTGCGCTGGACTGGACGCTGAACACAACCCAGCAAAACAACGGAATCAGTGATGTGCGTGCGGGGGTGGCCTTGGGGAGTATGCTGGCCGGCGGGGAGCTGAACCTTTCGCTGAATTACAGCAGCATGATGGGCCTGGATAAACGTCAGCAATTCTACCAGTGGCGCTACGTGAATAATAACAATGAGCTGCTCCGGCAGTTCAGTGTGGGGCGCATCTATGCCCGAACAACGGCTACCATTCTCGACCCCGTGCTGGGGGTGCAGGTCACGAATGCACCGACCACCTACCGCAAGTCTGCCGGCAGTTATCGCCTGAGCCGGTTCACGGAACCCGGCTGGACGGTGGAGCTATACGTCAATAATGTGCTGGTGGATTTCACGAAAGCCGATGCCTCAGGCTTTTTCAGTTTCGATGTGCCCTTAGTATATGGCAGCTCCAGCATCCGGCTGCGTTATTACGGGCCTTACGGCGAAGAGCGAAATTGGGAAGACAATATCATCATGCCATTCAATTTCTTACCCAAAAAAGAATTTGAATACACTGTCAGTGCCGGCTTGGTACAGGATAGCCTGAACAGCCGCCTGGCCCGCGCGAGCCTGAGTTATGGCGTATCCAGGATCATGACCGTGAGCGCAGGGAATGAATACCTCTCTTCCGTCAAATCGGGCAGCAATATGCCCTTTGCTACCCTTTCCTTACGCCCGATTTCCAACCTCTTGATGATTGCCGATTATGTCCATAGCGTGAAGGGCAGTGTCATGCTAAGCTATCGCCTGCCGGGCAATGGGCAAATAGAGCTGGACTGGACAAAGTATGACCCGAGCCAGCGGGCACTGATGTACAACTACCTCGAAGAACGAAAACTGAGCTTCTCCATTCCTTTTTCGCATAAGCGTTTCAGCGGCATGACCCGGCTCCTGCTCAACCAGATATTAATTTCTCAGTACACCAAGTATGACCGTGCGGAGTGGCTGGTATCGGCTGCTTACAAAAATGTGAGTGTGAACCTCAACACCTACATGATCTCTGCCGGTGCACAAGACCCGCCCCAGTTCAATCCCTACATCTATACGAATCTTTCGATGGCCCTGCGGGTCTGGAAAGGGCTCACGCTGATGCCCGAAGCACAATACAGCTTCAAAGACCAACGCATCCTCTCCGCCAAGTGTGTCGTCGAGCAATACCTGCTCAACCGGGGCTATATCAACTTCAGCATCGAGCAAAACCTGATGAACAATGGCTTTGGCATGAGTGCCGGCATTCGCTACGATCTTTCCGGGGCACGGGTAGGGGTTGCTGCCAGTCGCTACAACGACATATACACACTGACGGCAACGGCTTCGGGCAGTATGGTGTTCGATCCCCGCAGCCACTACACAGGCCTGAGCAACCGAACATCTGTAGGCCGCGGCGGTATCAGCATCACCCCCTTCTTAGACCTCAACTACAACGGCGTCCGGGATGCCGGCGAACCCAAAGTGCAAGGCCTGCACGCCAGCATCAACAGCGGCCATGTGAAGTATTCTTCCAGGGATACCACCATCCGCGTCGTTGACCTGGAGCCGTACACGAACTATTTCTTAGACCTCAGCCAAAACACTTTTGAAAATATCAACTGGCAAATCCGGAAAAAGACGATGAACGTTGCCGTCAGCCCGAATGAACTCCATCAGATTAATGTGCCCGTTGAGGTGATGAACGAGGTGTCGGGCACCGTCTATCTGCGCGACAGCTTGGGTAGAAGGCATATCGGCCGCATGGAAGTTGAAATCCGCCGGGCCGATGGCAGCCTCGTGACCAGTATCCAAAGTGAAGGCGATGGCTACTTCAGCTACATGGGCCTTCACCCGGGCGACTACTTCCTGGGTATAAATGAAAAACAGCTCCGTAAGCTGAACATGAAAGGACCTGCCGTACGCAAAATCCATATCAAATCTTCAGGTGAAGGTGTCTTCGTGGACGACCAGAATCTGGAAATTTCCCGATAGTTTTTCCAGAAAAAATCCGTCGGGAATCCAGACTGATTCTTGGGGTACTTAGAGAGTTTTTTGTTCGTCAGCCCGATTTTCATAAATCAGCACTCGTTGCAGCCTTCCCGGATACAAGTTGAGGATCGGTTGCAAAGAAGCTCCTCAGGGCCAGAGGCGGGCTAAATATTTCTGCAATCGAGCTTGAAGGGGCATGAAAAAAGGCTGCCTGATTTCGGCAGCCTCTGTTGGTTCTGTAGTAATCGTTTTACCAGTCGTTCTTCGAAAATTTCCAGGACATCGGCATGATGATAATCGAAAACATCGTGGTGCCGGTTGAGGTAAACTTCGTCTCTTCAAAATTTCCGGGGATGTTGATGGAGGAGTTGATGTAGTCCACCTTGCCTGCTAGGTAGGTGAGTCGCAGCTTGACGCAAAGGCCTGCAAAGATGCCGGCTTCGGCCTTCAGATAGGGGCGGGCATAGAACTTGAGGCCGCCATTGTCGCGGTAAATCGTTGCGTTCATCGAGGGAAATACTCCGGCACCGAAGGAGTAGCAGAGCTTCTCGCTTTTGCTGAATAGGGCATCGCTGCCCCATTTGTAATCGAAGCCTATAGGCAGTGCAAACTCAACCGTACCTCCCGAGGGGGAACTGCCGGCGGTGAGGGTGTCGCTAAGCATGGAATAGCTGAAGAAATTTCCTTCCCAGAGGTAGCCGTTGTACATATAGCCAATAGTTAAGGCCAGTCTGCTTTTTTCCGCCAGTCTCATGAGGGGAAAATAGTAACCGGCATAGGCGCCAAAGCCCGCACTGCTGGTGATGCGTTTAGAGAATGAGGTGTCCGAGAGGAGGCCGGTACCTTCATCATACTTCCGGGCCCGATAGCTGAATTCGGCGGTGCCGATGGGATAAGTATAACCTACTTCGGCGCACTTGGGGCCACGGGGGACAGGGTAATAATAGCCGATGTAGGAGTGTGAGGAAAACTGGGCAAATGCACCGGTACTTAGTGTGATTAAAAGTGTACTGAGTAAGAGTTTGTGCATGCGCGAAAAGAGTTGAGTATGAAGGGCGAAGATACAGGTGCTTCAAAATTTTAACAATGCATTTTTAATGTGCTTCCTGTAAGCACTAACCGTACATTTCCCCTGTGGAATTTTTCATTTCTACTGCATTATTTATCGGCGAAAGTTTGGGAAAAGGCAGGGGTGTTTTTGCGGCGCAGCCTATTGAGGCAGGCCAGGTGGTCGAGTGTTCGCCAGTGCTTGTGATGGATGCTGCGGCGCGGGTGCTTTTAGATCAGACCCTGCTCCACGACTATATTTTCGAATGGCTGCCGGAAGGGCGTCAGGAATGCTGTGTTGCCCTGGGCTATCTCTCGCTCTACAATCACTCTTATGCTTCCAACTGCGAATACCTCATGAACTATGAGCGGCAGATGATGAGCATTCATGCGGTACGTCCAATAGCCAAAGGGGAAGAGCTGACTATCAACTACAACGGCGACTGGAATGATCCGTCGCCGTTGTGGTTTAAAGCGGTGGAAGACGATTAGTAGGTGTTGTACCAGGTGCTCGTGTTATACATGAACGAGAAAGGCAGGAGCAAAATCGAAACCGTGAAATTGCTTTTGCCGTTGAGTAAAGATTGCATGGTCGTTCCGGGCACAAGGCCATCGCCGCTTTGGTCCACAAATGGAATCTTACCCAAAGAATATTGGAGGCGCAACTTGGCAACGATTGGGCCGCGCAGGGCCACATCCCCTTTCACTACTGGTTGAATGCCGAAGGCCGTGTTGGCATCATATCCGGTAGCCGCAGTAGCGCTGATTGAAGGCATCACGCCAACGCCGATGGTCCAGCCCCAACGGTAAATTTTATCCATCATGGCATCCACGCCAAACTTGAAATCGGCGGTGATGATACCCGCTGCTGTGAAGCTGGCGCCGTCAAAGACCGGCATGCTGTAATCATAATTGAAGCGGAAGCCGGAATCGTTGAGTACGGCGCTGGTAGGAGTATGAAAATTCCAGAGGTAGGCGCTGTAGCTAAGGTCCACCCCAATGGCCAATGTGCTTTTCTGGCCCAGGCGTTTCAGCTTCAGGCTGGTGCCGAACGTTTCAGTCATGCCGGCTTTGGTGTGAACGCGGGTGCTGATGCTGGTGTCCACGGTGCGGGTGCCATCGGGCACAATGCCTTTAGCTTTGATGATATAGTCAGCGGAACAAAAGGAGTAGCCGTAACCTATTTCGAGTTGCTTGACAAAGCCCGGCATTCCATTTTGAGCATGGGCGGGAACCAGAGCGCCCGTCAGCAGCAGGAGCAACGTAATGCGGATAAAATTGAATTTCATTCAGTCCTTATTGTTGGGTAAGATGATTGAAGGCGAAAATAACGAGCAATAACCGGATTTTACAATAGACTGCCCCTGAGGATTGACGCGGTTTGCAAGCGCTTTTCAAAGTACGACTGAAAGGCTGGAATGAAGGCCTTTTCCGGTGGTGCCATTTGCATTCCCTGAATTCGGAATGTGGCTATGCCGGGAGCCTATGGGGCCTAAGCTCAGAGTACCCAATACCTTTACAGGAATCCCCATGCCTGCCGCTAAAACCCAAACTTCCGGAGTAAAGGTCCCTGCCGACCCAACTCCTGTCCACACAAAATCGAAGCATTCAAAACGCCCGTCTTCAGGAAGCAAACCATCAGGCACTTCGTCTGCTCTTCCCGCCTCCAATGGACTTTTGCAGTCGGCCGCCCAAGCTGATATTTTCATCAAAGGCGCGCGGATGCACAACCTGAAGAATATTGATGTCTCCATCCCGCGCAATAAACTGGTGGTGGTGACCGGCGTCTCCGGTTCGGGCAAGAGCTCCCTGACGATGGATACCCTTTTTGCCGAAGGCCAGCGCCGCTATGCCGAAAGCCTCAGCGCCTATGCCCGCCAGTTTCTGCTGCGCATGGATAAGCCCGATGTGGATTACATACGCGGTATCTGCCCGGCCATTGCCATTGAACAAAAGGTGAGTTCCCGTTCCCCCCGATCATCGGTAGGCTCCATGACGGAATTATACGACTACCTGCGATTGCTCTTTGCCCGGGTTGGCCGGACGATTTCTCCCATCAGCGGCCAGGAAGTGAAACGGCACAGCAGCTCAGACGTGACCGACTATATAGCGGCGCTGCCTGAAGGCACACGGGTGCAAATCATGGTGCCGCTGCTTACCCGTTTTGGGCGTAGCCTGGATGAGGAACTGGGTATTCTGATGCAAAAAGGATTTGCCCGGGTCTTTGCCGAAAAAGCGGGTGTACTGCGCATCGAAGATTTACTGGGTGGCGAGCTGCCTATGCCGGAAGAAAACTTGTTTCTACTGGTGGACCGGATTGTGGTGAAGCCTTTTGAAGAAGACGATATGCACCGCCTTTCTGACTCGGTACAAACGGCCTTTTATGAAAGCGAAGGCGACTGCCTGCTGCACATCGCAGAGCCGGATGGGAAGTCCCGGATTCAGCATTTTTCTTCCCGCTTCGAAGCAGATGGCATCCGTTTCGAAGAGCCAAGCCCTAATCTGTTTTCCTACAATAATCCCTACGGTGCCTGTCCGGAATGCGAAGGCTTTGGTAAGGTGCTGGGCTTAGACCCTGACCTGGTAATCCCCAACAAAACCTTGAGTGTTTACGAAGGTGCTGTAGCCTGCTGGCATGGCGATAAAATGGGGCAATGGCAACGTGAATTTGTGCGCGATGCATCTCGTTTTAGCTTCCCGATACACAAGCCGGTGATGGACCTTTCGCCAGAGCAATATGACTTGCTCTGGAAGGGTAATGACAAAATCAAAGGTGTCCGTGATTTCTTCGACATGGTGGGGCAAAACCTGTATAAAGTGCAGTATCGAATCCTGCAGGCCCGCTACCGGGGGCGGACAGAGTGCGGCACATGCCAGGGTACCCGCCTGCGCAAAGAAGCGCTATATGTGAAAGTGAGTGGTGCCACGATTGCCGATTTGATGCGCCTGCCCGCTGACGAACTCAGTTCTTGGATGGCGCATATTCGCCTTAGCTCGCATGAAAGCCAGATTGCAAAACGCATTATAATTGAAATAAACCAGCGCCTGGATACCCTGCTGGATGTGGGCCTGGGCTACCTCACACTCGACCGGCCGGCGAATACTTTATCGGGTGGTGAAAGCCAACGCATCCAGCTTACCCGATTTCTGGGCTCCAACCTCAGCGACTCGCTCTATATCCTCGATGAACCCAGCATTGGCCTACATCCCCGTGATACGGCACGCCTTATACAAGTGTTGAAAAACCTGCGCGAACTCGGCAATACGGTAGTGGTAGTGGAGCACGATGATATGATGATGCGGGAGGCCGACTATATCATTGACATGGGGCCTTTAGCCAGCCATCTCGGTGGGGAAGTGGTTGCCACCGGCACGGCTGAGGAGCTTATGATGCATTCCGAAAGCCTGACTGGGAAATATCTCTCGGGTAAGCTGCGCATCACACGAAGCCAACCTATCCGAAAACCTGTCAACTCGATTATTCTGGAAGGCTTGTGCCAAAACAACCTCAAAGATTTTTCGGTTTCCTTTCCACTCCATTGCCTGTGTGTGGTTACCGGAGTCAGTGGCAGCGGCAAGACCACGCTGGTGCGGCACACACTCTATCCGGCATTGATGCAGCGCTACGAAGCCGGTACAGAACGACCCGGATTATTTCGGGCACTCAGGGGCGATCTGGACCAGATTGCCGGTGTGGAGCTGATTGACCAGAACCCTATCGGGAAATCTTCCCGCTCGAACCCGGTCACCTACATCAAAGCCTGGGATGAAATTCGTAAGCTGTATGAGAAGCAGCCCTTGTCGAAAATGAGAGGCTATGAAAGCAGGCATTTTTCTTTTAACACCGACGGTGGGCGCTGCGACACCTGCAAGGGCGAAGGAGAAGTGGTGGTGGAAATGCAGTTTCTGGCAGATGTGCATCTGGTCTGTGAAACCTGCAAGGGCCGCCGGTTTAAGGATGAAGTACTGGAAGTGAAGCTCCACAATAAAAACGTCTTTGAGGTGCTGGATATGAGCGTGGACGAGGCGATTTCCTTTTTCCAAAATGAAAAGAAAGTAGCTCGGGCCTTGCAGCCTTTGAGCGATGTTGGCTTGGGCTATGTGAAACTGGGTCAGAGCGCGGACACACTCTCCGGAGGCGAGGCTCAACGGGTGAAGCTGGCATCCTTTCTGGGGCGCAGTGCTGCGAAAGAAAAACTGCTTTTCATCTTTGATGAACCCACTACCGGCCTGCACATGCACGACATCAGCAAGCTGCTGGATTCGTTTCATGCCTTGATCGAACAAGGGCACTCAATTATCGTCATTGAGCACAATACCGATGTGATTCGAAATGCCGACTGGGTCATAGACCTTGGCCCTGAGGCGGGTGTTGCGGGCGGTCATTTGCTTTATGAAGGCCCTCCGGAAGGACTCAAAAAAGTCTCGAAGAGCTATACAGGCAAGTACTTATAACACTTGCCCATTGCTATTTTTTTTAGCATAGAATCATTCCATGATGAATATGCCGCAAATGAGCCTATTTTGTAAGTGTTCGACCATTTGAAAAGCAGTTTCCTTTCATGGAGTTTCAGAAAGCAAAGACCTATATCTGCGGGCGATTACAGGAGGAATTGCCGGCGCAACTGAGTTATCACAGCCTGGCACATACGCGGGATGTATATCAGGCAGCGGAGCATCTGGCCCGGGCGGAAGGACTGGATGATGAGGCGCGCCTCCTGGTACTTACGGCAGCCTTATACCACGATTGTGGCTTTATGATTTCAGCAAAGAATCACGAGGCGATTAGTTGTGAAATTGCCACACAATCGCTGCCTCAGTTTGGCTATTCCCGGGAGCATACAGACCAAATCTGCGGCATGATTCAGGCGACCCGGATTCCTCAAAGCCCTCGCAATCTTTCCGAGGAGATTATTGCCGATGCGGATCTCGATTATCTCGGGCGCGAAGACTTCTGGGCCATTTCAGATTTGCTTTTCCAGGAACTCAAAAGCAATGATGCCGTTCAAAACAGCACAGACTGGAACCGCCTTCAGGTAAAATTTTTTGAACAACACCGATACTTCACCCGAACCGCTATCGAAATGCGGGCTGCTCAGAAAGAATGGCATCTGACGCAATTGAAAGCAATGGTTCAGGAGTGATTTTGGGGATTCTTTTTTGCTGTGTTGAAGGAATTCTTATTTCTTGCTTTCAGAATAATCAGGGTGGTGCTGCGATTCATTTTTACGCCTTTATGCAACTCTGCTTTTGATTTTTTTTAAACCAGAACATGTCCAAAATTCAATTGCCGCATCAGGTACAGGATGCACTCTATATCATAGCCGGTGCTTTGTTCATGGCTTTTTCACTCAAAAGTTTTTTAGTGCCGAATGGCTTTTTGGATGGAGGGGTCACCGGCCTTTCCCTACTGCTGCATGAGAGCTTTCATACCAGCGATACGATGACGGCTTTGTTGCTGGTGGCAGCAAACATCCCATTGATGGTGATGGGATACTTTCTGGTCGGGAAAACATTTGTAGTGAAAACAGTAATTGGAGTGGTCCTTTTGGCCTTGTGCTTTACACTTATCCCATTTCCGCACTTGAGCATTGCCGAGCATTATGACCGCATCCTGCTGGCACTTTTTGGCGGTTTTTTCCTGGGCATTGGTGTGGGGTTGGGGATGCGCGGCGGCTGTTCTCTCGATGGAATAGAAGTGCTGGCTCTTTATACGCTGCGACGTTCTTCATTCACCATTTCCGAAATCATTTTGTGCATCAATGCGGTGCTCTTTCTGCTTGCTGCTTTCATGGTAGGTTTTGATGTGGCGCTCTACGCCATCCTCACATATTATGTGGCAACAAGGACAATTGATTTTGTGATTGAAGGCCTGGAAGAATACACAGGCGTCACGATTATTTCCGGATGCAGCGAGGAAATAAAACAGCGATTAGTCATCGAGCTGAACCGGGGCATCACGATTTACAAAGGGGAGCGGGGCTTTTTAAAAGAAAGCTTTGAAATCAGCGTAGATGTGGACATTGTTTTTACCATCGTCACGCGGCTTGAAGTGCGGCGCATGCGGAACCTGGTCTTAAAGATTGACCCCAAGGCATTCATTTTTACGCACAGCATCAAAGAAGCTTCCGGTGGTGTGCTCAGCCGCCGGGTGCATCATTAAGCCTGCTTTATTTTTTCAATCAGAGCTGTGGTCGAATAGCCTTCTACAAAGGGAATGATTTCGACACAGGCGCCCCGGGCCAGCATTTCTTTTGCACCCACTATTGTATCCATCGTATAGTCGCCGCCCTTTGCTAACACATCGGGTTTCAATTCCTGAATCAACTCCAGGGGGGTGTCTTCATCGAAGAGGCAAACCGCATTTACGAACAGCAAAGAAGCTAAGCCAAACAGCCGGTCCTGTTCGTTGTTTATGGGGCGGGAAGGGCCTTTCAACTGCTGCACGGAAGTATCTGAATTTACCCCGATGACCAAGGCATTTCCTAGTGCCGCAGCCTTAGCCAGATAGTCGAGGTGCCCGCGGTGCAGGATATCGAAGCAGCCATTGGTGAACACAATACTTTGGCCAGATGCCTTTAATGCAGCAACATGTTTTGCCAGACTCGCGCGGTTATGAATGCGGGCTTGAATCCACTGTAGTTTGTCGGTCATGGTTCGGGCGGTTGTAAAGAGGAAGGAGCAGTAAAGATGCAATGCCACAGAGTAGGGTAGCGAGTGTGAGGGCAGCCCAGCATACCCAGCCATAAGCATTTGATTCAGGCAGGCCGATGCCATAACCAGAATGCAGCACTTGCCCCACGAGGAAAGGATAAAGCCCAATGCCCCCCGGCGAAGCAATAATAGCTGCCGAGCCAAAGATGAGCACCAGAAGGGCCGGGCCCAGGCCCAGATCCGCCGTAGCAGACATGGCCTTAAAACCCAGAATTACCTGGGCGATATAGGCAGCCCAGATGAGCAGGGTATAAACAAGAAACCAACCTCTCTTTTTGAGTTTGAACAGGGATACCACACCCGAGCCCAGACCCTCAATAAATCGCCCAACCCGGGTATGGCGGTAGCGACGATAGAAAAACCAGACTAAGCCCAGCAGCATCAGTCCGGCCAGCCCGGTGACGAGTAGTTTTTCTACGGTGGGCGCATGCCCCAGCAGTTCCCCGGCCAGGTAGCTGTTCAATGCATCTTTCTGCCAGTAAAAACTAAAGGCTATGATCAGCAACAGGCAAACGACATCAAAAGCACGTTCCGCAACGATGGTCCCAATCATTTTATCAGCAGGCACCTGTTCATAGCGTGCCAGTACGGTGCATTTAGCCACTTCGCCGGCACGGGGCGGTATGAGGTTGACCAGGTAGCCGATGAGTACAGAAAAGGTAGTGTTGACTGTGCCGGCATGAATATCCAAAGGTGCCAGCATCAATTGCCAACGGCGGGCACGAGCCCAATGCGAAAGCAGGAAGGTGGGCAGGAAGGGAAGCATCCACAGCAGATTCGTTTCTTCAATAGACTGCATCATAGTCTGACGGTCGGCCGGGCTCATATGTGCGAGCATATACCAGACGATACCACCGCCTAGTGCTGTAAAGACAACAAGCTGAATGAGGGTAAGGGCAGTCTTTCGCTTCATGAGGAATGTTTCGGATTCAGGCACACAGATTGAAGCTCCGTCAAAAAATTAGTCCTAAAGGAGGTTCCCTTCTTTAGGGAAAATGACAGCCGGCTTAAAGCTCTTGGCCTCTTCGAAACTCATACTTGCATAGGCCATGATGATTACCGTATCCCCCACTTGCACCGCCCGGGCTGCCGGGCCATTCATGCAAATCATGCCGGAGCCCCGCGTACCCCGGATGACATAAGTCTCCAGGCGAGCGCCGCTTTCAATAGCAACCACCTGCACTTTTTCGTGCTCCAGGATGTTAGCAGCCTCCATCAGGGCTTCGTCAATGGTGATGGAGCCTATATAATGGAGGTTAGCCTCCGTGATGCGAACCCGATGAATCTTGGATTTCAGTACTTCTATCAGCATGGCGGCGCAAAGATATTGGGCGCTACAGTAGGGCGGGGCTTCGGAACTACATTCATTGAGTAGCAGGGAACGGGATACTTTACTTTTGCCGACTCTTTGAAAAAGAGACTGAGATACAGTCAATTTTCAATTTCTCATTCGATATCCACCGGCTTTTATTTGAAGCTATGTTGCTTTCCATTGTCATTCCTGCCTACAACGAAGGGCCCACCATTCATCGTATCCTCGATAAGCTGAACGATGTGACGCTTATTGCGGGCCTGCGCAAAGAAGTCATCATTGTAAATGATTGTTCGAAAGACAATACAGAAGAAGCAGTACAAGGGTATCAGGTAGCTCATCCGGAATTGACGATTTCCTATTACAAGCATGAGGTGAATACGGGTAAAGGAGCAGCTTTGCACACCGGCATCGCGCATGCTACCGGTGATTTTGTCATCATTCAGGATGCGGATCTGGAATATGATCCTCAGGAGTACAATCTCCTATTGAAGCCCGTATTAGATGGAATGGCTGATGTGGTGTATGGTTCTCGTTTTATTGGAGGCAAACCGCACCGGATCCTTTTTTTCTGGCACTCTATCGGCAATCGTTGGCTGACTTTGCTGAGCAATATGCTGACCAACCTGAACCTCACCGACATGGAGACCTGCTACAAACTGATGCGGAGAGAGGTAATTCAGTCATTGGATTTGAAAGAAAAACGCTTCGGCTTTGAGCCAGAGATCACTGCGAAAGTTTCGCGGGTAAAGGGTGTCCGGATTTATGAAGTGGGCATTTCCTATTACGGTCGCACCTATGAAGAAGGTAAAAAAATAGGTTGGAAGGATGGCTTTCGTGCTATTTGGTGTATCTTGAAATACAATTTATTTTCAAAGTAATTTTGAGTACCTAAGTAGTTTTTTGTATTTTGATTTTTACACGAGCATAATCAGGCTTATTCATCGAATATTGAATCGTAATGGCTGCCCGGCTTTCAGTGAATATTAATAAGATAGCTACCCTGCGCAACAGCCGGGGCGGAACTATTCCAGACGTACTACTGGCAGCTCAGCGTTGTGAAGCATACGGTGCCGATGGCATAACTATCCATCCGCGGCCCGATGAACGGCATATCCGCTATGCAGACGCGCGGGCGCTGAAGCAGCGGGTGACTACCGAATTCAATATCGAAGGGAACCCGAAGGAAGAATCGTTTGTGGCTCTGGTATTAGAACTGAAGCCTACGCAAGTAACCTTGGTGCCCGATGCCCGCGGCCAGCTTACTTCCAATCATGGCTGGGACACCGTGAAGGAGCAAAAGTTTTTACAGGAAATAATTAAGGTGTTTGCTCAGGCGGGCATACGCACTTCCATTTTTGTGAACCCGGATGCAGAGATAATCCGGGCTGCAGTGGACACGGGGACGCATCGTATTGAACTATATACCGAGGCTTATGCTCAAGGCTTTTCCAGCCAGCCGGAAGAGGCAGTGAAACCGTATGTTCATGCGTCCGAGCTGGCCCATCAACTGGGCTTGGGTATCAATGCCGGCCACGATTTGAACCTGGATAACCTGAGTTTTTTTGCCCAAAGACTACCTACGCTGGATGAGGTATCTATTGGCCACGCGCTCATCAGCGATGCCCTGTACTTTGGTTTGGAAAACACCGTACAGATGTATAAACGGTGTTTAACAACACAATAACCCCCGTTGACAATCAATAACTATTGAATATTTAGGGTAAATGGCTAAAATTTGAGCCATTGAAAATCAAGAGATTATTTACAAGTTTATTGATAACAATAGGCTTAGTTGTTTACTTGTTAACGGTTGTAAATCAATAAGTTGTTTTACGCCTTGTATGTTTGTCCCTGTCGTTTTTTTGACGGGTAAATTCTCGCTACAATCACTATAGTTTCTATTAAACTTTTTTTAAACCATGAGTAGAGTCCTACGCATCGCGTTTAGCTTCTTAGCGCTGGTCTTGTTGGGAAATGGTATGGTGTACGCACAGGCTCCCGTAGCCAATTTCAGTGCTTCTCCCAGCACGAGTTGTGCGCCGGTATTGGTACAGTTTACGGACCTGAGCACCAACAGCCCAACGAGTTGGAGCTGGAATTTGGGTAATGGTACAAGCTCAATACTTCAAAACCCATCAACGATATATAATACGCCCGGTACCTATACGATTTCCTTAACGGCCACCAATGCTTCCGGAAGTAATACCAAGACTATCACGGGGTATATCACCATTCTTCCGGCACCCACAGCAGCATTCTCTTCAACAGATACCAGCATCGGATGCGGTTCCAAAATAGTACAGTTTGTCAACAGCTCTACCTTGGGTGTCACAGGCACGGGAACATACTACTGGGACTTTGGGGATGGCACGAATTCAAGTGCGACCAGCCCTTCGCATACTTATACGACCACCGGTACGTACACGGTTTCGCTGATTGTTACCAACGCGGCAGGTTGTGCCAATCTGCTCTCCAAAAGTTCTTACGTCCATATAGTGCCCAGTACGACGGCCAATTTCACGGCTACTAATAATAACTCCTGCAATCCTCCGGTAACTGTCGCATTCAACAATACTTCCAGTGGTGGTTCCAGCTACCAATGGGATTTTGGTGATGGCAGCAGTTCCACTTCGGCATCTCCTACACACACATACAGCACAGCCGGTTTCTATACGGTGCGACTGATTTCGATGACCGCAGCCGGTTGTCGCGACACGATGACAAAAACTTCTTTCGTAACGATAGGTTCGCTCAGTGCGGGCTATTCGCAAAGCGCCAACAGTGTCTGCACTCGTAGTAATGTAAATTTTACCAATTCGACTGCGCCGTCAGGTGCAACATATGCCTGGTCTTTCGGGGACGGAACGGCATCTGTTTCTGCGAATCCTTCACACGCTTACAGTTCGGCAGGTACTTATACGGTACGCTTAATTGCGAATTACAATGGTTGCAATGATACCGCTACCAGCACTGTTACGGTTTCTGCTCGGCCCAGCAATGCTTTTCTGGGTAACCCTATTGCTGCTTGCAGTGCGCCGCTCAATACCGCGTTTACCAACAGCACTTCTGGCGCCAGCTCCTACTACTGGGATTTTGGCGATGGCGGCACCAGCACTTCTACCAATCCTTCGCACAGCTACACGGCCAATGGGGTGTACAACGTAACGCTGATTTCAACCGGCTCCAATGGATGTACGGATACGCTCAAAAAGAATGGGTATGTCACTGTGCAGCCTATTTCGGCAAGCATCAGTAACACGGCCATTTCGGGTTGTGCTCCGGTGTCCAGCACATTTTTGGCCTCTGTAGTTTCGGTTGTGCCCATCAGTTCCTATTCCTGGAATTTTGGGGATGGGGGCACAGGCAGTGGTGCGAGTGTAAGCCATACGTATAATGCTCCTGGCAGCTATACCGTAACGTTAATCGTCCAGACCAGCACCGGCTGTACGGATACGGCAACGAAGACTGTGTTAGTGGGAGCCAAGCCTACTGCGGGTTTTACGGCATCGCCTACAACTGCATGTGTCAATTCGCTGATAGCATTTACCAACAGCTCTACGGGTGCTACAAACTATAGCTGGATTTTTGGCAGCGGTGGTGGAGTGGCTAGTACGGCTACGAATCCCCTGTTTGCCTATGATGGTCCCGGCATTTATTCGGTTACGTTGATCGCTTCCAATAATGGCTGTAACGACACGCTAACCCGTTCGAATTATATTACCATCAATGGCCCGAAAGTTGATTTTTCGGACTCCGTGGATTGTGCAAACCGGAAGCATGTTTTCTTCCGTGACAGTTCAGTGGGAGCTACCGGTTGGGTATGGAATTTTGGAGATGGCAGCCCATTAGACAGCAACCGGTACACAACACATACCTATAGCAGTTATGGAAGTTACAACGTAACCCTTACAGCCTGGAGCACGGTTACCGGATGTGTGGTCACGAAGACGAGAAACGTCGTCTTGTGGGATCCTGCAATCAGCTTTTCAGAAAGCGACACAGTATTATGTAAAGGCGGCACACTGACATTGACAAAGACTTGCAACTGGACGAACACTAATTGGTATTATGGAGATGGCGCCACCAATAGTGGCTGGTACGGAACACACGTTTATAACGCAACAGGGCTTTATACGCTCAAAGTGATTGTGACCGACTGGCAGGGCTGCCGCGATTCACTGATAAAGCCCAACCGTATCCGAGTCAATAGCCCAACTGCAGCGTTTAGTAATACGCCCATGGGCGGTTGCGGTGCTCTGTCTGTTTCATTCACCGACCAGTCCACAGCTTCTTCTGGCAGCAGCATCACCAACCGCAGATGGGATTTTGGTGATGGGACAATCCTCAACACCACGGCTACTTCATTGACCCATGTGTATGCGCTGGGTGGAAATTATACCGTCAAGCTTTACATCACCGAAACAGGTGGCTGTCAGGATTCAGTAGTGAAGTCCAGCCTGATTTTGGTGAATCGTCCGGTCGCTCAATTCAATTCACCCAATGTGCTGGCCTGCCTTAACATTCCCGTTTCTTTCGTCAACACCTCTACCAGCCAGACTCCGGCTTCCTACACTTGGGCATTCGGTGATGGTGGAACCTCTACCACCACCAGCCCCAGCCATAGCTACACCAGCTCGGGCACTTATACTGTCCAGCTTATCGCTACAGATTCCAATGGATGTAGAGACACAATGACCAAGACCACGTATATCAATGTGGCGGCTATTGATGCGGTGTACACCATGAATGATTCCGTAGGCCCTTGCCCGCCTTTCACTGTCAATTTCACGAATAGTTCTACCAATGCCGTTTCGTACAACTGGATTTTTGGGAATGGCGGTTCTTCTGTTCTTACAAATCCTACTGCGACATTCCCGGTATCCGGCACCTTTTATGTGAAGTTGATTGCTACCAATTCGAATGGTTGCAAAGACACGGCCATTCATTCGGTCTATGTTGGCCCAAGCCCTTCCGGGACGATGAGCTATACACCTGTGACAGGCTGTGCACCCTTGTCGCTGACCATCACGACGACCAGTGCCAATACCTCTTCACTCACGTTCGACTTTGATAATGGAACGACCCTGACAACTACCTCCAATACGATTACATACACCTACACAACGCCTGGTGTATTCATCCCCAAAGTAATTTTCCAGAATGGTACCTGTGCCACCTTCTTGCAAGGCGGGGATACTATTAAGAATACACAAACTTTCGGAGGGTTTACTGCCAACACGCTGTCAGGATGTGTAGGGACGGCTGTTCAATTCACTGACACTTCGTATGCCATCCCCAGCAGCGCGAGGACGTATCAATGGAGTTTTGGTGATGGCAGCAGTTCCGTTTCTGCCAGCCCCAGCCATGTGTACAGCACCGCAGGCACTTTCACTGTTCGGCAAATTGTAGGTACGCCCGGAGGCTGCTCGGATACTACTTCGATGGCTGTAGTCATTCACCCCTTGCCGGTGATGTCGGTAGCCAATCAAACTATTTGTGGTGGGGGTAATGCTCAGCTTTCCATTAGTGGCGCCGCCAGCTTCTCTTGGTCTCCGGCTACAGGACTTTCCTGCACCACATGCAGCAATCCGATAGCCACGCCAACCACGACGACGACTTATACCATAACGGGCACCACCAGCTTTGGTTGCAGCGATACAACGTCTGCAATGGTGACGGTGAATCCGCGTCCTACAGTCAGTGCGGGCAGTGCTGCTACGATGTGTGCGGGAGCTTTTGCAACGTTAACCGCCTCAGGCGCCAACAGCTATCAGTGGACACCGGCCACCGGTCTTTCATGCACGAATTGCGCCAGCCCAACTGCTACTCCTTCCAACACTACCACCTACAAAGTAGTAGGCTCCAGTGCGGCAGGGTGCACCGATTCGGCAACTGTTACGGTAACCGTTTATCCTAAGCCGGTTCTCTCTACAGCAGGTAACCAATTCATCTGCCCGGGCGGCTCGGTATCGTTGAACGCCACGGGTGCCAGCACGTATTCCTGGACTCCTTCAAGCAGCCTTTCGTGCAGTAGCTGCGCAAACCCTTCAGCTTCTCCTGCTGCTACAACAACCTATCAGGTGGTAGGTACCAGCACGAATGGCTGTAAAGACTCTGTATCTCTGGTCGTGAATGTGAATCCGACACCCAGCATCAGTGTGACAGGAACAAAAACGATTTGTGCCGGAAGCGGCACCAGCCTTACGGCATCAGGAGCCAACAGCTATTCATGGACTCCGGCTACAGGTCTTTCCTGCACCAATTGTGCAAACCCAACAGCTACTCCTGCTGCAACGACAACCTACACGGTAAGCGGCACCAGTGGCGCGGGTTGTTCGGGGAGCACTACAGTAACTGTTACTGTGAATCCACTGCCTTCAGTGTATGCAGGTGCAGACACTGCGCTCTGTGCCGGATTTACTGCCGCCCTCCATGCCAGCGGTGCCAGCAATTATGTCTGGACCCCTGCTGCAACTCTATCCTGCAATAACTGCGCGAACCCTAATGCCACACCGGTCACTACAACCACCTATGTGGTCACGGGTACAGACGGCAATGGTTGCTCCGCACTCGACTCAATGGTCGTAACGGTGAATCCATTGCCTGTAGTTAGCGCAGGGCCGAATCTGACAATCTGCCCGGGCGGCACAGCAACGCTGAATGCTACCGGTGCAGCGAGTTATTCCTGGTCGCCGGCAACGGGTCTTTCCTGTACCTCTTGCGCCAGCCCGACAGCCTCACCTTCCAGCACTACTACTTATCTGGTAACAGGAAACTCTGCAGCAGGTTGTGTGGATACGGCAAGCATGACGCTGGTAGTAAACCCCACTCCAAGTGTCAGCATTTCCGGGCCTGACAGCATCTGCGCCGGGGGTAGTGCTTCCCTCACGGCGACAGGTGCCAGTACGTATTCCTGGACGCCTGCAACAGGTCTTTCCTGTACCAATTGTGCCAACCCGACTGCTTCTCCTGCATCAACGACAACGTACACCATCACAGGTACCAGTGGGGTAGGATGTACCGCGACGACCAGCTTCACGCTTACCGTCAGCCCGCTGCCCGGTGTGTATGCGGGGCCTGATACGGCTGTTTGTGCCGGTGGCTCTGTTACCCTTTCTGCCAGCGGCGCCAGCTCGTATATATGGACACCTACTGGTAGCCTTTCCTGCAGCAATTGCGCCAGCCCCACTGCAGGCCCGACAACTACTACCACTTATGCCGTTTCGGGAACCAGTGCAGTTGGCTGCGTCAGCTCGGATACGGTTGTTGTTACGGTAAAGCCCTTGCCTGTTATTTCCGCAGGTAGTAATGTGGCTGTTTGCCCGGGTACTTCAACAACATTGACGGCTACTGGAGGACAGAGCTATGTATGGACTCCGGCTACGGGCCTTTCCTGCACCACGTGTGCCAGCCCGGTAGCTTCCCCTTCATCGAATACTACCTATTTCGTAACCGGAACTGCCGCAAATGGCTGCTCCGATACGGCCAGTGTAAACGTCTCTATCAACCCGACACCGAACGTCACGGTTTCTGGTGTTGACAGCATTTGTGCCGGAGATAATAGTTCTCTCACCGCTTCCGGTGCTGCCAGTTATTCTTGGACTCCGGCAACGGGTCTTTCCTGCAGCAATTGTTCGAACCCTTCTGCTTCGCCTGCCGCAACGACTACCTATACCGTAGTAGGCACTTCAGGCGTTGGCTGCTCCGATACGACCAGCTTTACCCTTGTTGTGAATTCCCTGCCTAATGTCAATGCCGGCCCGGATGTCGCTATTTGTGCGGGAAGCTCCGTTGGCCTAAATGCTACAGGAGCTACTAATTATTCCTGGACGGGTGGCCCGGGCCTGAGCTGTACCAATTGTTCCAACCCCACCGCCAGCCCCAGTGATACCACTACTTACGTGGTGACAGGGAGCACTGCTTTCGGCTGCCTGAACAGAGACACTATAACGGTTTTTGTAAAGGACTTACCGACGGTGAGTGCCGGGTCGAATAGGGCAATTTGCCCGGGTGGCAGTGTTACCCTGACGGCTACGGGTGCTTCAAGTTATTCCTGGACACCCGCCACGGGCCTGAGCTGTACGAACTGTGCCAGCCCCACTGCAACACCTGCTTCGAATACAACGTATGTCGTGACGGGAACCAGCTCGAATGGCTGCTCGGATACGGCCAGTGTATCGGTAAGTATCAACCCGGCACCCGCCCTTTCTTTCACAGGTTCTACAACGGTTTGTGCCGGAGATAGTACGGTGCTCACCGCGATGGGCGCTGCCAGCTACTCATGGTCTCCGTCAACCGGGCTTTCCTGCAGCACCTGTGCTAATCCTACTTTCCGGCCTACAGCAACCACCACTTATACACTTACGGGAACGACCGCCTTGGGTTGCTCGGCTTCAACTGCCATAACGATTACAGTCAACCCATTGCCGGTAGTATCTGCCGGTGCGGATACTGCACTTTGCCTGGGTGATAATGTGACCCTGAAGGCTAGTGGCGCCAGCACTTATGTCTGGACCCCGAATTCGGGTCTCTCCTGCACGATTTGTGCCGTCACGGGCGCCAGTCCGATAGTGACAACAACTTATGTAGTGACTGGATCCAGTGCGGCGGGTTGTAGCAATAAAGACTCTCTGGTGGTAACCGTGAAACCGCTGCCTAATATTTCCGCTGGCAACAATGTGGGCATTTGTCCGGGTGGGTCTGTAACCTTAAATGCCAGCGGTGGCCAGAGCTACCAATGGGCAGCAGCTTCTTCACTTTCCTGCACCACTTGCAGTGCGCCGGTTGCCACGCCTTCCACTACGACTACCTATGCCGTGACGGGAACCGGTGCCAATGGATGTATCAGTCAGGATAGTGTTACCGTAACGGTGAATCCTTTGCCTGTGGTCTCACTGAGTGGCAACACCAGTGTTTGCGAAGGCAACACAACGACACTTACTTCCAGCGGTGCTGCCAGCTATGTTTGGTCGCCGGCGACAGGGCTTTCCTGTACCACTTGCGCCAGCCCCGTTGTGACTCCTACTGCTACCAGAACGTATAAAGTGGTGGGCACTTCCGGCACGGGATGCTCGGACTCTGCTACCATTACCGTGAATTATCATCCGCTGCCTGTAGTTACCGTGGACACACCGAAAAGCATCTGCCAGAAAGATTCTGTACAGTTGACGGCTAAAGGTGCTTCCAGCTATCTATGGTCGCCTGCGGCAGGCCTTTCTTGCGCCAATTGCGCACAACCCACAGCCAGCCCCACAGCCACCACGAACTATGTGGTCACCGGCACGGATATGTTTGGATGTTCGGATACAGCATCAGCTATCGTAACCGTGTTGCCATTGCCACAGGTGGATGCTGGCCAGGATCAGAGCATTTGCCAACTCACGAATGTGCAGCTCGCTGCTACGGGTGCTGTTAGCTATTCATGGAGCCCGGCAACCGGACTTTCTTGTACCAACTGCTCCAATCCTGTGGCTTCACCCACAAAGCCTACTACCTATGTGGTGACAGGGACGGGAGCTAATGGCTGCGTAAATGCAGACACGGTAGCTGTTGCCATCTATCCTCAGCCTCCGGTAAATGCCGGCCCAGACTTTACCATTTGCTCTGGCCAGTCAACACAACTTCAAGCTTCCGGAGCGGTGGATTATTCCTGGACTCCGGCCTCCAGCCTGAGCTGTACGAACTGCCCCAATCCTCTGGCTACGCCTGCAATTACGACTACCTATTCGGTTGTAGGCCGGGATGCTCATGGATGTGTGGATTCGGATGCTGTCGCAATCACGGTCATTCAGCGCGGGCCTGTCACCGTAAGTCCCGGTGGGGAAGTGTGCGAGGGCGAATCAGTGGCCCTGCTGGCAACAGGCGGCGACCAATATGAATGGTTCCCTATGGATGGTCTTTCCTGCAGCACCTGCCCGAACCCGAATGCGAGCCCGAAACAAAGCGTCACGTACCATGTCAGCATTCGTCAGGGAACCTGCTTTGCAGATACCCTCAGCACCGATGTCATCATCCATCCGCTGCCCACGATTGATGCCGGACCAGACCTGAGCATGGTGCTGGGCAACAATGTGCAGATTAAGACGAGCGGAACAGACATTGCAACCTATAAATGGAGTCCTGTAGAAGGCCTTTCCTGCACCACCTGTGCCAGCCCCTTCGCCTCACCTACCCGCGACATGGTGTATGTCGTAGAGGTGGCTAGCGACTTTGGTTGTAAGGCTCAGGATGAGGTGGCCATTAAGGTGATGTGCGACGGCAGTCAAATCTGGTTGCCCAACACCTTTACCCCGAATGCAGACGGAGAAAATGACCGTTTCTATCCCCATGCCAAGGGTATCCTGGTGGTTTCCCGATTCCGGATTTATGACCGCTGGGGCGAATTGGTGTTTGACCGGACAAACATGCCGGTGAATGATAAAAATGCGGGTTGGGATGGAACCTTCAAGGGGCAACCTCTGAAACCCGATGTGTTTGTCTGGGTAATGGATGCAAACTGCACCAATGGCGAACACACCCAAAGCAAGGGCGATATTTCCCTGATCCGATAAAAAATTCATTAGCGGAGGCGGAAGTGCTTCCGCTAATGAAACCAGCCAATACACTACTTCTGAATCAAGAAAAGACATTCTCACTCTTCATCCCGCAAAACGATGCAGCATGAATAAGACCCTTACTGCCGCCGCTTTCCTTTGCCTCTTGTCCACAGGCTTGCGTGCCCAAGACATTCACTTTTCGCAGTTTTACGAAAATGCCATCCTGCGAAACCCAGCTCTCACCGGCATCTTCTCCGGCGATTACAAAGTGGGCGTCAATTACCGCACCCAATGGGGGAATATTTCAAACCCCTTTCAGACAACACTAGTCTCAGGTGAAACCCGGGTGCAGGTAAACAAAGAATACCACGATTACATCAGTTTCGGAGCCTGCATCAGCTACGACCATGCCGGTGCCATTGACTTCAATTCCCTACAGATTACTCCGGCTATCAACTACAACAAGCGCCTCTTCGATGCGCATGCCAGCTACTTATCCGTAGGCTTTGCAGCCTCTTACATTCAGCGCTCGGTGGACCCCTCCAAGATGACCCTCGACAACCAATATGTCGGCGGCGGCTACGACCCCAATGCCCCTACCGGCGAGACGATGAAATTTGATAAAATCACCCACTACGATGTCAGCGCCGGTGTCAGTTTCAACAGCTCGATGGGCGAGAACAACCAGGTCATTTACTATATCGGTGCTGCGGCCTACCACGTCACCCGTCCCAAAGAAGCCTTCAACCCGAATGAAACACTGATTCGCCTGAGCCCTAAATACACCGGCTCAGCAGGTATGACCGTTCGCCTGGCGCCGGAATGGGCGCTGATGGCAACCGCTAATTATACCAGCCAGGCACCCTATCAGGAAATTATCGGTGGTGGTATGTTGAGCTACCGCCACGCACTGGGTGCCGAGCAGCTTTTCGCCATTCATGCCGGCTGCTTCATCCGTTTGCAGGATGCCGTCATCCCTACCATCAAAATTGACTACAACAGCCTCGCCTTTACGGCATCATATGATGTGACTACCTCTTCCCTCAAGCCTTCCCTAAGCTCCGAAGGCGGTTGGGAGTTCTCCATATTCATTAGAGGGCGCTATCCCCGCAAACAAGACTTCATGGATCGCATGGAATGCCCGCGTTTTGAGCAGGAGCTGACCAGCCAATTTGAATAAAACAGACCCAACCAATTTTGGGAAACAGAGGCTGTCCGAAGGGATGGCCTCTCGCATTTTTAGCCCATAAGGTTTACTCTTTTTATAAAAGGAAGAAGCATTTTTCGCAGGAAGTTTTTTTAGGTCAGCGGGAGTGCCCTGATGAAGCATCGTTGCGTCGCACGTTGCGGGGCTTGTGCTTCAATTAGGCTTTTCAGGGGGCAACGGAAACCTCATAGTATTCCTTCAGCCGGATACAAAAATCCAATCAGAAACGGTCTAAAGGAGGGCTGCCGTATAGTCAAAAAAAAAGGCCGACCCTGAGGCCGACCTTATTTGACTGCGTGCTGAAAGAATTATTTCTTGGCAGTGCCTTCGTCTTTCTTGCAGCAGGCTTTCTTGTCTTTGCAGTTTTTCTTGTCCTTGCTGCATTCGGTCTTGTCCTTGTCTTTGCAGCATTTCTTGTCCTTGTCGCAGGGAGCAGCGTAAGACATTCCGGCAATCATCAGGCCGGCAATGATAAGCGTGATCTTTTTCATGTCGGTAAGAATGGTTTTGGTTTTAAAGAGATTTTTTATGAATGAGCAACGAAACTAAGGTAAATGTGCCAGCGTAGTAAGCCCGCCCTGCACGGTGTCGCCAATCTTAACATCTACAGGAGTACCGATCGGCAGGTACACATCCACGCGGGAGCCAAAGCGGATGAAGCCAAACTCTTCGTGTTGCTGCATCTTCTGCCCTTCCTGCGCATAGAGGCAAATGCGCCTTGCGAGTGCGCCGGCCACCTGACGTAATAAAATGGGCATCCGGTCATTTTCGATCACCAGTGTGGTACGTTCATTTTCTGTGCTGCTCTTTGGGTGCCAGGCCACGAGGTACTTGCCCGGGTGATACTTCTTGTATTTTATCGTACCGCTAATCGGGCAGCGGTTGACATGCACATTCAGCGGGCTCATGAAGACGGATATCTGAAGGCGTTTGTCCTTGAAATATTCGGGCTCAAAAGTTTCTTCAATCACTACCACCTTGCCGTCAGCAGGGGCCATGATTTTTTGGTCAGAAAGTTCAAATTGCCTTTTGGGCAGCCGAAAAAACCAGATGACCCAGGCCCAGAGAAGGAAGAAAATAACATTGAATGCCCAGGCCAGCCAGGCAAGGCTTGCGGGCATCAGAAAGCAGAGGTAACCTAGCAGCATCCAGGCCAGCGTAGCTATGAGTATATATCGGTATCCTTCGCGGTGCAGGCTCATTGTTTATTTTTTTAAAACTGAAAAACAGGGCGGCAAAAGTCTGCTAAAACACCTTTATGAAGAGTGTGGGCATAAACAGCCAGGCATAAGCAAAAGCAAAGGGCGTAGCTACCAGCAGGGAGTCAAACCGGTCTAAGGCGCCCCCATGTCCGGGCATCATCTTGCCACTGTCTTTGATGCCGGCCAGGCGTTTCAATTTGCTTTCGAAAAGGTCGCCAGCTGTGCCAGCCACCGAAGCACATAGCGCCAGCACGCCCCAGTCAGTCATCTGGAACAAGCCGCTGTACCAGCCCCACCAAAGGGCAAGGCCCATCGTCAGCAGCGCCCCGCCCAGCGTGCCTTCCCAGGTTTTCTTGGGTGAAATGGCCGAAAATGGAGTACGCCCGATGAAGGAGCCGACCAGGTAAGCCATGGTGTCGTTCATCCAGATGAGCAGTACGAGGGCCAGGGGCAGCAAGAGGCTTTGCAGCCGCAATGTGTAGAGCATGAGCCCCGGCAGGCAGGTATAGACTATTGCAGCCAAAACTACTAAGCCGGCAACCATACCCGACCTTTTCCCCAGGCCGGCCAGGAGCAGCAGCAGCACCGGCAGCAGGAAGAGCGGAGGCAGATATTTTGATTGGGCGATTTGTGGCGGGAGGCCGGTGGCAAATGCGGCCAGCGGTGGAAACCAAAGCAGGATTAAGGATGCGGCCCAGGTTGCTGCCAGAAGCCAACCGGGTGTTTGAGTAGCCAAAATCTTATCCATAATCCAGAAAAACTCACGCTGGCACAGCACGCAAATCAACGATACAAGCAGCAGCAAGGCCCAGGCATTCCAAAGCAATCCACCCATCATGATGGCGGAGAAGACGATGGCGCTGCCGAGGCGCTGGAAGAAAGTGGGCCAATGAAGAGCCATAAGCTTAGGAGGCATCGCGGGGCGGCTGCTGCGGCCCGGAAGTGGGAGGTGTTTCGCCCCGGAAGTCGTCCGACCAGTCGGCTGGCAGCGGGGTTTGCTTTTTGACTAAAAAATAAAAACAGGCAGCAAACAAGGCCAGCCCGGCCAGAGGGTACCAGAAGGGCAAGTTACCGCCATCCGCTACCTGCTTTGCTGATGCGTTTCCAGATGCCAGAACGATAACCAGAACCTGAGTGCCATTGTAGATGAGGTGTGCCCACATGCTGCATAGCAGCGAGCCGGTCAGGTAATAAATGAAAGCCAGCACACAACCGGCAATGAAGATGAAAACAAAGCCATGCGGGTTGAAATGGATCAGGGCAAAGGCCAGGGCACTAAAGAGAATAGGCGATGCCATCATCATCTGGGGTTCGGTGCGCCTGCCTCCTGCTGCCATGCTTGCCTGGCTGCGCCGAAGGCCGATGCGGTGGAGTAGGCGGAGCAGGATGCCGCGAAACACGACTTCTTCGCCGAGGGCCGGCAGGAAGGCGAGGGCAAACAATAAAAAACTCAGGTCGGCGGCTGAATGGAGTTTGAGGAATGCTGCAATCGTGTTGTCGTTTTGCGCTTGCATTTGCTGGGCCCAATCGCCAAAATGCAGGTGCTGCAAAGACCAGGCTTCGCCCCACAAGAAGACCGGCATCAGACCCAGCACGATGCCTGTCACCAGCAGCCAGTGTAGTGCATGGCCGGGTGCCCGAAGGCCAAGATATTCGCGCAGCCGGGGATGTGTGAAGCCCGCAAAGATGAAACCCGGAATCGCGAAACTGAAGGCATGAGAAATAGACTGAGCCGTCAGGCCGGCCCGAATCTGTTGTGGCAGGGATGTGGTGGAAAGCTCCAGCAAATCTTTGACGGAAACACCAAACACTTTTGGTACCAGCGTCAGCACCACAAGGCTTCCAAAAGAGTAAAGCGTGAAGATGGTCAGCAGGAACATCAGCAACTGCATGCCCCAGGGAAATATGCGCCAGTAGCGGTTAAACATCGCGCGCAAAGGTGCTCAATAAGGCCCACATTTGCGGCCATGAAAGCCATGCTGCTGGCAGCCGGCCTGGGAACCCGGCTAGCCCCCTTTACACACCATCACCCCAAGGCGCTGGCACAGGTGCAGGGCAGGAGCCTTCTCGAATGGAATGTGCGTTACCTGCAGCAATTCGGTATTCGGGAGGTAGTGGTCAATGTGCATCATTTTGCCGATCAGATTGAAGAGGCTGTTTGTGCCGGTAAGGGTTGGGGTAGTAAGGTGCTGATTTCTGATGAGCGCAGCGCCGTACTGGAAACCGGCGGTGGCTTGAAGCATGCAACCCATTTCTTTGAAACCGAAACTGCATTTCTGGTCATGAATGTGGACGTGCTCACCAACCTGGATATTTCTGCATTGCAAGCAGCACATGCAGCAGGTAAGGCACAGGCAACTCTGGCAGTGATGCAGCGTCCTTCTTCCCGTTATTTATTGTTTGATGAAAAGCTCTGGCTTTGTGGCTGGCGCAATACTAAGACTGGCGAATTACGGGGCCTGCCGGGTACTGACTTTGCCTTCAGTGGTATTCAAATCATCTCAGGTGATTTGCTTCGGGGCATCCATCGTGACGGGAAGTTTTCTTTGATAGATGTCTACCTCGATGCGTTGGCTGCTGGCGGAAAAATTCAGGGCTTCGACCATAGCAATGACCTTTTTCTGGATGCCGGTAAACCAGAGACTTTAGCACAGGCACAGTCATTTCCGGCGCCTGCCGGCAAGGCATGAAAGCGCCAGTTGCGTAGCTTCCTTTTTTCTTGAAAATTGCTCTGGTTCCCGATTGGTACAATCCTTGCCATGACTGCCATGCCATGAAAAGAATATGCCTGATACCCGCTGCTCTATTACTTCTATCCATTGCCGCACAGGCGCAACAAGTGGATACGATTTATCGGGTCAACCTGCCCACTTATAATCTTCGCGACACACGCCTCTGGGCCGATTGGCACGACCGCTATCGCTACAACCAGATGCGTTATTACGTCACTACGGTGATGCCCTATGTGCTTGAGGCCACGCAGCTTTTCAATCAACTAAATGAAGAATTGCCCAGCCTGAAAGGCAAAGCCCGGCGCCAATATGTCCGTAGGCAGGAGGCCCTCATCCGGGAGCGTTTTGAAGATAAAATCGTAGGCCTGAATGAGACCCAGGGCGTGCTGCTGATCAAGCTAGTTACCCGCCAGACCGGCCTCAACCTTTTTCGGCAGATTCAGGACTTCAAAGGGACTTTTGCTGCCTTGAAATGGCAGGGCTGGGCGAGGATTCAGGGCTTCAATCTGAACCGAAAATATCACCCTGAAGAAGAGCCGGACTTAGAGCATATCATGAATGGGCTGGGTTATCCCTTGCCCGCGTCATACAGCCTGGCCGGAAATCTTTAATGCAGTAGCCAAACTTCATTATTAGCCTCAAAACAGATTGGGGGTTTTGAAGGCAGGGTGTTTGTGTGCTACAGAGTCCATAGCCTTGCCTTCAATAAGTTACCTTCGCGTTGTTTTTAAAACCCCCCCTAAATAATTACTGAAATGGCTTTTGATTTAGACCTGATTCGTCGGGTGTATGCAGGCATGCCGGATAAGATTGCCGCTGCCCGCAAGCTGCTGGGGCGCCCCTTGACGCTCACCGAAAAGATTCTTTACTGCCATACCCACGAAACCCCTGAACGAGCGTATGAGCGGGGACGAGACTATGTCAATTTCACCCCTGACCGTGTAGCTATGCAGGATGCTACCGCCCAGATGGCTTTGCTGCAGTTCATGACTTGTGGCCGTAGTAAGGTAGCTGTGCCCAGCACCGTGCATTGTGACCACCTCATTCAAGCTAAAGTGGGCGCTACGCAAGACCTCAGCACAGCACTGGATGTCAATTCCGAGGTGTACAACTTCCTCTCTTCTATTTCCAACAAATACGGTATTGGTTTTTGGAAACCTGGAGCCGGTATCATTCACCAAGTGGTTCTGGAGAATTATGCCTTCCCCGGAGGTATGATGATTGGTACGGACAGCCACACTCCTAATGCCGGCGGCTTAGGCATGGTGGCCATTGGCGTAGGTGGTGCCGATGCCGTGGACGTGATGGCGGGCCTACCCTGGGAGCTGAAGATGCCCAAACTGATCGGTGTGAAACTCACCGGCAAGCTCAGTGGCTGGGCATCTCCCAAAGACATCATTCTGAAAGTAGCCGGCATCACTACCGTGAAAGGCGGAACCGGCGCCATCGTGGAATATTTTGGTGAGGGAGCTGATGGTATTTCCTGCACGGGACGAGGCACCATCTGTAACATGGGTGCTGAAATAGGAGCCACAACTTCCCTGTTTGCCTACGGCAAGAAGATGGCCGATTACCTGCGTGCCACCGGTCGTGCCGATGTAGCAGACCTGGCCGATGGCATCATTGCACACCTGCGCGCCGATGAAGAAGTGTATCAGAATCCGGAGCTGTACTATGACCAGATTATTGATATCAACCTCGACGAACTGGAGCCTTATGTGAACGGCCCTTACACTCCCGATCTGGCAACACCTATCTCTCAGATGGCTGCTGCTGTGAAGGAACATGGCTGGCCTGAAAAGGTAGAAGTGGCGCTGATTGGCTCCTGCACCAACTCTTCTTATGAAGACATTTCCCGTGCGGCAAGCGTTGCGCAAAGTGCCTTGAATAAAGGCCTGAAAGCAACCAGCGATTACACCATCACCCCAGGCTCCGAGACGGTTCGATTTACGGTTGCTCGCGATGGCTTCCTGGACACGTTCACTAAGCTGGGCGGTATGGTGCTGGCCAACGCCTGTGGCCCCTGCATCGGCCAATGGGCCCGCCATATTGATGACCCCAACCGCAAGAACACCATCGTCACTTCCTTCAACCGGAATTTCGCAAAGCGAAATGACTCTTATGCAGGCACCCACGCATTTGTGGCATCGCCGGAACTGACTACTGCTTTCGCCATTGCCGGCAGGCTAAGCTTTAACCCGATTACCGATAAACTCAAAAATGATAAAGGGGAAGAGGTGATGCTGGATGAGCCTACCGGCTTTGAGCTTCCACCGAAGGGCTATGATGTGAAAGACCCCGGCTACCAGGAGCCCGCCACAGACGGCAGTAATGTTCAGGTGAATGTGAACCCGATTTCCGACCGGCTGCAACTGCTGCAACCCTTTGCGCCCTGGGAAGGCACAGAACTGCTGGGCCTGCGCCTGCTCATTAAAGCCTTCGGCAAATGCACCACCGACCATATTTCTATGGCCGGCCCCTGGCTCAAATACCGCGGCCACCTCGACAATATCTCCAACAACATGCTGATTGGTGCTATCAACGCCTTCAACATGGAGACCAATAAGGTGAAAAACCAGCTTACCGGCCAGTATGATGAAGTGCCTAAGGTGCAACGTGCCTACAAAGGCGCGGGTATTGGCAGCATTGTTGTGGGCGATGAAAACTATGGAGAAGGTTCCAGTCGTGAACATGCAGCGATGGAACCCCGCCATCTTGGCGTTCGGGCCATTGTGGTCAAAAGCTTTGCCCGCATTCACGAAACCAACCTTAAAAAGCAAGGAATGCTGGCCCTCACCTTTGCCAATAAAGAGGACTACGACAAGGTGCGGGAAGACGACCTCATTGACATCACCGGCCTCGTCAACTTTGCCCCGGGCAAGCAGCTCGTGATGCTGCTGCGCCACAGCGATGGTTCCAGCGATGCTGTCATGCTCAACCACACCTACAATGCCCACCAGATAGTATGGTTCAAGGCAGGCGGTGCGCTGAATGTGATCCGGGCTGAAGCAGCAGCAGGCGCTATGTAAGCCGAATTGATTTACTCGCGTTTCTATTATTCCAAATAACCTGTGGTCATCCCACAGGTTATTTTTTTGTAGGAATTGAAATTCTGAATTTTCTTTTTCCGCGAAAATCGCCACAATCAATAGGGGCTTATGATGCTTTTACGCAGTTCCATTTTCAGGAATCAAGCCGGAAACGTGATTTGGAAGAATTGCTGTTACGGAATCAATCGGACCCTTTTATCAATTTAAGATTTGGATCATAGGAAGCCAGATTTGCCTTACAAAATCTCCTCACTATGAAACCATTCTTGCTATTAATTCTGGTGCTTTTGCTTTCTGTTATGCCGGCACAAGGAGCTTATGTAATTAAAAAAAGTCAGCTAAAACGGAACAACAGGCGGCTTCCGGGAAACCGTACGAGCATGTCGGTAGGAAAAGATCTTTGTTTCAGGAAAGGATTTTTCAGGCAGTACCCCGGTATAAATACGGGAAAATGTTTCGGGATTCCAGAAATGGGGAAGCCTGGTATGGTCTGACATCACTGATTTCAGGCTCCCTGGCTGCGATACTCCTGGCCATTTTTCTTTTAGGAGGTTTTATGGAGTTTGCTTTTCCCATCATTGCCGTATTCCTTGGGATTGGCGCGATCATCTTTGGGGCTAAGGGAATCAACCGAAAAGGAAGTGGGTTTGCTATTGCAGGATTGTCGCTCGGGATTCTTACGTTTATTGCAATAATTGTTTTGTGTGCGATTATCTTTTTATCAATTATGGAAATAGCTATCTTTCTTTAGTCGTATATATTCTGTTAGTAACGTTTTTGTGATTGGAATCCGCTTTCTTAAAAGGGGCTTCCTTTCTTTTGCGCCGGCCAATCTCGGAGCGGCGCGGCGCCCGGCATGTACTTCGTGCGCATTACAGCAGATGGGGAGACCTTCAGCCGGAGGGAGGTATTGGAGTAGGCTTTTTCACTCGCTGCAAGAAGGCATGGAAGGCTGCTTCGTTATAGAGGCAGCCTTCTTTTTTCATCAACTTCATTTTTGAAAAATCCCGGCCCCACTTAACCGGTCTCTCACGAAAAAAGTTTTCCTTTTCGCCAACCCTTTTGCTTTTTAGACTGTCTTAT
>JAFDYC010000032.1 GCA_018267625.1 Bacteroidota bacterium
CACCCTTCAAAAACTCATTTACCATGATTCAGAAGCTTAGTATGTTCCTATTGACAGTATGCTGTCTTTATTTACCTGCTCAGGCTCAAAGTTGGCAGTGGGGAAAGCCCATCAGCTTTGATTCAGTGGGGATCAAATTTTCATATTCAGGATTTCGGGTGCCTACTTACGGTATATTAAATTCTTATGGTTTGATTATAGCTAGTACTACAGATAAGGCTGAAAATATTTACTCGCTTCTTAACGTGGGTAAAATGAATTTAAAAGTTGCCGGACAACCCGATACCGCCTTCGGAAAGGGGGATATTCTCTTGGCCAGCTTTACCTGTGATGGCCACTACCGCTGGAGTAAGGTCATAGGCTCCAGTGCCGATTCCGATGTCGCCCTGTCCATCAAAGCTTCGGCTGAATCAGGTGTCTTTGTCATGGGGCTTCTGAACATGGCAGCCCCAGGCGGTGCTCATTTTGGCAATGACACCACCATTGCCAATACCAACAAAACCATGTTCTTAGCCAAGTATGATACTGCCGGAAATTTTCAATGGGTTCGGTTACCCCAACCCGACACCATCAGCCATTACAGTGCCTGGAACCTAAGTCAGCCTGCCGATATGGACCTGGGCAGTGATGGGACTATCTATCTCCTCGCCTGCCTCAGCCCGGGCGCTTATGCGGGAGGGAGCTATGTGGTCAACAGCCTGAGTGCTCATGTGCTCAAGTACAACAGCAACGGGCAATTCCTGGGAGGTATTGCATTACCTATCAACAATATATCACCAAGCCCATTTCCATATAATGTTGAAGTTTACGCGTCTAGGATAAACTTTGATGCTACAAATGGTAGATTGATAATCAATGGTACGGCAAATATTCCGAACGGCCTGTCTGTTGGCGGTACAACCATTGGAATAGGCTCTTCTTATGTGGCGAGTTTTAATGCAAATACAGGTGCAATGAATTGGCTTAAAGCCTCCAATCCACAAAGACAAACACCTGCAAATACTTCGACAATGTTATTTACTTCTTCTGCTAAGACAGATGCTTTAGGCAATATTTATATAGCTGGATATACCCAAGACAGTGCCTATTTCAATGGGGTATTATTCCGTAATCCCTGGCATTCCCAATCCAATTTCGTGATGAAAATGGATGCAAATACAGGCCAGGCACTTTGGACTACTATTAGCCGGTTCGGACCGAACAATTCTACCTCCTTTAATGACCTCGCCCTTACCGGCAATAAACTGGCTATTACCGGCACCTACCAGG
>JAFDYC010000033.1 GCA_018267625.1 Bacteroidota bacterium
CACCCTTCAAAAACTCATTTACCATGATTCAGAAGCTTAGTATGTTCCTATTGACTATTTGCTGTCTTTATTTCCCTGCTCAGGCTCAAAGCTGGCAATGGGGCAGGCCCATAAGCTTTGATTCAAGCGAAATAACACACGCTTATTTTACTTGGCGGGGGAATATTTCCATAGGCAATCATGGATTCTTTATTGGAAGTACCACTGACCAAGCGGGAAATATTTACTCCTTATTTAATGTGGGTAAAATGAACCTGAAAATAGCCGGGCAACCCGATACCGCCTTCGGAAAGGGAGATATCCTCTTGACCAGCTTTAGCTGTGATGGTCGCTACCGCTGGAGTCAGGTCATTGGCTCCAGTGCCGATTCCGATGTCGCCCTGTCCATCAAAGCATCGGCTGAATCCGGTGTCTTCGTCATGGGGCTTCTGAACATGGCCGCACCGGGCGGAGCTCATTTTGGCAAAGACACCACCATTGCCAATACCAACAGAACCATGTTCTTAGCCAAGTATGATACTGCCGGCAATTTTCAATGGGTTCGCCTGCCACAACCGGACACCATCAGCAAGTATAGTGCCTGGTTCTCAAGCCAACCTGCTAATATGGACCTGGGCAGTGATGGGACTATCTATCTTCTCACCTGCCTCAGCCCGGGCGCTTATGCGGGAGGGAACTATGTGGTCAACAGCCAAAGCATTCAGGTACTCAAATATGGTAGTAACGGACAATTTTTGGGAGGCTTGGCACTACCAATATATAATTATACTCCGTACACATGGTATTACATTAGGGGCGGCACTGGTTTAAATATTCTAAGCGATGGGACAAATAACAGGCTTATCATTAGTGGAGGAGCTGCTGAGCATGGAGCGTTCAGCATTGGAGGGACGACCTTAGGGATAAACTCATATTTCGTCGCCAGTTTTAATGCAAATAACGGTGGCTTAATCTGGCTAAAGGCGTCCAACCCGGAGTACTACGATCACCCTTTTATGTATCAGACAATATTTAATGCAGGTCCCATACTTGATGCACAAGGCAATGTTTACGTAACAGGTGCCACTCAGGACAGTGCTTTTTTCAATGGGGTATTATTCCGTAATCCCTGGCATTCCCTATCCAATTTTGTGATGAAAATGGATGCCAACACGGGACTGCCACTTTGGACTACGATTAACCGGATAGGCACAAACAATTCCACAATTACGAACCTCGCCCTAACCGGCCAAAAGCTGGCCATTACAGGCTTCTACAACGACAGCCTCATCTTCCCCAATGCCTTGCTTACCAACAACCCTTCTGTGGATTCTGATGATGTCTACATCGTGCAAATGGATGCTAACACCGGAGCCGTACAGAAAATGGCTTCCCTCACCGGCAGCAGCCGTACCTCGGGTAGCTTCATCACCGCCGACCGCAGAGGCAATTTCTACGTTACCGGCTCTTATTCCCTGGC
>JAFDYC010000034.1 GCA_018267625.1 Bacteroidota bacterium
TTTACAGCACCTTTTTGTCCCAAAAATCAAAAATGACTTTTTGAGGGACGACTATCTAGCCTTGCGTTCCAAAAGTCACATTCTGCACATTACCCCACACATTTGCTTTACTAGTGTTTGAGGTATGCGCAATAGTGCTTTGCCTGAAACGCAAAAGTCCATTTCTCCCGTCCATAATGATCATGCTTTTTGTGTTCGGCAAGAGCCTTGGGCAGTGCTGCAAGGATAGCAGGTAGCTTGTCGAAGGAGTAGAAAATAGACGTGTCCCGGAAGTCCTGATACCGCTGATAATATTCGTGCATCAACAAGGGTTTTCGGTAGGCAAAGGCTAATGGAAAGGCCCCGCTGATTTGGTTTTCAAGATACTTGCCCATGTCTGTATTGATGGGATGTATTAAGGGCATCACTGCATCGCACTCGCGGAGGTAGCTGTGCAGCAATTCATCGGGCAGAAAATGGTCGAAAAACAAGAACAGATCTTCCAGCCCTTCTGCCCGCAACTTTTGCCGCAATTCAGGGCCATTGCCTGCGGGATGGCGGGCATTTCCCAAAAGCAGAAAGCGCAGCCTGGGCCGTACCTGCATTTTGATTAGCGCTTCCAGCAGTGACAGGTAGTCGCGGCGCTTAAACTCTACCGCCCCTGGCATGGCAATCCAAAGCTCCTCTGGCCGGCGCTGGACGAGGACCTGCTGCGGAAAGGCCGGATGAAACATGGGATAGAATACACAAAACCGCAAACCTTCATGCCGGACTTTGAGGGCTTTTTCAAGCATATAATCGGCCAGCAAAAAATAATTCGGGATGCGGCGGGAAATGATGCGCTGGCTCAGGCTTCCCTGAAGTTTGTTCACTCCATGGAGTACACCGAAGAATCGTATGCTTTTCGGGAAAGGGAAGAGGCAAAAGTTTCGAACCGGATTGCTGTGGGCGGTATTGAATATTACCGTACCGATGCCGGATTTCAGGATGAGGCTACGTATTTGCCAGAGTGCCTGCAGAAGGGGTAGCCCCCGTTTTTGAGCTATAGACACATACTGGGTCTGAAAATCACCATCGAAAGCGGCAACCAGATTTTTATGTGCGGCAGAAACAATCAGAGTCACTTCGTAGCCGCCCTCTAGCAGGAAGCGTAACTGGCTGTACAGCACCTCGGCGTGCGAGTCGTAAAGCTCGATTAGCGCAACTTTTTTTTGGCTCATGGGCGGGCAAAGATAGAAACCGGCATACCTCGGTGCCGGCAGAAAATAGCGCCTTCATTTTTGAAAAAAGGCAACAGGACGACTGGCGGGATGACTGGGTTATTGGTGTTGTTTTTTTATCAAATCATTCAAAGTGTTCTTTGGAATTCATTCCCTAGGCTTGACTTTACTTTGCAATCATGCCCAGCCCATCCCAGAATGTTCCTACTCTAAAATCTTCCCGATTCCGCTACCACAAGCCCCTTCAAGCCCATCCCCGGAAGTATTCAATTCCCCTCTTTTTGCCTTTGCTGATTCTAGGGCTCAGCTCTTGCCAGAATGCAAGTATCCCCAGCACAAAGCCAAATGCCAACATGGTGTTGGGCGGGCCTCCGGCTGTAGTAAGTCCTGCAAGTGATAAAGACACCTCCATCCGGGGGCCGCTGGCCTACGCACCGAATGTGCCGCCCCTGGATCCGAGTGATACCGTGCTCGTCAAATTTGATGTCACCCACCGCATCGTGCAGCTCCGGAATGGTATGCCCTTTTCGGCATGGCTCTTTGGCAATGCGTTGCCCGGCCCAGTCCTGCACCTGAAAGTGGGGCAGACGGTGAAGTTTATGATGACCAATCGCTCAGATGACTCGATGACGATGCAGGCCGGGATGCATCCTATGCCCCATTCCATAGACTTTCATGCGGCAATGGTGAACCCGGCGGACAAGTGGCGCAGCATTAACCCGGGTGAGACCATCTCTATGTCCTGGACGGCAAACTATCCGGGCGTTTTCATGTACCACTGCGGCACACCCATGGTCTTGCTCCACATGATTAGCGGCATGTTTGGCATGGTCATCGTGGACCCTGCCGATGGCTTCCCGGGTAAGGTGGACCAGGAATTGGCCCTCATTCAAAATGAATTCTACCTCAGCGAAAAGCCGGTTGACGGGCATTACACCGCAGACACAGTTTTGGCAATGAAAAAGCAGCCCAGCCTGGTGGCCTTTAATGGCAAGCCCAACCAGTATTTCCTGCATCCCATCCATGTGAAGGCCGGCAAACGGATTCGCATGTACCTGCTCAATGTCGGCCCCAACAATGCGAGTAGCTTCCACATCATCGGCACCATCTTCGACAAGGTGTGGATAGAGGGCAATCCAAAGAACCAGCTTCTGGGTATGGATGTAGTCAGCCTGCCCCCGGCGACCAGCGCCATCGTTGAGTTTACCCTTCCTGAGAAAGGACGCTACACCTTCCTCGATCATTCCTTTGCTGATGCGGAAATGGGCGCTTCCGGAGAGCTGATTGCAGACTGATTTTTTTGAAGAAATCTTTTTTCGCTGGCGCGAAATTGCTCGAAGGGTCAGGAAAACCTTGCCTTTGAAATGGATACATTTAGCGACCGAGTCAAAGCCTTCAACCGCTCGCTCCTCCTGAAGGCAAAGCTGCCCGAAGGGGTGCAGGTGATGAATCCTTTTCGGGACAGCCCATTAGCCTTGCGGATTTCCGATGCTTTCTACGACAAGTTTTACCAGGACAAACGAAAGCGATTCATCGTTTTAGGTATCAACCCGGGGCGCTTTGGTGCCGGCCTGAGCGGTGTTCCTTTCACCGATTTTAAGCGACTGGAACAAGACTGCGGCATCTCAGCGGAAGGGCAACGGGCACATGAACCCTCCAGCGAATTCATCTACGAAATGATCCGCAGCATGGGTGGGGTAGAAGCCTTCTACGCGGATTTCTACATCAATTCAGTCTGTCCGTTGGGCTTTGTAAAAGACAAGGGCAACAAGAGGATGCTGAACTATAATTATTATGATGAGCCGGCACTGGCTGCCGCGGTCACCCCATTTATTGTTGCCAGTATTAACCGTCAGATTGCACTGGGCTGCTACCCGGAAGCCTGTATTTCCTTAGGCGTAAAAAACGCAGATTTCTTACAGAAAATCAATGAAAAACACAGGTTTTTCAAGCGCATCATTGTGCTGCCTCATCCGCGTTTTGTGATGCAATACCGGCGCAAAGAATTAGCTGCTCATCTGGTTCAATACCACGAAGCTTTTTCGTTACTCCGAGAATGGCGCCTAGGTAGCGGGAGCTAATCCGTCTGGTGCAACGAAACACACACGCACGCTGATTTTTGGAGCTGCCTGGAATGAGCTGGAAGCTTGAATGCTGCGTTGAAAACAAAAGGCAGTCCACCGTATCCAGAAGAGGTAACGTTGGTTCAGAAAAATTATCCAAAAACTTTTTGTGGTGAAGTATCAAGCCCATACCTTTGCCGTCCCAAAAAAGGGAATGAAGCTCTTTTAAGTATGTCACAGCGCATCAGGATCAAACTGAAGTCCTACGACCATAGCCTCGTGGACAAGTCGGCAGAAAAAATCGTAAAGACGGTTCGCAATACAGGTGCCGTCGTTACCGGTCCCATTCCTCTGCCTACCGAGATGAAGATTTTCACGGTACTGCGTTCTCCGCACGTGAATAAGAAAAGCCGGGAGCAATTCCAGCTTGCAACTCACAAGCGTTTGCTTGACATCTACACCTCTTCTTCCCGCACGGTGGATGCGCTTTCGAAGCTCGACCTGCCCAGCGGTGTAGAAGTTGAAATCAAGGCCTGACCTGCCTCAAAACGGATCAAAAACGTAGGTTGATTGTCTCAACCATTTGTATTGCTCAAACCAAACGGAGCAGGCAAACAGGGAGGCAGCTCTTAAAAAAACAGATTGACATAGTCATCCCGGTCCACACAAAAGAGGAAAAATCCTCTAAGCAAACCGGGCGCTGACTCTAAAACATAGAATACTATGAAGGGTATTATTGGTAAGAAAATCGGCATGACCAGCGTGTTTGAGCCGAATGGCAAGCAGACTGCCTGCACCATCATCGAAGCTGGCCCCTGTGTGGTGACTCAGAAAAAGACCGTCGAAACGGACGGCTACAATGCAATTCAAATTGCATTCGGAGAACGCAAAGAAAAGAATACGCCCCAGGCACTTCTGCAACACTTTGCCAAGGCAAATACTACGCCTAAAGCTACTGTCAAGGAGCTTCGCGATTCCAGCATTGAAAAAGAAGTAGGTGAAAACATCACCTGCGACATCTTCGCCGAAGGCGAAAAAGTTTCCGTAATTGGTGTATCAAAGGGTAAAGGATTTCAGGGCGTCGTTAAGCGCCATGGATTCCACGGTGTGGGCGAGGCCAGCCACGGTCAGCACGACCGTCAGCGCGCTCCGGGCTCCGTAGGCGGTTCTTCTTACCCTAGCCGTGTATTTAAAGGCATGCGCATGGCAGGCCGTATGGGCGGTGACCGCGTGAAAGTGAAAGCGCTGCGCGTTGTAAAAATATTCCCCGAGCAAAATCTTATCCTGATTTCCGGCTCAGTCCCGGGTCATAACGGCGCTACCGTTTTAATCCAAAAATAAATCCACTGTCAGGACGTATTGCGATAGCCGCAGCGTTCATCATCCGGAAAAAAGAAATAGTCATGCAATTAGAAGTTTTCAACAATAAAGGCGCAAAAACCGGACGCTCCATTGAGCTGCCGGATGAGATTTTCGCCATCGAGCCGAATGAACATTGCATTTACCTCGCCGTAAAGCAATACCTCGCTGCACAACGCCAAGGCACCCACAAGACCAAGACCCGTGCAGAAGTTCATGGCTCTTCTAAAAAACTGCACAAACAAAAAGGAACTGGCGGCTCCCGTAAGGGTAATATCCGCAACCCACTCTATAAAGGTGGTGGTGCTGTGAATGGCCCCTTGCCCCATAGCTACGATTTTAAGCTGAACCGTAAAGTGAAGGATTTGGCTAAGATGAGCGCCCTTTCTATTAAGGCTTCAGAAGGAAAGATTGTGGTGGTAGAAGACTGGAAGATGGAAGTTCCCAAAACCAAGGAATTTGCTGCTGTAGTTAATGTGCTGACTCAAAATGCCCGCCGCAGCTTGTTCATCACTGCGGAAAGCGACCGTAACCTGCACCTGGCCAGTCGCAACCTTCAGAATGCAAAAGCAGTAGTGCTTTCCGACATCAACACTTACGACCTGATGAATGCGACCACACTCATCTTCACCGAAGGAGCCGCAAAGCTTTTTTCAGAAGATGTAGTTGCAGAAGCATAATACTAAAACAGACAAGCTTTATAGAAACCATAGCATAGACAAGAATCCATAGCGCCCAATCGGACCTGCTCTTGATCTCTTTTCTCGAAAAATTAAAACATCATGAAAGCTGCAGACGTGCTCATCGCCCCAATCCTGACCGAGAAGGTGAATAGCCAAATGGAAAAAGGCAGCCGCTACACCTTCGAAGTGGATAAGCGCGCTAACAAGCTGGAAGTAAAGTCAGCGGTAGAAGAATTCTATGGCGTCAAGGTGCGCGATGTAAACACCATCATAGTGCCTGCCAAGAACAAAAGCCGCTTCACGAAAGCCGGTGTGCTGCGTGGCCGCAAAAGCGGTTATAAGAAAGCAATCGTCACGCTGGCAGCAGGCGATTCAATTGATTTATTCCAATAGTAGACGGTTAGTTGAACATCCTAATCCATCAGCTAATCATCAAAAAAGCTCCGTAGAAAATGGCACTTCGCAAATTCAAACCCACCACCGCCGGCACCCGCTGGAGAATCGGTAACGCATACGCTGAAATAACGACCAATATCCCTGAAAAGAGCCTGTTGGAAAACCAGCACAGCACGGGTGGCCGTAACAGCCAGGGCCGTCGGGCCATGCGCTATATCGGTGGCGGTAACAAGACGAAATATCGCATCATTGACTTCAAGCGCAACAAGCAAAACATACCTGCAACCGTTGCTACCATTGAATACGATCCCAACCGCACTGCTTTCATTGCCCTGCTGCATTATGCAGATGGTGAAAAGCGCTACATCCTGGCCCCTCAAGGCCTTGAAGTAGGCAGCACCGTCATCAGCGGCGATAATGTAGCTCCTGAAGTAGGAAACGCGCTTCCGCTGAAGAATATGCCCCTCGGTACTGTTGTTCACAACATTGAAATGCAGCCCGGTAAAGGAGGAGCTATTGCCCGTTCTGCAGGAACCTATGCACAACTAGCCAACAAGGAAGAACGCTATGCCATCCTGAAAATGCCTTCCGGTGAATTGCGTAAGGTACTCAGTGCCTGCATCGCTACTGTAGGTACTATTTCCAACAGCGACCACCAGCTTCAGAGCATGGGTAAAGCAGGTCGGAACCGTTGGAAAGGCATCCGCCCCCGCACTCGTGGCGTTGTGATGAACCCTGTGGATCACCCAATGGGTGGTGGTGAAGGCCGAGCCTCAGGTGGTCACCCACGCAGCCGTACCGGCAAGTATGCTAAGGGCGAAAAGACACGCAGCCGCACGAAGGCCAGCAACAAGCTTATTATTCAGCGTAAAAATGGTAAGAAGCTTTCTTAATCCAACTAACAAGCGAAGATCATAGCCGGTTCGTTAAAATAGCGGCAAGCAAATCGCAAATCAACAACCACTAAAAACCAAGGGCATTCAGCAACTCTCCTTGCCCCCATCCCACAACAGCAATGGCTCGTTCAATTAAAAAAGGCCCTTATGTAGATGCCAACCTGATGGATAAGGTGACGGCTATCGCAGAAGGAAAGGCGAAGAAAGGTGTCGTAAAAACCTGGAGCCGCCGTTCCACCATCACCCCGGAATTCGTCGGTCAGACGTTTGCAGTCCATAATGGTAACAAGTTTATTCCCGTTTATGTCACTGAATATATGGTGGGGCATAAGCTCGGAGAATTTGCCCCTACACGCAACTTCAAGGGACACGGAGGCGGTAAGTAAAAAATTTTTAGAAATAAGATTATAGACTAAGACAAAAAACAGCGCGCCAGAATCCGAATGGATAGTCTCTCTGCGCAATCCTCTTTTCTGTCTGCAACAAATAATAAAAATGGAAGCTGTAGCACGCTTACGAAACCAACCCACTTCTCCGCGCAAAATGCGCCTTCTGGCAGATTTGATTCGCGGTAAGGAAGTAGGTGAAGCGCTGAATATTTTAAAGTTCAGCACCAAGCACCCTTCTGTGCCTCTGGAAAAACTCCTGCTCTCTGCTATTGCCAACTGGCGCGTGAAGAATGATGGCCAGGACCTGGAAGAAGCCAACCTCGTTGTGAAGACCATATTTGTAGATGGTGGCCGCACTCTTAAGCGGATGAACCCTGCTCCCCAGGGGCGCGCCTATCGCCTGCGGAAACGCAGCAACCATGTCACCGTTATTGTGGACAGCAAAACGGCTAACGCAAAAGAATCATAAACAGGCTGTTTTCTCTTAACGACCTTTTCAAGAATAGCAACTTCAAGAACCAAAAATCGTCATTAGCAGAATTCTCATTCAATTTCTACTAACGACTTATACTCAAAAAAATGGGTCAAAAAACAAATCCAATTGGCAACCGACTGGGCATCGTGCGCGGCTGGGATTCGATGTGGTTTGGTGAGAAGAAAGACTTCGGAACCAAGCTGGTTGAAGACCATAAGATTCGTGCATACCTGAACGCGCGTATCAGCAAGGGCGGTATTGCCCGCATCGTGATTGAGCGCACCTTAGGCAAGCTCATCGTGACCATCCACACCTCTAAGCCCGGTATCATCATTGGCAAAGGCGGCACGGAAGTGGACCGGATTAAGGAAGAGCTGAAGAAACTCACCAAAAAAGAAGATGTACAAATCAACATTATGGAAATCCGCCGTCCTGAGCTGGATGCCATGATTGTTGGTGAAACCATCGCCCGTCAGCTCGAAGGCCGTGTCAGCTACAAACGTGCCCTGAAGATGGCCATTCAGACGGCTATGCGGATGGGTGCTGAAGGCATTAAAATCAAAGTGGGTGGCCGCTTGGGTGGTGCTGAAATTGCCCGTAATGAAGAATATAAGCAAGGCCGTACGCCGCTGCATACCCTGCGGATGGACATAGACTATGCTTCCACCTATGCCATGACTGTTTATGGCAAAATTGGAATCAAAGTTTGGATTTGCAAGGGCGAAGTACTCGGCAAGCGCGACCTAAACCCCAACTTCTCATCCGGCTCCGCCGACCGCAGAGGCAGCGAAGGCTTCCGGGGCGAACGCCGCGGCGGTGGTGGTGGTGGTGGTGAGCGCCGGGAACGCCGAGAAGGTGCCGGTGGCGAGCGCCGGGGTGGTCGTCGTTAAGAATTAGAAATCAGAGAGAACCAATAGCTAATCAACTTTATCAGCCAGGCTGCTGATACCAAAAGATAGTAACCATGTTACAGCCGAAGAGAACCAAACACCGTAAAGCACATAAGGGCCGCATCCGTGGTAACGCTCAGCGTGGCGCCACCGTAGCCTTTGGCTCATTTGGCCTGAAAGCACTGGAGCCGATTTGGTTGACTAACCGTCAGATTGAATCTGCCCGTCAGGCCATGACCCGTGCCATGAAACGGGAAGGTAATGTCTGGATCCGCATTTTCCCGGACAAGCCCATCACCAAAAAACCAGCCGAAGTGCGGATGGGTAAGGGTAAGGGTAATCTGGAATACTATGCTGCCGTCATCAAGCCGGGACTCATCCTGTTCGAAGCAGAAGGAGTGCCTTTAGATGTCGCCAAGCATGCGATGGAACTAGCCGCTCAGAAGCTGCCTATTAAAACCAAGTTTGTCGTACGCCCGGATTACGCAGCTTGATAAATTTTATTGCACATATCACTGGTAATATGAAAAAGAACAAAAAGGCAGATACCCACGACTACCGTACCTGGGATGATGCTGCCCTCGCCAACAATATTGCAGAAGAAGAAATGAGGCTCAAAAAGCTTCACTTCAGCCATGCTGTGAATCCTATTGAAAACCCACTCTCTATTCGCAGCCTGCGCCGTCGCATTGCCCAAATGAAGACTGAGCAAACAAAACGCCAGCTCGCTAAATAATATTTTTCATGGAAAACCAGAATACGAACCAGCAAGCAACGGCTACCGAAAGCCAGCGCGCAACCCGGAAAGTGCGGATTGGCGTCGTGTCATCCAACAAGATGAACAAGACGATTACCGTGAAAGTGGAACGTAAGATCAAGCACCCCATCTACGGAAAGTTCTTGAAGAAATCCACCTCTTTCCACGCTCATGATGAAAAGAATGAAGCAGGGATTGGTGATACCGTACGCATCATGGAAACCCGCCCACTGAGCAAGACTAAACGCTGGCGCCTGGTGGAGGTTATTGAAAAAGCTAAGTAAGAAAATTTCAGTAGCAAGTATCAGGTAGCAAGCTCTTGATACCCAAACTTTTAATAAAATGATTCAGCAAGAATCCCGGCTCTCAGTAGCCGACAACAGCGGTGCCAAAGAAGTGCTTTGCATTCGCGTCCTGGGCAACTCGGGCCAGGCATATGCAGGTATTGGCGACAAGATTGTCGTAAGCGTAAAAGACGCTTTGCCAGCCGGCGGTATCAAGAAAGGTACCGTAAGCAAGGCAGTCATTGTCCGTACCAAAAACCGCCTACGCCGCCGCGATGGTTCTTATATCTCATTCGATGATAATGCCGTCGTGCTGCTCAACAACTCGGACGAACCCCGCGGTACCCGCATCTTCGGCCCTGTTGCCCGCGAATTGCGCGATAAGGGCTATATGAAAATTGTTTCTCTGGCCCCCGAAGTATTGTAGTAATGCCTTACCTTTGCCGCCCGTTTGAAAATTCGGTACTGCAAGGCTAAAAATCATATTATCAACGTGAAAAAGCGTTTTCAACCCAAGTTTAATATCCGCAAAGACGACCAGGTCGTGGTTATTTCCGGAGCCAGCAAAGACCGTAGTACGCCTAAGCGTGTGATGGCTGTTTATCCTTCAGAGGAGCGTATCCTGATTGAAGGCGTAAACATGGTTTCTAAGCATAAAAAGCCCAGTGCTCAAAACCCACAGGGCGGCATCATCCAGGAAGAAGCTCCCATTCACATTTCTAATGTGATGCTTTGGGATGCTAAAGCCAAGGCTCCCTCCCGCATTAAGCGCGAGCGTCTGGAAACTGGATTCAAGCGTATTTCCAAGAAAAGCGGAGAAGTAATCAAGTAATCAGTAAACGGGTGAAACAAGCGATATACTGACTTGCTGAGCCTACAATCCAATAGCAATGCCTAACGCAACTGCAAAATATACGACCCGCCTCAAGAAGAAATATGAAGATGAGGTCGTGCCAGCTTTGATGAAGAAGTTCGGCTACAAGACGGTGATGCAGGTCCCCCGCCTCGAAAAAATTTGTCTCAACCAGGGCGTGAAAGGCTCAGTGAGTGACAAAAAACTGATTGATGATGCGGTGACAGAAATGACGACCATCGCTGGTCAAAAGGCGGTGCCTACGATGTCGAAAAAGGATATTTCCAACTTCAAACTCCGTAAGCATATGCCCATCGGCGCTCGTGTAACCCTTCGCGGTGCCAATATGTTCGATTTCATGGATCGCCTCGTAGCGATTTCCCTGCCCCGCGTTCGCGACTTCAAGGGAATCAATGATAAGAGCTTTGATGGCCGTGGCAACTATACAATGGGCGTTACAGAACAAATCATCTTCCCCGAAATCAACATTGACAAGATTAACCGTATCTCGGGCATGGATATCACCTTCGTTACCTCTGCCCGCACAAACGAAGAAGCTTATGAACTGCTCAAGGAATTGGGTATGCCTTTCAAAAATGTAAAGAAAGAAGCCTAATTCAAACTGTGTCTTATCACCTTTTTTAGAGGACGCCCCAAATCAGAACAAACAACCGTTGATTCGATACTTATCAATCAACTTATCATTAAAACATGGCAAAAAAATCAATCATCGCCCGCGAACGTAAGCGTGAGAAGCTGGTCGCTCAGTATGCAGAGCGTCGTGCAGCCTTAAAAGCTGCCGGTGACTATGCGGCTCTGGACCTGCTCCCCAAAAACAGCTCCCCTGTTCGCTTGCACCATCGCTGCCAGATTACAGGCCGCCCGAAAGGCTATATGCGTCATTTTGGTATCTGCCGGGTACTCTTCCGTGATATGGCCTTAGATGGTAAAATTCCTGGCGTGAAAAAAGCCTCTTGGTAATCATCATTAACCAGTAAGCTTTTTCTTTTTTTCAATAATAGATTCTCACCGTTCCCAGGTCGGTAAGCACCGAAACCGGAAACAATAAATCCCATCCAAGCAGATAATGGTAACAGATCCAATCGCAGACTTCCTCACGCGTATCCGCAATGCCCAGATGGCTAAGCACCGTATCGTTGAGATTCCGGCAAGCAATGTGAAGAAGCGCATGACGGAAATATTGTACGATAAGGGTTATATCCTCAAGTACAAGTTTGAGGATGACAACAAGCAAGGCCTGATTAAGATTGCCTTGAAGTATCATACCGAAACCAAGGAGCCAGCTATCAAGAACTTAGAGCGTGTCAGCCGCCCCGGTCTGCGCCAATACGCCAAACCCACAGAAATTAAGAGGGTACAAAATGGCCTTGGTATCGCCATTATTTCTACTTCAAAGGGTGTCATGACGGATAAAGAGGCCCGTGCTCAAAACGTAGGCGGTGAGGTTATGGCCTATATCTACTAATATTTTTCATCCCGACAATCTAAGCTGAACTATACTCCGCTGAACGCCGGTTAGTCTCAAAATTTCTAAATCAATCCTGAAATGTCTCGTATAGGAAAGAAGCCCATTACCCTGGCACAAGGTGTTACCGTTAGTGTATCTCCCGCAAACGAAATCACCGTAAAAGGCCCTAAAGGCGAATTGAAACAACTTGTGGACCGTGATATCAAGGTTGAGGTCACTACTGATGGTGTCAGCCTCAGCCGTCCTACTGACCAAATTCGCCACCGTGCTCTTCATGGTCTGTATCGTTCACTTATCTCCAATATGGTAGATGGTGTGACGAATGGCTACCGTAAAGAATTAGAACTGGTAGGTGTTGGTTTCCGTGCTGCCGTAACCGGCCAACAAGTGGATATGGCCTTAGGCTTTTCCCACAACATCATTTTCGAACTCCCTAAAGAAATTAAGGCTTCTGCTACCGCAGAAAAAGGACAAAATCCCCGTCTTATTCTGGAAGGCATAGACAAACAACTCATTGGCCAGGTAGCCGCTAAAATCCGCTCCCTCCGCAAGCCAGAGCCTTACAAAGGCAAGGGTGTTCGCTTCGCAGGAGAAGTGGTGCGGCGCAAGGCTGGTAAGGCTGCTGGTAAGTAATACTTTTTGTAGGCCTCAGTCTGAATTTTTTCCAGCCTGAGGACTACACTTTTTATCAACAAACGCAAAACTTCGGTAGCCATCCCTGCTCATCAGGTGTGAGCCCGTAAAACACAAAAGCATATGCCTCTCGCTCAAAAAGAACAACGCCGCCAAAAACTCCGCTGGCGTATCCGGACGACCATTTCCGGCACAGCTTCCAAGCCTCGCCTTTCGGTCTTCCGCTCCAACAAAGACATTTATGCACAGCTCGTGGATGACACCAAGGGCCATACACTTGCTTCTGCCTCTTCCCGTGAAAAGGACATTTTCAGTGCGGGAGGTAATAAGGTAGAACGCAGCGCTAAAGTGGGCAAAGTGCTCGCGGAACGTGCAAAAGCTGCCGGCATTGAAACTTGCATTTTCGATCGCGGCGGTTATCTCTACCACGGCCGCGTAAAAAGCCTCGCTGATGGCGCACGCGAGGGAGGGCTTAAGTTTTAAAATAAATTATTGAGCCTATTGCGAATCAACCCTGTTTCTCCAATCTTCCCGAAGCTCTGCATTTAGGGAAATAATCAGGGATTAGTAGCAGAAAGGCATTCAAGCGAATACAAACTAAAATGGCAAATCAAGAATCAAACCGCGTGAAAGGCAGCGACCTGGAACTCACTGAAAAGGTGGTGGGCATCAACCGCGTGGTCAAGACTACTAAAGGTGGCCGTGCATTTTCATTCTCTGCACTCGTTGTGGTGGGAGACGGTAATGGTGTGGTAGGCCACGGCCTCGGCAAGGCCAAGGAAGTACAAGAAGCCATCACCAAGGGTATAGATGATGCAAAGAAGAACCTCATTCGCATCCCCGTCATGAAGGGCACCATACCGCACGAACAGTTTGCCAAAGAAGGCGCTGCAAAAGTGTTGATCAAGCCAGCGGCACACGGTACCGGCGTAATTGCCGGAGGTTCCATGCGTGCTGTACTTGAAAGTGCCGGAGTGACCGATGTACTCTGCAAAAGCCTTGGCTCTGCTAACCCACACAATGTGGTGAAGGCTACATTCAAGGCCCTCTCCCTGCTGCGCGAACCGGTAAAAGTGGCCCGCGACCGCAACATCACTCTCAAAAAGGTTTTCAACGGATAGGTTGTTGTTCTTTGCTGCCCGGTATCCGCCGAGCATCATGTTCAATCTTCAATCAGATAATCAGTACCAAAATGGCTAAGATTAAAATCACTCAAATCAAAAGCGGCATTGACCGTCCCGAACGCCAAAAGCGCACGCTGGTGGCGCTGGGCTTGCGCAAAATGCAGGCTACTGTAGAAGTGGAAGCCACCCCTCAGATTCAAGGCATGGTCGCTAAAGTTGCGCACCTGGTGAAGGTCGAGGAGCTAGCTGGCTAAACACGTTGGTGCCTGGTAATAGGCGCTTCTCACAGGGAGATACGGCTCAGAAATTGGCGGAATATTTCTCCCTGAACCATTCAAAAAATAATTGCGAGCGGTACGTTCGCCGCGAAATCCGGTAACCCATCGGGCGCAGCAGTAAACAAAAGAACAAACATGGCACTCAACAACCTCAAGCCCGCACAGGGCGCAACACAAAGCCGCAAACGTATTGGCCGCGGTGAAGGTTCCGGACTCGGCACAACTGCCGGCAAGGGTAACAAAGGACAACAAAGCCGCACCGGCGCTAAGACTAAACGCGCCCACGAAGGCGGTCAGATGCCCATCCAGCGCCGGATGCCCAAGCGCGGCTTTAAGAACCCATTCCGGGTTGAATACAAAGTTTTCAACCTCGGCAACCTCGATTTTCTGATTGAGAAATACGAGTTGAAGGAATTTTCTGAAGAGAACCTCTATATCAATGGCCTTATCTCCCGCACGGACAAAGTGAAAGTGCTGGGCGAAGGCGAAATGAAGGGCAAGATTCCTTTCAAGATTTCTGCCATTTCAGCCAAAGCAAAAGCCGCTCTGGAAGCCGCAGGTTGCAGCGTGGAGCTGATCTGATTTGCCTCGTTCCAGAGTTCGGAAGGCTGATGGGTTGTCAGGTTCGTTAAGGCAGTCATTTTTTGCTGACTAGGTAGCCTTTCCCCGCCACCACTTATCAGCCTTTTCCGTTACTTCGCACTCCTTTTTTCTATTCGCACACATCGCATTTCTAAGTGAAGAAGCTCATCGAAACGTTGAAGAATATCTGGAGCATTGAAGAGCTTCGGAAGAAGATTCTTTATACGCTGCTGCTGATATTGATTTATCGGGTAGGCTGCTACATTACGCTGCCCGGACTGAACCCCAATATGCTGAACCAGGCAGAAACTTCTGGCGGCAGTGGTATCCTTGGCCTGATTAACTCGTTCTCTGGTGGCGCCTTCTTGCGTGCCGCAATTTTTGCTTTGGGCGTGATGCCTTACATCACTGCTTCCATCTTCATGCAGCTCGCAGGCATCATCGTGCCCCAGGTAGCTAAGCTGCAAAAAGAAGAAAGCGGACGAAACAAAATCAATCAATGGACGCGCTATCTGACCGTTGTTGTCACGGCCTTCCAAAGCATTGCTTACGCAACCACGTTCCTGGGTTCTCCCCAATATCAAGCGGCCCTGGACCTCGAGCATTTCTCCCCCTTCTTCTTTACACTGAGCACGGTGGTTATCCTCACTACCGGTTCCATGTTTGTGATGTGGTTGGGTGAAAAAATCACAGACAAAGGCATTGGTAACGGTACTTCACTTATTATCATGATTGGTATCCTGGCCCGCTTGCCGCACTCCCTGGCTCAAGAGTTTGATGCACGGAATGCTCAGGGTGGTGGCTCCGGCGGCTTGCTGATTTTCCTGATTGAAATTGCCTTCTTCATTGCAGTCATCGTGGGTCTTATTTTGCTGACGCAAGGTGTTCGCCGTGTGCCGCTGAATTATGCACGTCGAATCATTGGTTCTTCAAATGCTGCTCGTGAAGTGAGTGGCTCCCGTGATTTCATCCCTCTGAAGGTGAATATGGTGGGTGTGATGCCCATCATCTTTGCTCAGGCCCTGATGTTCATCCCTCAAACCGTTGCAGGTATGATTAACCCCAATAACACAGGCGGTATCCTGCGTTCTATCGGCGACCCGAACCAATGGCCCTACTATCTGGTATATGCCTTCATGGTAATTGCCTTCACGTATTTCTACACCGCCATCACCTTCAACCCAACAGATATGGCGGACAATCTGAAGCGCAACAACAGTTTTATCCCCGGTATCAAACCTGGTGAGCCAACCGCAAACTATATCGCCACCATCATGGACCGCATTACCCTTTCGGGTGCTGTCTTGCTGGCTGTAGCAGGTGTGTTGCCCGGTGCTGCCCGGATCCTGGGCATTACGGGTGGTTTCGCCGATTTCTATGGTGGTACCTCTATGCTGATTGGCGTTGGCGTTATCCTGGATACATTGCAACAAATCGAAAGTCACTTGTTGATGCGCCAATACGATGGTCTGATGAAGACCGGGCGATTGGCAGGCCGGCAGCCGGCAGCGATGATCTAAGGCATCCTGCGGAATTTTTTCCTTCCCGCAGATTTCGCAGATAGCCGCAGAGTCACCGAAAATGATTCCTGCCAACATCAGTGAAATCTGCGGGAAACTTTTTTAAACGAATACCGTGATACACATAAGAAGAGAAGACGAGATTGACCTTATCCGCGAAAGCGCTTTGATGGTTACGGCCACCCTGACCGAAGTAGCTAAAATGCTGCGACCAGGTATCGCTACCAAAGCCTTGGACACTATGGCTGAGCAGTTCATTCGCGACCACGGAGGAATACCTTCTTTTAAAGGCTATGGTGGTTTCCCGGCCTCCTTGTGTATTTCCGTTAACGAAGTGGTAGTGCATGGCTTCCCTTCTGACTATGAGCTGCGCGATGGTGATATCATCTCTGTAGACTGTGGCTTCTACCGCAATGGCTATCACGGCGACCATGCCTACACCTTCGCTATCGGAAACGTAGCCCCCGAAGTGCTTGATATGATGCGCATCACCAAGGAGTCATTGCAACGAGGTATCCTGCAGGCAAGAGCTCATAATCGCATTGGTGATATTTCCTGTGCTATCGAAAATCTTTGCTACACAGAACATGGCTATGGAGTCGTCCGCGAATTAGTGGGCCATGGTGTTGGAAAAGACTTACATGAGGACCCTCAAGTGCCCAATTATGGTCGCCGGGGTGAAGGAAAAAAATTGAAGGAGAAGATGGTTCTTGCCATTGAACCTATGATCAATCTTGGCGTGAAAGAAGTGATCACCCTGGACGATGGCTGGACCGTAGTCACCGCAGATGGAAAGCCTTCCTGCCACTATGAACACACCACCGTGGTGCGCAGAAACGGCGGTGAGGCTTTGTCGCAATTCGCTCCCATCGAAGCTGCTGAACGCGCCAATCCGGAACTCCATACGGGCCACCTTTTGCCCCTGTCTGAGGCTTCGCTCGCATAATCCCAATTTGGGCAAGCTCCCCTAGCTACGGCTAATAACCTTTTTTGAAAAGCAGATTGGCTGGGCTTATCAGCCTTACTGTCACCAGCCTATTTCGGAAATATCTTCGCGCACTATGCCTAAAACAAAAGACCTGCAAGCCATCATCGGGCACTGCAAAGAATACGGTTTCATTTTCCCTTCTTCAGAAATATATGACGGCCTGAGTGCGGTGTATGATTATGGCCAGTATGGTGCCCAACTCAAGAAAAATATTCGGGATTACTGGTGGCTGAGTATGACCCAGCTCCACGAAAATATTGTGGGCATTGACGCCGCCATTTTCATGCATCCAACCACCTGGAAAGCCAGCGGACATGTAGATAATTTCAGTGACCCCATGATTGATAACCGCGACAGCAAAAAACGCTACCGTGTGGATCATCTCATCGAAAATCATGTGGCTACTTTGCCCGAAGACGAAGGGAATGCATTACTAACCCGGATGGATGCTTTGCTGGCGGAAGATGATTTTGTGGGCCTGAAAAATCTCATTGATGAATACCATATCAAATGCAGTGTTTCCGGCACCGCCAACTGGACGGATGTGCGCCAGTTCAACCTCATGTTCCGCACCGAATTTGGTGCTGTGGCTGCTGAAGATGGTGCCGACAATGGTGTATTCCTGAGGCCCGAAACTGCTCAGGGCATCTTCGTCAACTTCCTCAATGTGCAGAAGACCGGCCGCATGAAAATTCCTTTCGGTATCGCACAAACCGGCAAGGCTTTCCGCAATGAAATTGTGGCTCGCCAATTCATCTTCCGCATGCGAGAATTTGAACAGATGGAAATGCAATTTTTCCTCCGCCCGGGCACCCAAAAGGAATGGTATGAAAAATGGAAAGCCGCCCGCCTCGCCTGGCATCTTTCCCTCGGCATTCCCGCTGCACAGTACCGCTACCACGACCACGCCAAGCTGGCGCACTACGCAGATGCCGCCTGCGATATCGAATACAACTTCCCCATCGGTTTTAAAGAAGTGGAAGGCATCCACAGCCGCACGGATTTTGACCTGCGCCAGCATCAGGAATATAGCGGCAAGAAGATGCAGTATTTCGACAATGATATTGACCCGCAAACCGGCAAGCCTTACGGCAACTATATCCCCTACGTGGTGGAGACAAGCATTGGTCTCGACCGCGCTTTCCTCATGGTGATCTCTGAAGCTTATGAAGAAGAAGACCTGAGCACGGAAGAAAAGAAAGATGAACGTGTGGTGCTGAAGCTGCCTGCATTCCTTGCTCCGCTGAAGCTGGGCATCATGCCGCTCACCAAGAAAGACGGCTTGCCTGAATTGGCCCGTGAACTGATGCACGATTGCATGAAACAATTCATGTGCTTTTACGAAGAGAAAGACAGCATCGGTAAACGATACCGCCGCATGGATGCCATCGGCACACCCTTCTGTGTCACCATTGACCACCAAACAAAGGAAGACCAGACCGTCACTATCCGCTACCGGGACTCCATGACCCAGGAACGAGTGCCCCTCGCTGCCGTCAAAGACCTTGTGGCAAAGGCCTGTGCCATGCCCTTCTCATAAGCCCAAAAAATGTCTTCCGCTCGCGACATCATTCAGGAATGGGGCCTCGACCCTGCGCTGCACAGCAAGGAGTCAATCCTCCAGGCACTGAGCCTGCGCATTCAGGAACTCCTGGCCCGCGACCCTATGGCCTTCCTGCAACTGATGTATCGCTTGGACATACCCGAAGGGCAGTTCGAAAGTGCTTTGGATGCACCGGATGCCGGCTCCCTCATCGCCGGGCTAATATGGAATCGTCAGGAACAAAAAAGCACCCTGCGCCGTCAGACACCGCCTCGTCAGGAAGGCGATGAAGACCTCGCCTGGTGAAGAAATACTGATTTTGTAGCCAGCATTCGTACAAAGCCCATCTGCCGTTGCGTCGCACCCTTCAGCAAGATTTCGCTGCGCAGCTTTTCCCTGAACGTGGGTGGATCTACCAGAGCAATACATGCCATGAGCAAAGCTTAATAGCAGCACGGGCCCCTCAGTGTGCGATTGTTATGATTCCACCAAAAGAAATTTGGCTATGTAAATC
>JAFDYC010000035.1 GCA_018267625.1 Bacteroidota bacterium
TTTACAGCACCTTTTTGTCCCAAAAATCAAAAATGACTTTTTGAGGGACGACTATATAGGCGTTACGACGGCTAATGCCGATGTTATAGCCGGTTTCAGTATGGGTGGTGTGCACCACGAGGGTGTACTTGGCTGCAGGATTATCCACCAGTTTGATCTTGCATTGCTTCTCGAATTCTTCTTTGAACTGGGACGCAAACCGGCTGTCGCGGTCGGTAACCCAGGAGGCCGCCCACTTATCGCCGGTGCCTGCCTCTTTCTCGTTTAATTCGGTTTTCTTTTTGTCCACGAACTCCTGCTCGCTTTTGTTTTTGGTGGTTACGGTCATGTTGGAATAGTCGTATCGGACGTTGAGCTCGGTGGTTCCTTTGAGGGAACTGATATCACCGGATTTGACCTTGACTTTGGCCGAGAGGCTGAGGCTGGCGGCCAGAACTGCAGCACTGAGCAGCATAATTTTTAAATGCATAAGGCAGGTTTTGGGTTTGATGAAAAATAGGCTGTCAAGATAATATGCAGAGGAAAGGCTTGGATGGTGCAGGAAAGTTTTTTTGGGCCGGCGCTTCGTCCCCTGACGAAGCGCCGACGGGAAGCAATCCCCGGATTGCTGTAGTGAGGCAGCCCGACCCGCAGTGTATCTTACCTGCTTTATGTTGTTCAACTCCGTAGCCTTTGCGCTTTTCCTTCCCATCGTTTTTGGGTTGTACTGGCTCATCGGCTCGGGAAGGAGAAAGGGGCAGAATCTATTGCTGATTCTCGCCTCATTCCTGTTCTATGGCTGGTGGGACTATCGCTTCGTATTGCTGCTCTTAGCCTCTACCTGCTTCGATTTTTATGTCGGCTATCAATTAGGCAGAATCTCGGCAGAATCAAAACGCAAGCTGTTTTTCCGCGCCAGCATCCTCGCTAACCTGGGTGTCTTATGCTTCTTTAAATACTTCAATTTTTTTAGCGAAAACTTCAGCCTGCTGCTGCATAGCCTTGGGCTTAGGCAAGATGCCTTATTGCTCCACGTCATCTTGCCCATCGGAATATCGTTCTACACCTTTCACAGTATGAGCTATGTGATTGATGTGTATCACCGGCGAAAAGAGCCTTGCCATGATGCCTTGTCTTACTTCGCTTTCATCTCGTTTTTCCCGCTGCTGATAGCCGGCCCAATCGTTCGGGCTACCTGGTTCCTTCCCCAGTTTCAGTCGGAACGCCAATTCGAACCCACCCGGGCTGCGGATGGCTTGCGCCAGATGCTTTGGGGGTTTTTCAAAAAGATGGTCATCGCCGATGGCTGTGCGCAATTTGTCAATCCCATCTTTGACACCTGGAATAGTCAGCCGGGCGCTATGCTCGTAGCGGGCGCAGTGCTTTTTGCTTTTCAGATCTATGGCGACTTCAGCGGCTACTCCGACATTGCCATCGGCTGTGCGCGGCTCTTCGGCTTTCACATACCACCCAATTTCAGATTCCCCTATTTCTCCCGCGATATCGCAGAGTTCTGGCGGCGATGGCATATCTCACTTACGACTTGGTTCCGCGATTATGTCTATATCCCAATGGGTGGAAACCGCAGTGGGCCTGTTCGAAAAGTATGGAACATACTCATCGTTTTTCTCCTGAGCGGCTTTTGGCATGGCGCCTCTTGGACCTATATCATCTGGGCACTGATTCACGTGATCTTGTTCCTCCCTTTGCTCCTTACCCACTCCAATCGGAATCACCTGCAATTTTCAGCTCACAACCGGCTATTCCCTTCCTTCTTGAACCTGGCTTTGATGTTGTTCAATTTTGCCTTGGTATCCCTCGCCTGGATTTTCTTCCGTGCGCCAGACTCCAGCACGGCCTTTCACTACCTCAGCCGGATTTTCTCTTCTCCATGGGGAAGCCTGGCTGTGGAGCGGCGCATTTGGTTCTTTATCGGCCTGATGTTGCTTTTCGAATGGTTTCACCGCAACCGGGAGCATGGATTAGAACTTCAGAATATCCAAATCCCACTGTGGCGCTGGGCTATCTATGTTGCCCTCCTGCTGATTATATTTTTCTTCGGCGCGCCTCCGCAGACCTTTATCTACTTCCAATTCTGAGCTGTGAAAACTTTCCTGATGCGCTGTGTTTGCTTTCTGGCTCTTGCTCTGGCCACTTTATGGCTGCTTACTGCCTTCACCGATTCCCGCTTACACAATCGGGACAAGGGGCGTTTTAAAGTTTGGAACGAAATAGCTAATGGAAAAATAAATGCCGACCTCCTGATTATGGGTAGTTCACATGCCCACGTTCAGGTAAACCCGAAACTGCTCCAACCCTTATTTCCCGGAGGGAACATCTTCAATGCCGGTATGGATGGATATACCTTCCCGGTTCAACTTGCACGCTACCATTTCTACCGCCGCCACAATAAAAAACCTCGCTGTATCCTGCTCTGTGTGGACTACCTGGAATTTGGCAATAGTGAATTTAAAATTGACCGGATTCAGTTCCTGCCTTACACTTATGACACTTCTATTCGAAATGCACTCTCCATTATGGGTGTAAGCTGGCCCAGGGTCTATTTGCCTTTTCTGAAATATCGCGGCGAATCCCAAGCCCTAATAGCCGGAATATCCCCCACCCTCTCCCTGGCAGGCGATCAGGATTTCTCACAGTCAAACGGCTTCATGCCGGTGAACAGCCATTGGAGTGAAACAGCGTTCCAACAAGACACTACAAGAGAAACCCACCAGATTTTATTTGAACCCCGATTCTGGCTTTCTTTCGAAGAGCTGCGCCGGCAATGCCTGCAGGAACACATCCAACTGATTACCGTGTTCACGCCTCACCACAGCCGTTTTGTTCAAAAAATACCGGGTGCAACGGCCTATAGAAACTGGCTGCGCAGTCAGCTCGAACCACAAACTCCTTTCATTGACTTTTCCAATGCTGCTTTTTGTGCTGACACTTCCCTCTTCTACAATCCGTCCCACCTGAACGAAAAAGGCGCAAATACCTTCAGCCTGGCACTGGCAGACTCACTCCGCAATCGGGGAATCAACGAAGCAACTTCGTCCGCACATTGATGCCTCAAGAATCGCATTCGGCGAATAAAGGCTTCCCGAAGGCAGGTACTGACGGCTGCGACAGGCATCCCCGTATTTTTGCGCCCCTGCTCAGAACTGGCTGCATGAACTTCCATCCGCAGCCATTACAACCGCCAACCTCATGTCCGGGCTGCAACTCTACAACTCACTCTCACGCCAGAAAGAAACTTTCGAACCCCTCGTGCCGGGCCATGTAGGCCTGTATGTCTGCGGACCTACCGTAAGTGGAGAAAGCCACCTGGGCCACGCACGCCCTTACGTCACCTTTGATATCGTGCACCGCTACCTGAAACATCTGGGCTTCCGGGTGCGCTACGTTCGCAACATCACGGATGCCGGGCACTTTGAAGAAGAAGGGCGCGAAGCAGAGGATAAAGTGGCAGAGAAAGCCAAGCTGGAGCGGCTGGAACCAATGGAGCTGGTGCACAAATACACAAGCCTTTTTCATTGGGGCATGAGGCTCTTCAACAACCTCGAACCTTCTATTGAGCCGACCGCCACGGGACACATCATCGAACAGCAGCGTATGATTGAAGACATCATGCAGAAGGGCTATGCCTACGAGGTGAATGGCAGCGTCTATTTCGATGTGAAAAAATATGCAGCAGACTACCCTTACGGACAACTCAGTGGCCGCGTGATTGACGAACTATTGGAAACAACCCGCGAGCTGGAAGGCCAGGATGAAAAACGCAACAAGGTGGACTTCGCGCTCTGGAAAGCCGCACCGCCCCAGCACATCCAGCGCTGGCCCAGCCCTTGGGGGGAAGGCTTCCCAGGCTGGCATATCGAATGCTCGGCGATGGCCTCGAAATACCTCGGCAGCAGCTTCGACATCCACGGGGGCGGCATGGACCTGCAGTTTCCACACCACGAAAGCGAGATTGCCCAAAGCACCATTGCCCACGGCCATGCTCCGGTGCGCTATTGGATGCACAATAACATGATCACCATCAATGGCAAGAAGATGGGCAAGAGCTACAACAACGTGATTAAACTCACCGAGCTCTTCTCCGGCAATCATCCCATGCTGGAGCAAGCCTACCATCCGATGGTCGTTCGCTTCTACATCCTGCAGACGCACTACCGCAGCACCCTGGACTTTTCCAACGAAGCCCTGCAGGCCAGCGAAAAGGCCCTACGCAGATTGTGGGAAGCCTATGAGATTTTGGGCGGCCTGGTGCCTTCCTCAACGACAACTATAGCCAGCGAAACGGATACAAAAATCCGGGCACTGCTCACCGAACTGGATGAGTTTATGAACGATGATTTCAATACCGCCAAAGTCATCGCCAACCTGTTTGAAATCGTCCCTGTCATCAATGGCATCAAGGGCGGGCAACTCAAACCAGAGACACTTTCTGCCGACACCCTCACACAGTTGAAAAGAGCATTCAAAACCTGGCTGGAAGATATCCTCGGCTTACAGGGCCTGCAGCCTGCCGCTGACCATTCAAAGCTCGACAAAGCCATCTCCATCCTGGCCGACATCCGCAAGGATGCACGTGTGCGCAAGGACTTCGCCACCTCGGATGCCATCCGCAACAAACTCAGTGAAGCGGGTATTTTGTTGAAAGATGAAAAAGACGGCAGCATTTCTTACACCCTCGCATAGCGCATGAAAAATTTCAGGCGCATCTGGCGTTACATATCCGGCTACAACAGCGCCATCACAGGCTACTTCGTCTGCAGCATGTTGTCGGTCGTGTTTTCGCTGATCAGCATCGGCATGTTGATTCCGGTGCTCAATGTGCTTTTTAAAGACGAAGCCTTAAAGCCGCTGAAGCCGAACCCCGGTTTCATTGATCGTGTCGGGCACCTGGTGAATGAATGGCTGCTGGCGGGTGGCGATAAAGTGCGCACGCTGGCCATCATTTGCGGCATTGTGGTGCTCTTCACTGTGCTGAAAAATGTTTTCCTCTATCTCTCCTACTACATCCTCATTCCGGTTCGGCACTCTGTAATCCGAAAGCTGCGCAATCAGATTTTCGAAAAGCTCCTGTCGCTGCCCATCGGCTATTTCACCGAAGAACGCAAAGGCGACCTCATCAGCCGGATGACGAATGACGTGAATGAGATTCAGATTTCGGTAGTCAGCTTTCTGGAAGTCTTCATCCGCGAGCCGCTCAACGTAACGCTGACCCTGGCAGTGATGATTTACATCTCGCCCCAACTCTCTCTTTTCTTACTCATATTCCTGCCCCTTTCGGGCCTGATTGTAGGCCGCGTAGGTTCCCGCTTACGGCGTGCAGCACGAGGCATCAGCGGACAGATGGCGGACATCACTTCGGTGCTGGATGAAACCCTCAGCGGCATGAGGGTGGTGAAGGCGTTCAACGCTGAAAAATCCCAGTACCTGCGGTTCCTGAAACTCAACAACGAAAACTATCGCCTGCGCAATGTGAGCGCCCGCCTCGGCGAACTGGCTTCTCCCCTGAGTGAAACATTAGGCATTGCTGTCGTCGCCATCATCCTCTGGTTTGGAGGCCGCCTGGTCATTCGCCATGAGACGATGCTGACCGCGGAATTGTTCATCACCTACATCGTGATGTTCACCCAAATCATCAACCCGGTGAAGAACCTTATCTCCGCCATCAACCAGGTGAACAAAGGCAGTGCTTCGCTGGAACGAATGGAGGAAGTGCTGGCCGTGAACAACACCGTGAAGGAAGCACCAGATGCCTTGCCGGTAAAGGCTTTCAACGATGCTATTGAACTGCGCCATGTCCGTTTTGCCTACGGCGATAAAGTCATTCTCGATGACATCAACCTGCGCATTGAAAAGGGAAAAACCATCGCGCTGGTAGGCTCTTCGGGCGCCGGCAAGAGCACACTGGCCGACCTCATCCCCCGCTTCCACGACGTAAGCAGCGGCGAGATTTTGATTGATGGTATCAACATCAAAAAGCTGAAACTGGACGAGCTCCGCCGCCTCATCGGTGTAGTGAGCCAGGAGCCGATTCTCTTCAACGACACGCTTTACAACAACATCACCCTGGGTACCGGCGGGGCCACAGAAGTACAAGTGAAAGACGCCGCCCGCATCGCCCATGCGGATAAATTCATTTCGGCCAAGCCCGATGGCTACAAGACGTTTGCCGGCGACCGTGGAGCCCGGCTTTCGGGCGGCGAACGGCAGCGCATCACCATTGCACGGGCGGTACTGAAAAACCCGCCCATCATGATTCTGGATGAAGCCACTTCATCGCTGGATACCGAGAGTGAACGCATCGTGCAGCAGGCCATCAACAACCTGATGCAGGACCGCACCAGCATCGTTATTGCCCACCGCCTTTCCACCGTGCAGAATGCGGACGAAATCATCGTGCTGGACAAGGGCCGCATCGTGGAGCGCGGCCGCCACGACACCCTGCTGGCGCAAGGAGGCATCTATAGCAAACTCGTGGCGATGCAGCAGGTGAAATGATTTGCCCCTCGGTATATACGGAAGTATCGGTGAAGCGTACACAAGTGGATTGGCGACTTTTCGGCGAACGCTTGATTCAGGAACTGTGTTTCCGCCGCACGAGTTGATACCAATTAGTCGTCCCTCAAAAAGTCTTTTTTGAGGGACGACTATCTAGGATGTTGGTGTTGCCAGCCAACTTGTGTGTAGAGCATTCCGAAAGGATAAACACGCATTTTGCCACTTGACTCCCGTATATAAATGCAATTATGAGTCGCATTTATATTGAAAATTGCGCGACTGATATTATGAAAAATGGTAGCCAACGCAAACGCGTTAGTGATGGACTTATCCTCCAGGCTGTAGGAGTAGAAAAAATTGACACCGTTCAGGCGGGTCATAGCAAATAAGGTATGGTTCTTATGCGCGAGGCTTACGTTGCAAATCGGTTGTGGTATCCCGCTCATTGCAGAATCGAGATTTGCTTTGCCTAGCGGTTCAATCAGATCCAGAGGCACCGGATAGGTCTTATCGTCCCATATATCTACAATTTCGTTTGAAGCGAACGGCAATACAAATCGCTCGTCACGGGCGAAAAATGACAAATAGTTTGCGCCGTATGCCTGCCGGTATGGCAATGGGAGTGTGGCACTCAAAAACCGTGAGAAATAGTAACAATTATTTCGACGTTTAAAAACGGTCAGAAAACGATTAGATGCACCGTCAACCTTACTAACAGATATTGGTGTAAAACAGAGGACGATTTCATCATTTGGCAAGGGCATCAAAATATTGCCTTTGAGCATATGGGTTGCATCACCGGATGGAAAGACTATAGGGTAAAGTGCCACGATTTTCCCACCCCGATAAATTGCAACGCCATTTACTTGGTGCATCAGGTGATGTCGCTCGTCTGCGGAATACCACTTAGCCATGCCGTAGAGTTGGGTTCCGTCCCATTGCCCAAAATCTGTAATCACCGGTGCATACTCCGGCTTCGTTTGAAGCAAGGATACATACGTTGCAAACGCCTTGGAGTCGAAGCATTCACTTTGCAGGCATGTACGTTCGATTTCGTGAGTGCCCAGTGTTAGACGACTAGAATCCCGCTCTCGTTTGATCCAGCATTCATTGAAGGTATAGTTATAGCTCAATAGTCGTGTAGCGTCTGCCGTCACAACGTATTCATCTTCTGAAATATAGGTGCTTAAGGACGCTGCGGCAAGGTCTCTGATTTTTGTCGCCATTCCGACACTTAGCCGGGCTACAGGCTCGCTGAATAATACCGAATCGCCTCGCATCAGAACGACAGTGCTGAATGGGTGTCGACCGATCATTTTTTTCAAACTATCATTAAAGAGCATGGTAATGCCTAGCTCATCAAGGTGATAGTCCGAATCAAGATAACCACGCCGATTTTGATATCGCGTTTCAAAAACTGCATACGTGGGTATATGAGTCTTCCCGGTGTCGAGTAGATAAATATTCGAGCGACAAGTAACGCACTCGCCCAACTTGATATCCAACAATAAAACCTGAGCACCGGCATCAATACTTGTTGCGCTTAGAACAGTGGCCATCAGGCCAATCAGGGCGATATGCTTTTGCCAGCGGAAAGATGCAAAGGGAATGCCGCGGCATTCCCTTTTAATGTTCGAAGTCATATGCATGCTAAGGTGCGTCCGTTTGAGCGATACGTTGAGGTTGGTCCAGCGCCTCCTCAATATCTTCTTGAAATGTCTCGTCGCCTGGACTGGAGGGGAGCACTACATCCAACCAGATCCAAATGCCAGGCAACCCGTTAATTTCACCTTCTAAGTGGCCATCCGCGTCAAACCAACCGTGTGCGCACCACGTGTGCGCGTTATCACAATTTAGTTTGCCTTCCGTTCCCGAAGGATTCGTTGGTGTGAAATTGGCTGCTCCAGGTACAGACCAATCCCAGTCGGTTGCATTGCTGTTTGGGCAGGCACACACAAATACCAAAACCGACAGCAGTGTTCTGATCGTCATGATTATAATAGCTTGTGAATTAAATGCCTACTCGATTCAGTTTTCGGCGTCCCTGACAGGAGTTATATGCGCTTCGCAACTACTATAAGTCAAAAAAAAAAAAACTCTATAATTCCAAATTTGCGATGGTGATAAAAACATTTGTATTTGTATTTACATTATGTGCCTACTTGTTTTTTCGTTATTACAAGTCTAGCCTCGGGAAGGAAGATGTTACGGCAATGAAATTCGCTACTAAATATTGGTCCGATTCCTGGATACTTCGGCCCGTTCGGTATATACTTTGCCTGTAAGAATGCCAAGTAACATTTTCTGATAAACCTGCGTTCGGTTAAAAAGAAACGACCCGTTTGGGGTTTGTTTCCTAAATGTCCGTACGAATGGAGGCTTTTTATGGAAAGAAGGGACATACAGTTATGGCACTCATCAGGTTCCGAAAAAAGACATGGCGCAAGGAGGGATCTACAGCAAGCTGGTGGCGATACAGCAGGTGAAATGAGGAGGTATAATCAATGCGCAATCGTTGTGTGAACGAAATGCATTATCTCATTATCAAAAGCTTCTGGACGTATGTTCCGCCTGATGATGTAATTTGAAGCGTATATGTCCCTGATGGTAACCTTTCATCGAGCTGCACTGATTTTGAATTCAACATTGCATTTCTTTCCTCGTAAACAACCGTTCCCAAATTATCAGTCACGTGAATATTGTAGCGCACATAAGGATTGCATAAAATGAAGAAAACTCCGTTATTAGGATTTGGAAATACATGAATATCATTTGTAGAGTGATTCGTCTTCGCAAAAGCGTCAATAGCTATTGGACAACTTCCTCCATAATATTCTTGAAGAATATGTTCAATAGCACTAATCGCATCTGTATCTCTTGTAGCACATATTAGTCCTACCAGACTATCACGATAGTAAGCTTCGTCTGCTAAACTTATTGTGTCTGAATCACCTTAATTCTTCCAATATTGCTCCGAATCAACCGGAATCACGAGCGGGTCGCCATCAGGTGGGAAATTCAGCGGATACCAGGTTGAATCAGTTATAGTAGAATCCATTGCTGTGTGGGCCATCCTTGCTCCGGGGTTAGATATGGGAGCGCTTTGCGATTGTGCATATACATACCCTTCCTGTTGACAATAGTAATCCTTTACGTATGCATCAAAAACACAACCTAACTTTGCCTCAAAGCCAGGAAAAAAATCTATAACCTTTGCCCCCCGAACTCTAAAATCAGCGTTAGAGTTGAGGGTATTAATCATGCTAAGGTATTCTAAGAAGTTTAACTGTAAGTTCTGCCCTTTTTGTCCGTAACCATTGGAAAGCGGCATATTCTTATTATAATTTTCATTATAATAAGGATTCATCATCAAAGGTATCGCTCCTGAGCCTTCAACCTCAGCATACAAATTCCAAACCGTCATGTAATCAAGGTTATTGTAGTCTGAATTGTCTCTCACTAATCCCCGCTTATATTCGTCTTGAAGACGGTTGGCGGTTGACCAGTACCAGCCATCCTGCCCGATAAAGTCTTCATCATCACCATAGGATACGTGGGGAATCGAACTCCTGAAACTAGGAGAATTTGCATCGTAATTATGGCAGCCGCAAAAAGGCGCGTCATCGAAAATCTCTTCATATGAAATTACTCCATAATTACTCGGATTCATTTTGAGTCCACTCCCTGCGCCACGTCCATTGATTATTTGATACATTAAGGGTAAATGGGGCCAAGCCCATTTATCAGCAGTTGCATGTTTATTAATCTTCTTTTCGGTGGTGTTAATAAACCGCAGAGATATGGTCCAGGGGCCAAGCCATAATCTTAAACCAACTCGCCAGTCATCTGCAAAAGTTGCATACACATTTGAATAGTACAGGTCTTTAATGGAACCGGCAAATGGAGTAGTAACGGACGCCCACTGCTGTGCCTGATAAAGCCAACCCCAAGCGGGTGAGTTCGCAGCATTCCACAGTCGCCCATAGGGGTACAAACCTGTTCCTGACAAACTCGGTAAGCCAATATGCGATAAGCCATTTACTGCACCGACGGCGTTAAAGAGAATTTGACCGCCACCCTTGTTACAAGGATTTCCTCTTGGGATACCTACACATTGGTTATCAATAGGATTGCATATCGTATATGCTGGACTCGAGGAACAACCATGCATGCCCGCAAAGTCGAAAATGCGATACAACTGTAAGCGGGCCTGTTCTCCGAGGTTCCAACCATTATAAGTTAGTCCGGATGTCAGTGTGTGTCCAAATCCCGCCATTCCCAGCCCACCGTAAAGTTGTACAATTTGGTCTTGAGAAACTTCGCCTGGCCCACGGGCATAGGGATAGGGCGTCCCGCATTCCTGAGAATGCACAGTGACACCTCCATATTGTATGTTAGCATCAGGACCGAAATCCCCCTGTATTATCACATTGGGTGTATTATAAAAGAAGCCAGGCCGGTGAAAGTGTGCAGAGTTTGCAGTTATAAAATTATCCATGCCAGGAAACCCCGTAACATAATTAGGCGGTAATTGCAGACTTGGCACATCATCTCTAATAAAAAATCCATTGATGTCGCCTGAATTTCCGGTTCCCTGCGGTAAATCCATTTGGCCACAGCCAGGATAATAATGGTCGTAATCTCTCCAGGAAGGCTCTGCCTTTTCATCCAAACGTTCAAAAGCATATAGGGCATCATATAGTTCTTCTTCTGTCCGTCGTGTTTGCCCTGTTGAATGATTTAATAAAAACCATTCTCCCGCAAGCACATTGATATAGTTGCCCAAATGCTGGGTTGCATCGCCCCAATATGCTTTGTTCTCACATTCAGGTCCTTCGCCACAGGTAAATTCCCAACGCTCCATCGGAATACTCTCGCCGCATCCCGTGCCAATCTTCATAAAATCATTGACCAGGCGATACCGGTACCACCAGTATTTCTCAAGGTTTCGGTACATAGATTGGCCGTTCTGCGCATACCAGGGCGTATAGCTTGCCGGAGTTTGGGCTGTAGCCGTACCAACAATTAAGATGAGGATTAGTTGGAGGTATTTCATAAGCCACGCACTATTTTATTTCGAATAAGAAACCATGTATGACTAAAATTCTGGCTTAAAAGTTTGATGTAAACAAATCCATCGGTATCCTGCATGCCTACGTTCAAATAATAATTAGGATTAGGATAGGCATCAACCATTGTAGTATAATACACCTTTTGATAGCGCTTCCCATCGGCAACGAATGTATCGAGTTCAGTGCCAGAAAGGAAAATGTAAGCGTTAATACCTGTAGCTGTCTTTTTTTGGTTCAGCATGTAACAATAAAACACTATATTTACAGGGTCGCCCGAATAACCCACGCTAAAACCCCATTGAGTTGTATCCGTTGCCAAAGGCAGCCCTCTTTCTTTCACTGTTATGCTTATAGTTTCATTGCTGCGCTCATCACTACCATAAAAGGTACCTTCTTTGTATGAAGAAACATAAAAACTATCTAAAGCTCCGGAAGCAGAATCCTGCATAATCCAATAGGAACCCGGCCGCCAGTCTATATGTGCCTTTGCGGCCGGGTCCACTGAACGATACGAATGTTCGTATTTACTACAGGCATTCAGGCTTGCAAGCAAGAGTAGCCATATCGAAAATCGTAGTTTCATAAGGCGCCATTATTGGCTATACCCGAAGTAGCTCGTGTCTGAATCCTGGCCCTGAGTAACGATAAGCTGGTTAATCCTATTGCTCGCATCATAAGTATAGCTGTACTGTGCAGGGTCTCCACCTGCTTCCATGGCAATACAGAGATGGGTGTTCGGGAGTCTGCGCAAGCCCGTTTCTGTAAGGTGCATTAAATATAGCGGGTCGCCAGGCTGACAAGGCTTATTTGTGTCGTACGTATAATTAATGTCATATTGCCCTGTGGTGGAAACCTGACTGACTAAGTCGCCATCAACCCAGGTGTAGTTTATGGTGTCCAATGGAATGGGAGAAATGCTTGGGTAGGTAATTAGGGTCTGAGCTAATTCGCCATTTGTGTTGTAGCTATAATGCTGTTCCGTATTCATTTCGGGATGCGCATTGAGGATTTCATAGCTCGCTATTGGAACCCCGTCTGTCCCCACAATGATAGAATCCACAATGGTTTCTGAAGTGCTTGCGTAGGACGTTACCCGCTTAATCAGACCCGTAGAATAATAAAACGTAACTGAGCCATCATTATTCATTGAATTTACTATCTGATGGATGGTACTGTCTGTATTATAGCTGATTAGCGCAGTGTCGTAGGTTGTAGGGCTTAGTTGGTCATGTGCTATTATCTTGGTAATTAGTCCATCTGACGAGGGAACAATAGTTTCATCACCTTTTTTGCAGGAAGGCATTAATGAAAACGACAGAAGTGTTGCTAAAATGCAACAAGATGTAAGACGTGGCATATGCTGAAGGTTTTTGATTACAGGTTTATTTATTTTGATAAGTTAGCTTTTAACATGTCGATTTCTTTTTGCTGATTAAGGATGTATAGCGTCAGCTCCTCAATCTTTTGAAGCAACTTCGCATCCATCTCTGCTAAGTCTATTCCTTCTGCTGCTACCTGCTTTGCAGAGGGAATATCAGGTAAATGGTGATTATCTAAAATGTAGCGCTCCAAATCGCCGAGCGGAAGCAAGTCATAGTCGTTGTCGAATACGTAATCTTTCCAATTCGCTACATCATAGATACCAGAGACCCGAATGTGCTCTGTCAAAATACCATTTTCCACATAAAGGCTATAATTCCCGGGAATCCCTGGCTGACCAGTTTGAGTAAGCCTGCTCCCAATAACGACTTTAGGCGTGGGAGTGCCATTAAGCGTCTCTTCATTGATGGACATGAGCCGCAACCATCCAGACACCGGGTCATAATTATAAAATACATGGCCGGGATTGCCGCTCGCTGTGGAACTATGATACCAGATTTGCCCCTCCCTGCCCATCGAAGTGTTTTGCAGCGCCACCATCTGGATGTGCGGGCCGCTGCTGGTGCTTCCGGTTACATCGGGCCCTATCAATAATTGTCCTGTTTGAGAATGGCAAGTAATGTAACGGGTAGCGGCGTCATTGCCAGCATTAGTCAGGCCAATACTCCCAGCTTCAACGCTAAGCTTTTCCAGTGGCGTGGCGGTACCGATTCCAACATTTCCGCCGTTGGTGCTATATATGTCTGCCCCGAAATAATTCCACTGGGCATGGGCCTCGCAGGCTACGCACAATTGCAGAACGATGAAAAATGAGAAGGCAAACAAATTACCCCCTCCCTTAATGTATTGCGCATCGCGTTGTTTTTGATAAAATTATAACGCACGATTTTGAAATTCGTAATGTCATTTTGTTATCTTATCGTTAACATGTATGATAATTTTTATTGCGCGTCTGCTATTTAATTCCATATGTGAGCAAGGCAAAGTGAGCGCGCTTGTTGGTACCATCTCCCACGCCTTCAATTCACCCCGTACTTTTGAAGCCTACCGATAAACCACTCAACAGACATGGGCAAGAAGATATTAACCTGAGTTCGGGTTAAGCGGCAATCAATAATTGCTGTTGTTGGTTGAAAGCGGCGACCCGTTTGGGGTTTGTTTCCTAAATGTCCGTACGAATGGAGGCTTTTTTGGAAAGTAGGGACATTCAGTTATGTCACTCATCAGGTTCCGCAAAAAGCGAAGATGCAGCGATAGCTAAGCGCTATGAAGCGGTTGTCGAAAACCAGGCCTGGCTAGCAGTCGCTGAGGTGTACACAAGCGTGTTGGATGTAGCAGAACTTGAAGTTGCGGAATCCGCCAGAGTAGAACACGATGAGCAGAGAGATGATTTCTGAATCGCAGAGAGAAGCCTTGCCTTTGCGCCTTTTTACTTCGCCAACTCCTGAAACAGACGTTGCTCCATAGGCAGTTCAAAAAGAAGACAGAAGTCGTAACCGGCGAAGAAAATATCGGCTACTTTATCCTTGAATAGTGGTATGTTCATTTTGGTGTAATGGTTTTTATGACAACTACTTACATACCAAAACCACGCCACTTTTTGTGGATAATCACCCCTTTTTATCCACTTTTTCTTATCCCGAACTCAGGTTACAAAGGCTCATTTACAAACGAAGCTTCATATTCGGTACGGCTCAGCGCTGTGTCCCATAGGCCAACCCCTTCTTGTCCATGACGGTTTAGCGCTGTGATATAAGATAAGCTGGCGTCTTCATAGCGCTTGAATTTGAACACGGCATCGTTCATGAGCGCACTGTTGAATACTCCCACACTAACCAGGAGTTCAAAATCCCGCACTTCGAGGCCGGTTACTTTTCGGAATAAGCCCGGCTCCAACTGGGTGATTACATCCCGAAGGCTACGTTCCCGGTAGTCGGTCAGATACATAAAGACCGGGATGCGCGTCGCAAACTTGATGAGTTTCTCCTGCATCTGCTTGCGCAGGGTTTTTATCTTCTTTTCGAGCTCGCTGAGTTCTTTCTTCTCTGTCTTGTTTAGCTCCTTCTCGTTTGCATCTTTCCGGGCTTTCTTTACTGCGTCGCTCTTATTGATGATGGTTTCTATGTCCTGGTTGATGTTGCGAAAGCCTTCGATTTTGTTGAGCGCATCCATCGCTTCCTGATTAGCTAAAAGCCTTGCCAGTGTGCCATTGTCCACGTTCACGAGCAGGGCGCTTTCCCAACGTCGGGCCAACAGCGTGGCCGTTGTGCCACTCATTGCCATGTCTAATATCCCGGCTGCATCCACTTGTTTCATCGAACTGCCATCGTAGGCCAGCACCGGCAGAAAATGAATGAACTCCTGCACCTTCTTTTCAGGGTTGTCTTCGTGCACATTCAGCCGGCAACTATAGTCGGCTATCTGACGCAGGGCGCGGTCAGGCGCAAAGTCGAAGACATAGCATTCCGCTTTGATGATCTCCTCTATGTTCGGGTTCCTGCCGTCCGGATTTCGGATTGTCCAGGGCGTTTGAACCCGGAAAGCCGCCTGGAAATAGGTCTCCGGGCTACTGCTGTTGCGCAACATGAAGATGCCGGTCCAGGGCTTAACGGACACGCCGGTGGTGAGCTTGCCGCAACTCAGGGTGATGGTTTTTGTTTCGAGTGGATTGTCCATCGCGCCCAGCACGGGATTCAACGCTTCAGCCCCCATGCCCGCAGCACTGCCCGCTGCCACCACCACTTTGTAATCCTGATAAAATCGGTTTTGTCGCTGGTGCAGGAGTTGGTTCATGGCATGGCAGGCTGCCACGCTGGGCAGAAACCAGAAGGTATGCGTCAGCACACTCAGCAGGGGCGCGTGAGAAAACGGCATGGGCGGCCTTTGTGCGCCCAGCTTCAGCTCATCCACGAGGATATCTTTGAAATTTCCGCGCATCAGGTCGAGCCATTTCTGCACCTCGTTTTCATGCCTGAATCGTGCGGCCCGGCCATTTCCTTCCGCTGCAAAAAAGACGTTTAGGTCAAACTCGTTGAACTCGCCCTGCATGGCTATTTCACGGATGCCTTCCGGTAGCTGATAGGTGAGCATCACCATACGCGGCAGTGCAGCATATGGGTTTGGCCCTTTGTTTTCATCCCAACTTTCTTTGGCGCGTTGCTCGTCGCTGTAGGTCCAGTTGTAAATCTGTTCTTCTATGAATTCGCCGGAGGCAATGGCTCGGAAGGGCGTGCCGGAGAGGTAGAGATAATAATTGGTGGTGATGGGCAATTCGCCTTCATCAAAATAGTCCATCCCCTCACCCATCTCGCCTTTGCCTTCCGCCTCAAACAAGTCTTTAACATGATCCCGCCAGGCGCCATAGTGATATTCGTCGAGAATCACCGCGTCCCAATGTGTGCTGTGCACCCATTCGTTTTTTGTCTTGATACCTCCGGTGCTGGAATTTTTTCCGAGATAATCCTGAAAGGAGCCGAAGCAGACGAAGGGTTTCTGCTTGTCTGCATCTTCATAGCTAAGGCCGTTTCGGCTGATGAATTGCCAGCCGGAAAAGTCCACATGCCGTTTCAGGTCTTCTTCCCAGGCGTTTTGAACGGCGGGCTTGAAAGTGAGCACCAGCACCCGTTTCCAACTCATTTTTAGGGCAAGATGATATGCGGTAAAGGTCTTGCCGAAGCGCATCTTGGCATTCCAGAGGAAGTGCGGCGTCTTGCCCGGATTCTCCTGCCGGAAGCTGTTGAAATAAGCACTTGTTTTCTCAATCGCTTCCGCCTGTTCCGGCCTTAGGCCAAAGCTTTGGTCGCGCTGCTCTTCGCCTGCATCCGCCCCGCTTAAAATGGATTGGAGCGCTGCCTGAACATCGCGGACGGTACAGCGAAACCATTCTCCCGATTCGCGCTTATAGCCCAGGCGAATGAGCTGACGATGTACTTCATGGTCGGTAAAGTGGGTGCCATCCGGGCGCATGGCGCTTTCTTCCAGCTCGATGGTGTAGCTCTGCCCCGGCGTCAGGATGGGGTATTGTGCCGCCACACGCTGCTGCACACTCGCAGCCGTAAAGCCCACTTTGAGCATACCGGGAAAGCGGGTATCGCTGTAGGCATATATCGTAGGATGGGCGGCCGGACGGGCCGGGAAGAACTCGGTCATGTTGGGAATGGGAAGATTTCGAAAATACAAGCCTTCCTATTCTCGCTGAAGTCCCTAAGCTCAACGGCCCACTATAATACCGGAGCTTTCCGAACTCCGTTTATGCGGCGTTAGGTAGAAAAATCTCCGCGGGCAGCTTGAAATAAGCACGCAGCCGCGCAGCAACTTTCAGGGTCAGCGCACGTCGGCCGGATAAGATGGATGACACTTGCCCTTTGCTGCCAATGAGCGGCTCCAGGTCTTTGGCCCGCAAGCCTCGTTCCTGCATTTTCAGTTTGATTACTTCTATCGGGTCTGCCGAAGGCAAGGGGATGTGCTTGTCTTCATAGTCTTTCACCAGCACCAGCAGTAAGGCGAGTTCATCACTTTCCGGGCTGCCTTCTTCTACTTCGAACAGCGCCATGCTGCGCAGTATAGCAGCTTGATAATCCTGTTCCGTTTTCAGCACGTTCCAGTTCATGTTTTCGGTGGTTTAAAGTCTAATATTCGTGGGTCAAACACAACAGTGGCCATATCCGTTCGGTCATATGTGGCATGGGTACCAAACCAAATGATATAGGCCGCTCCCTGTTTAAAATTTACAGAAGTGAGTAGCCTAAACTCATTCCCTTTAATATTGAAAACAACCCGGCTGCTACCAATAAGGCTCGCACTACCATACACGGATTTCAACTCATTGAAGTTTTTGAAAAGCTGCTTGCTAAATTCCACGTACCAGGTAAGCAACGCGGTTTTGGCAGGCGGATATTTTGAGATGTAGTACAGAATACTACCTCTCGCGATAATGTTCACGCTGTAAAGCTAAAAATAAAGTTTGCAAAATGAAAACCAACGCACTTTTGTCTGGTTAAAGCACGGGCAACTCAAGTACTTCCTTTCAAAATCCGATGCCCCCGAAAGCCTACACGTTCTCCCTGCTTCAGTACCGCCATTCATCTGCGCTCGGGGAGCAAGACAGCCTCTACAACCCGTTTTTCTGTCTCTTCGAATCAGAAGCGGGTGCAGAACGTCGGTAGCCGCCCGCCCTCATCGTTCTGCCGGAGGCATCTCCCGAATCATGCTTTCTATATAGGCCACTTCGGCTTCATTGATGCCGTATTTCGCATACAGCTTTTCATCGCTCCAGGCCTGGCAGAAATCCTGAACGGGAACCCAGGTGTAGGTGGAACGGGTAGCATGCTGGGTAATTTTTCTTAGGGAAACCAGAAAGCGGAAAAAGCGGCTACGCAAATAGCTGTCTAAGTGTTCCGCTTCCTCTTTTGAAGGCAGAAAAAAGAAGAGATAAGATTGGGTGCATGCCGAAGGCGAGGCCACGAGGAGTGATTGGCCCAATACGGAATCAGGTATCCGCTGCCCACCATCCGAACCGGCTTGTGGGATTAATAGCTTCCAGGTGTCCACCAGGTGGGCGCTCTTGGTCACGGCTTCGCGGGCTATCCAGCCGGTGCTTCGTTTACCGCTGCGTATGTAGTGCAGGGGCACATCGCCGGGTTGCTGCTTCGCATGAAAACCGTCGAAGTTGGAAGTCCAGCCAAACTCTTTATCCACCGACAATATCTCGGTGATGGAAGCTTCCTTTCGGGCCAGCACTTTTCGAAGAATGCTCAGGGCACGGCTATCGCGAACGAACACGTCAAACTCACGCAGGTCGCGGCTAAAAGGCCCGGCCACATCCTCGCCGCGAATGCTGGTTACCGCGCAGTCGCCTTCGCTGTCGCGCTCCCAGAGAAAATAGCAGACGCCCCCCTTCACCTCCACACCCGGGAACACCTCGCTCGCCACGGGATAATCCACCAGCCTGCGAATGTGCCGGTCGGCCAGCATGTCTTTTCGAAACTCAGAAAGGCCCAGCCCGCTGGCCATCCAGCGCGAGGGGATAATCATGCAGAGAAAACGTGGCTTCAGCTTTTTGGCCTGCTCTACAAATCGGTTGTAGATAGGAATATCGCGGGTGCCGCCGTCGGAGCCTAACTGATAAGGCGGGTTTCCGATGATGACGTCAAACTTCATGTGAAATAATTTTTCGGGTTCGTGGGTGTGGATGAAGGGATAGGCGTAGGTCTCGAGGGCCTCTTCGCGGTTGTAGGCTTCCTGGCTGGCGCCGCAAAAAACGCAGCGGCCTTCCTTCCAGGTGTGGGCCAGACGGCGGTGCTGGATGAGGCCCTGGGCATCGCTAAAAGCCGTGCAATAGCTGTAAGGGCCGTTGGCCGTTTTAGCGGCATAGACCGAGCGGCGGCTCATCAGCCCGGTCAGTTCCGTGATGGCAAGTCCGTAAACCTGACGGGTGAAGATGTGGTTGGCGCGGGCCTGCACCTCAGGCATCCGGGTTTCGAGGCCGGCCATAAGCCGCTTCGTGATTTCGCGCAGGAAGACGCCGCTCTTGCAGCCAGGGTCGAGGAAGGTAGAGTCGGGGTTTTGGAACAGTTCCTGCGGCAGCATGTCGAGGATGCGGTTGGCCAGGGCCGGGGGCGTAAACACCTCATCGTTGCTGAGGTTGGCCAGGCAGGAGAGGACATCGGGGTTGTAAGCAGATTCGGTCAAGGCACAATGTATTTTCTGATTCGGCAATGATTAGCTCTTTGGAAAATAGAATCAGGCTTCATTCATTCCTGCTGTGCAATGTTGAGGTAATGAACCAGCGGATATTCCCGCACCGGCTCAGCGATGTGCGCAGGTTGGTTTTCATCGGAAAACATAGCCAGTTGGCGCACAGGCTCCAGCAGGTAGGCCAGTTCAAAATCCCGTCGTTTCAGCAGGCTGCCATTCACGGCGCTCCACTCCGAAAACACAATAGGCGAAGCATCGTTTCCGCCCGGCATACGCAGGCTGAGCGCATCCCCCCAAAGGATATTTTTTGAAAGAATAAAGCGTGCCGAGGCGCGGGCTTCATCCTTTGCCTTTGTGCCCAGTGCGGTGGAATAAGCGGCGTCCCAAATGGAGTAAAGCCGCTGGCGGCATTCGTCCACATTGTCCGGCAAAATGTCAATGCCGTAGATGCTGGTGAGTGCGAGGATGGCGTAACGCTCATATTCCAAAGGGCTGGAACGGTAGCGTTCATATACTACTCTAAGCTTTCTGGAAAGGATTTCAGCAAGAAAATTACCCGTTCCGCAGGCCGGTTCAAGGAAGCGGCTGTCAATGCGGGCGGCCTCATCATTCACGAGCTCAATCATCGCCCGCACCTCGCGCTGGGCTGTGAAGACCTCGCCATGGTCGGCGATGCGCTGGCGGGATTTGATGTGGCGATTAGGAAGAGCGTTGGGATCCGTCACGAGGCTGGGCTGAGGTGGGCAAACTTAGGCGGAACCTGATATACCTACAGGAGCACTTCATCTGATTCTTTGTCCAAGTAATCCAAGTGCATCCCCCCGCAACCAATATCTTTGCGCACTTTTCAAAAAATCACTGCACTTAATAGATGAATAAGGACGTACTCCTGTACCTCATGCCCGCTTGTGGGGTAGTGGGCCTTTTGTTTACAGCCGTCAAAAGTTCCTGGGTCAGCAAACAGGACGCCGGCTCGGACCGGATGAAAGAGATAGCCCGTTATATCGCGGAAGGCGCCATGGCTTTCCTGAGGGCTGAATGGAAAATATTAAGCTATTTCGCTGCCATCGCCGCTCTGTTGCTGGGAGTTCTGGGGGCCGCCAATGAAGGCAGTCACTGGAGTATTGCCATTTCCTTTTTGCTGGGTGCGGTTTTCTCCGCCACGGCAGGCTATATCGGCATGAACATCGCCACGAAAGCCAATGTGCGCACGGCTCAGGCGGCGCGCACTTCACTGAGCAAAGCCTTAGCAGTCTCGTTCACAGGCGGCTCCGTGATGGGTCTGGGCGTGGCGGGCCTGGCGGTGCTGGGCCTGGGCGGCTTGTTTATCGTTTTGCTGAAAATGTTTGCCCCGGATGCGCTTTCGAATACGCATGAAGTGGCCCGCGCCATTGAAGTGCTGACCGGCTTCTCCCTGGGCGCTGAAAGCATTGCCCTCTTTGCCCGTGTGGGCGGTGGCATCTATACAAAGGCTGCCGACGTAGGCGCCGACCTGGTCGGTAAAGTAGAAGCCGGCATCCCGGAAGATGACCCCCGCAACCCGGCAACCATCGCCGATAACGTAGGCGACAATGTGGGCGATGTGGCCGGCATGGGTGCTGACTTGTTTGGCTCTTATGTAGCCACCGTCTTAGCCACCATCGTGCTGGGCCATGAGGTGACTGCAGACGCAGCCGGATTGACCCCCCTTAGCGACGGACTGTCCGGTTTTTCACCCATCATCCTGCCCATGATCATCGCAGGCATCGGGGTGCTCTTTTCCATCATCGGCACCTTCTTTGTCCGTATTTCAGAAAATGCAGGCATCAATACGGCTGCAGTTCAAAAGGCCCTCAACATGGGTAACTGGGGCTCGATAATTCTCACGGCTATCGCTTCTTATTTCTTAGTTCAATTTCTGCTGCCGCAGGATATGTGGCTACGGGGCCACGGCTTTACCCGGGGCGGCGTATTCGGCGCCATCATGGTAGGCCTCATTGTCGGCACGCTGATGAGCCTGATTACGGAGCATTACACCGCCATGGGTAAACGACCGGTGATGTCCATCATCCGCCAGTCATCCACCGGCCACGCTACCAATGTCATCGGCGGCCTGGCTGTGGGCATGGAGTCCACCTTATGGCCGGTGCTGGTGCTGGCAGGCGGCATCTATGGTTCTTACTGGTGTGCGGGCTTATATGGCGTAGCCATTGCCGCTGCCGGCATGATGGCCACCACAGCGATGCAGCTCGCCATAGATGCCTTCGGGCCTATTGCGGACAACGCAGGCGGCATCGCTGAAATGAGTGAACTGCCTAAAGAAGTGCGTGAAAAAACGGATGTACTGGATGCCGTGGGCAACACCACTGCTGCTACCGGTAAAGGCTTCGCTATCGCCTCTGCAGCACTCACTGCCCTGGCTCTTTTCGCTGCCTTCGTAGGTATCGCCAAGATTGATGGCATTGACATCTACCGGGCCGATGTATTGGCTGGCTTGTTTGTAGGAGCCATGATTCCCTTCATCTTTTCATCGCTGGCCATCCGTGCGGTAGGCCAGGCTGCTATGGCTATGGTGGAAGAAGTGCGTCGCCAGTTCCGCACGATTCCAGGAATCATGGAAGGAACCGGCAAGCCGGAATACGACAAGTGCGTGGCCATATCCACCAATGCTTCTATCCGGAAAATGATGTTGCCGGGAGCCATTGCGATCGTGTCGCCGCTGATTATGGGCTTCATCTTCGGCCCTGAAGTGCTGGGTGGCTTCCTGGCCGGCGCTACCGTGAGTGGGGTGCTGATGGGCATGTTCCAGAATAACGCCGGCGGCGCTTGGGACAATGCCAAGAAGAGTTTTGAAAAAGGCGTGGACATCAATGGCGAAACCTTCTACAAAAAAAGCGAACCGCACAAGGCCTCGGTTACGGGCGACACCGTGGGCGACCCCTTCAAAGACACTTCCGGCCCTTCGATGAATATCCTCATTAAGCTCATGAGCATTGTGAGCCTCGTCATTGCGCCGACACTGGCGACCCTCCATGCCCACCAAATCCAGGAACGCCGCCAGGATAAACTGAAAATCTTAGAGCATCTGGAAAGCACCAGCCTCCAACAGACACCCCAGCCAAGTGCCTTCAACTGGTACGATTTCGACCGGCACGATGCACCGGTGAAAAGCTTGTAATCTTTCTTTTCAGAAGCTGCCTCCACCCGGCAGCTTCTTCTTTTGATGCCTAAAAGGCCGGGCGTTTCTGTACTGAAGAAGGAAGGCCGCCGAGCAAATCAGCCCCTACTATGGGAGCAGCCTTTAGGGGCAAAAGCCCGCAACCTGCGTTGCTGAAACAAGTTCTGAACAAGCTGCAACAACAGTTCCATCAGGGCACAAAAGCAGGTTTTCAATAAATCTCCAAAAGGAACATGAATCCGATTGGGAATTATTCCGGGATGCCAATTACAACATCGCCGCCGATGGCATGGCCGGTGCAGGTGAGCACACGGCCGGCCCGCAAGTCTTGTTCGGTGAGTACCTCATCGTAGCTCATCCAGACTTTCCCGGAGCGGCAATGGGCGGTGCAGCTCCCGCACTGGCCGGCTTCGCAACTGTACGGCAGCACAATGCCCGCGGCCAGTGCACTCTTCAGGATGCTATCCGGGTATTGCGTCACAAAATGATGCACGTGTCCTGCCAGATGGAGCTCAACCCTGTGTGCTTCGCGGTCCACCGGAGGGTGCAAGTGCCGCTCTTTTTGAATGACAAACGCTTCCCGGCGCACAGAACCGGCAGGTACACCGGCTTCCTGTAGCAGCATTTGCAGCAGCCACATGTAGGATTTAGGGCCGCAGAGGTAGCAAAGCACCTTTGAGGCATTTTCTTTCAAAAGAGCAGCTTTCAAAAAAGGGAAGGAGGCCCTGGAAAGCCGCGCCCGCAGCAGGTCTTGTGCGTTGCTCCACAGGTTCAGCAACTCAAAACGCCGGGCATACTTTACTTGTAAAGCTTCCAGCTCGGGGCCGAAGACGGTGTGCTGCTGGCTGTGATTGCTGTAGAGCAAAACCACACGCTTCACTTGCGACTGATGCAGGAGGGCTTTGAGCAAGGAATAGATGGGCGTGATGCCGATACCTGCGGCAAACAGCCAAATTGCATCAACGGATTCGAGCGCATTGGGAAGGGTAAACAGGCCCGTGGCGTAACCGCTGCTTTCGAGTTCATCACCCACACGAGCCTGGTCTATCAGCCAGCGCGACATCAGGCCGTTGTCCACACGCTTGACGGTGATGGCGGGGCGGGCATCTACGCCGGGTGTGGTGGAAAAAGAATACGAACGACGCTGCGGATGCTGCGCTGTGCCGGTGCTGAAGGTTAGGAACTGGCCGGCCTGGTACTGGATTTCACTGCCATCGGCAGGCTCTAAGAAAAAAGTTTTGACGCCGGGAAGTTCTTCGTGGATGGCAGCAATGCGGAGCGTCATGGTCTGCGAAAGTAGTGTAGGTCTTACGTCCCCTCGTTCAGCTCCAGCCAGCGCATTTCCTTTTCTTCCAGCGTCTCTGAAATATCCGTCAGCCGGGCCGTCATTGCCTGAAGCTGCTCATAGGCCGGACCGGCGCTCATGTCGGTCGTGATGCGTGCGCGTTCTGCTTCCAGCGCGGGAATGTCTCGTTCCAATTGCTCCAGTTCGCGCTGCTCTTTGAATGAGCGTTTTTTGGGCTTTGCAGGCGAAGCAGTAGGGGCTGCCTGCCTGGATTCTGTGGGTGCTGTGTTTTGTTTTTCTTCCCTTTCTGCAAGCTCTTGTTCGCGTTGCCAAAGGCGATAGTTGGAATAGTTGCCTGGAAAATCGCGCACCTGGCCTTCTCCCTCAAACACCAGCAGATGGTCCACGAGCCGGTCCATGAAATAGCGGTCGTGGCTGACGATGAGGAGGCAGCCGGGGTAGTCGCTCAGGAAATTTTCCAGGACAGCCAGGGTGGCCAGGTCGAGGTCGTTGGTGGGCTCGTCGAGGATGAGGAAGTTGGGATTCCGAAACAGGATGGCCAGCAATTGCAGGCGCTTTTTTTCGCCGCCACTGAGGGCGGACAGGTAGGTGTATTGCTGTTCGGGGCTGAAAAGAAAGGTTTGCAGGAACTGCGCTGCACTCAGGCTACCGCCATTGGCCAAAGGGAAATTATCCGCGATGTCTTTTACATACTCGATGACGCGCATGTCTTCTTTTATCTCCAGGCCAGCTTGCGAGAAATGGCCAAACACCACGGTGTCGCCAATATTGATTTTGCCGCTGTCCTGAGCTTCCTCGCCCAGCAACATGCGCAGGAACGTGCTCTTGCCCGCTCCGTTTTTCCCAATGACGCCAACACGCTCCCCTCTCTTGAACGTGTAGTCGAAACCGTGGAGGATGACCTTATGTTCGCCATAGCTTTTATAGACTTTCTTCAGCTCCGCCACCTTGCCGCCGAGGCGGTTCATCTTCACCTGGAGCGACACTTGCGCATCTTCCATTTTCTGTTTTGCGCGGGCTTCTACTTCATAAAAATGCTGCTCGCGGCTGCGGCTCTTTGTAGTTCGGGCTTTGGGTTGCTTACGCATCCACTCAAGCTCTTTGCGATATACGTTGCGCGCCTTGTCTATGGAGGCCGTCTGGCTTTCAATGCGGGCGGCTTTGTTTTCTAAAAAGCTGTCGTAATCGCCGCGGTGGGTGTATAGCGTAGAGCCATCAAGTTCCCATATTTCATCACAGACGGCATCCAGGAAATAGCGGTCGTGGGTGACCAGCAGCAGGGTCACTTTTTCTTGGTTCAGGTAATGCTCCAGCCATTCCACCATGCCGATGTCGAGGTGGTTTGTCGGTTCGTCCATGATGAGCAACACATGACGGTGCTCAAAGCCGATGTCAATCAATGTTTGCGCCAGGGCCACCCGTTTGCGTTGGCCGCCGGAAAGCGTTTTCATGGGCTGGTCGAGCTGATGAATCTGGAGCTTGCCGAGGATCTGCTTCACCTTGGCATCGAAGTCCCAGGCGTTGAGCTCGTCCATGCGCGGGATAAGTTCGCCCAGTGCGTTGGCATTGCCGGTGGCGGCGGCCTGCTCATACTCTTTGATAGCGCTGATGACGGGATGCTCGTAGTGAAAAATATTTTCCAATACGCTGAGGTCTTCCTGGAATTGCGGGTCCTGCTCAAACAGCGCTACGTTGACATCCTTGTGCATCCAGACACTGCCTTCGTCCGCCGTTTCATTTCCGGAAAGAATGCGCAGGAGGGTGCTCTTGCCCGAGCCATTTTTTGCCACCAGCGCTATTTTATCGCCTTCAGAAATATGGAAGCTGATACCCTGAAATAGGGGGCGGATGCCGAAAGATTTACTGAGGTTTTCAACCGAAACATAGTGCATAGCAGGCCGCAAAAGAATGGAAAAAGCAACAGCCAAAATGCAAAAGCAGGGAAACGTTGCTGATGGTGAAAGGGACAAAAAGCAAGTTGGGTTTCAAGCATTCCCAAAAATTAAATGTCAAATCACCGTTAAAAAACGCAGGTAGGATTCTGCATATTTCCGAACCTTTACCGCACATTTTGTTTGTGCACAGGCGCCAAAAGTGGTTTCCCTGCGCGTTCCGGTTATTTTATTGTTCACCCAAATTTTTTTCAAGCATGAATCGAATTAGGTTACACTCCGGACTCGCCGTAACAACGGCCATCGAAAATTTCTGCCCCCCCCCCACCCCGCGCGTGGTGGCAATTAAAAGTTTCGGCGGAGGGAAAATCGCGACAACAGATTACCTATGGGAACACCGGGCGGTATCGCTTGATTGCTCACTGTATCAATTGGAACTTACCGCCAGCCATCCTTCCGGCATGACGCAATATTTCAACTGGAGCAATGGCGTGAGCGGGCAGCGCGATACCATCTATGCCGGCGGCCCTTATCGCCTCTGGTACACCGACCCCTACGGCTGCGTGTCCTACACCACGGTCAGCGTGCCGTATGCACCAGAGAGCTATTTTGACTGGTTCCCCACGGGTTGCTACGATGTTTGCTATGAGCAACTCCCGCTAACGATGTACGGCCCGCCCGATGTATTTGCAGCCTGGTCCTGGATGCACAATGGCGGCCCGGTCAGTAGCGGAACGCATAGTGTGATGGCGCCGCTCGCCATTACCGGTGCAGGCACGTATAGCGCCACCTTGGATAACGGGCTTTGTTCGGACACGACGGACAAGCTGAATGTGAACGTGGTCAGTTGCGACAACTGCCCGCCGCTCATCCTGAATGGCAACGCAGTATGTGACCCGTCCGTACCCGGGGGCTATATCGTGAATCTGACCTTGAACGTTACCTTCCCGAACACCAATTGTACCATCGGCACCCGCATTGGGCCAACCGTGCCCTTTAGTGCCTTTTTCAGTACGCCCGGGGCATACCCGCTAACCCTGAACTTCACCACACTCAGCATCCCACCACCGGCCACAGCCACCATTATGGTACGGTACTTTGTAACGAACCACGGTGTTACACAGGAATGCTACGACACCCTGCAACTCAGCTTGCCGGATTGCACGGGCCAATGGCCGCCCCAGCGTCAAACTCAAAATGGACCACTTACCGGTTCCGCCGATGGGATGATGGTATATCCCAATCCCGCCAGCCACACAGTGGGTGTGAGTTACAACTTCGGCACCACCTCAATCGGTGAAAACTCAAGGCGAATCGTCGTTTACGACATGATGGGAAGGCCGGTTTATACCGCCAGAGTTAGTGATGCCATTGGCAACCTGAGCATTCCAGTGGACTGGATGGCCGCGGCCGTGTATATCGTGCGTATGGAAAAGAATGGCAGGACGGTTCATGCACAGCGCTTGACCATTACCCATTAATGTAAGTGTAAAAAGCAGGGCTGCACTATGTAGCCCTGCTTACTTTTTTACAACAAAACCAACAACAACCATGAATAAATATTTCACCCTTTTTTGCTTAGCGCTATTTTCCGCCCCCTTTGTTCATGCGCAGCAGCAATATCGCTGGGTGAAAGGGGGGGGAGCAGTTGCTCCGCAAATCGGTCCGATGACAACGACCAGGTAACCAACATGGCTACAGACTCAAAAGGGCGCGTTTATGTAATTGCCAGAGTGGGGGGGGACGGATATTACCGCCGACACTTTTTACCGACCTTACCGCCACTATCCTGGAGGGGCCTGCAATCAACCCAGCAGTTTGTTTCTGAGCTATGATTGCAACGGCAATATGCGTTGGGTCAAAATGTTTGACACCTATGGAACTATGATGGTAATGGACATGGCCTACGATAATGCTGCGAGCATTTACCTGGTAGGTTGGTGCACACCAGGCTATACCAAATACTACACCGATACGACAGTATCCAATCCCAACTACAGCATGTACTTGATGAAGTATGACACCAGTGGGGATTTTAAGTGGATTCGGTTCCTCGGGGCTAATAATGTAGCAAATCAATCACAAACCTGGGGACAGGCAGGCAATATTGCCATTGACGAAAATGGCAGCCCCCACTATATTGTAAATCTGAAGACTGGGATGCAAATCACATCAACTATTACATCCCTTGCGGGGACCTATGATGTTGCATTTTCATCAGCAGGCTTGCTTATTTCGGCGATGAGATTGCCCCTTGACTCTCTCTGGAATCTAAATAAATCTATAATTACCTCTGGAGGCAATATGTATTCAATGGGTATTCGTCTTGATAATGGAGTTTACAATACAGCATTAATGAAGTTTGACGCTTCACGTAATGTAGTTTAGAGCGATACAAGTGGCAATACATTATATGCGGGTGTAAATTCCTTCACTTATGATGGCCTAAGCAGCTTGTACATAGCCGGTTATGGTCAAAGTAGTGTAAAGCCATTTAGGTTTGCCGGTCTCACAGCAAGCAATACTTATTTCCCTGGCTATACTTATGCCACAATAATCAAAGTGGATACAAATGGGGTTGGGAAATGGGTTGTCCATTACGATTGTTCCCAAGGTGGCGGCGGGTTAAATACAATAAATATGTTACCAAATGGTACACTCGCCGCTGCGGGTTCATTTGTTTGGACTCTTCGCAGAGGTAACGATAGTCTGGTTACCCCTTCTAATGAAGGTTGGAATCCCTACCTGGTCATTTTAGACACCTTAGGCAATCACCTATGGTTTGACCAGCTCCACGGCTTAGGTTTCGTTGATAATGCCTTATCAGGCGCCACCGACAACACCGGCAACTTCTACATCGGCGGCCAATTCGAGAGCAACATCACCGCCACCGGCCTCGGCACGGGCCTCAGCAGCACGGGCGGCAACACCGATTTCTTCATCATGAAGTATGGCTACCCCTGCAACTGCCCTGCCCCTGTCGCACACTTCAATGCCGGCACGCCCTCGGGCAAAACCGTTACCTACACCTACTCCGGCAGCACTTCCGGCGTGGATAGCCTCGTCTGGAGCTTCGGCGACGGCGGGAAGCAAACGGTGAAAAGTGGTTTTAGCACGCCGGTGTCGCACAGCTTTGCCGCCAACGGCAGATACACCGTCTGCGTAACCACCTACAGCAATTGCGGCACCAACACCTACTGCGCCCCCACCCCACTGAGCGTGAGCGGCATGGAGGCTTTGGGCGGCGTAAGCGTGTATCCCAATCCCGCGCAGGAGGCGCTGCACATTGAAGGCGGGGCGGGCGCCGGCTACATCCTGAACAATGCCATCGGCCAGCAGGTGTTGCAAGGCAGCATCCGCAGTGCAAAAGAGGAAATCAACATCGGTGCCCTGCCCGCCGGCAGCTACCTGCTGCAACTCACCGACCGGGAAGGCCGGCGCGGCGTGATGCGGGTGGTGAAGCGGTAGATTGAAGTCAATAGCGATACAAGAAATCGGGTTGCTTGGAAATCAGTAACCCGATTTTTTTTTCAAAGGATTTTTCATGTCTGTTTCCGGGCAGAAAAAAACAGGCTATTCAAAAAATCAATCAAACGCTTGTTTAATTTTCAAACAATCGTTTAAATTTGCGGCCTGAAAGAAACGTCAGGTAACATGAGCGAAGAATTTTCAGGCAAACAGATCCAGATTCTTGAAGCGGCCGAGCGGCTATTTTCTACCCGGGGTTTTGTAGGCAGCTCGGTACGCGACATCGCCCATGAGGCGGGTGTGAACGTAGCCATGATCGCCTATTATTTCGGCTCGAAGGAAAAATTACTCTTGTCTGTTTTCCACCACAGGATAGCCTCTTCCCGCATTGCGCTAGAGCATCTACTGGCCGATAAAAACATGGGGCCAATCGAGAAAATGGAAGTATTCATCGAAGGTGTTGTGGACAGGATGCTCAAACACAAAGACTTTCACCGGGTGTTACTCAATGCCCAGCTCACATCAGGCAATGAAGAACTGGCTGGAATCATTGCAGATTCCAAAATGAAAAACCTGGAGCTGGTGCAGCAACTGATCGCGCAGGGACAACGGGAAAAAATCTTTCAGCGCGGCGTAAATGCCCCCCTGCTCATGCTCAGCGTCACCGGTACAATCTACCAGGTGGCTACCGGTTCTGCCTACCTCAAAGTAGCCTTTCCCAAAGGAGACAAAAGCGATGAAGCCTATGAAGCTGAGCTTCGGGAGGCATTAAAAAAACACCTAAAACGCACCATAAAAGCAGCACTCTTATATGAAGGCAAATAAGGCAGCCCTGCTCCTGACCCTGCTCCTGGCAGTAGCCGGGGCCAGTCAGGCGCGCAATGAAACTCAGGCAGCCGATTCTCTACGAAGTATTTCACTGGAAGACGCCATCTCGCTGAGCCTGAAAGCCAGCAAACAACTTCGCGTCAGCGAAGCACGTCAGGCAGAGGCAGAAGCAGGCTTAAAAGAAGCCCGTGAACGCAGGCTGCCCGACCTGAAACTGACCGCAGCCTACCTCCGTTTAGCATCCCCGGATATTGATCTAAAACTCAATACCAATAAGCAAGACCAGGGCGGGCAATCGGGTACTACGGAACAACAAGGGGGCGGAATGCCCTCCATAAACGAAGCCGCCTATGCCATGGCCAATGCCAGCTTACCGCTGTTTACCGGATTTAAAATTCAAAGCGGTATTGAAAGCGCGAAGTACCTCGCCAAGGCGGCCCAATTAGATGCCGCGCACGACCAGGAAGCTGTGATTTTGAACACCGTGGACGCATACATCAACCTCTACAAAGCAGAGGCAGCCGTAGCGTTGATGCAGGAAAATCTAAACACGGCCAAGCAACGGGTCCGGGACATGAAAAACCTGGAACAAAATGGCCTGTTGGCCCGCAATGACCTGCTCAAAGCCACCCTTCAGGCCTCCAAAGTGGAACTCAGCCTGCTGGACGCACAAAGCAACCTGCACCTTGCCAATGTGAACATGGACCTGATGCTGGGCCTTCCCGAAGGAACCCAACTGAAACCCGACACTCACTTTACAAGCACGCCCGACAGGAAGCCCCTCAGCGACTGGGAAAGCCTGGCCTTCGCGAACCGAAAAGACCGGGCTTCAATGGAAAATCAAGCGCTGGCAGCACAGTCCGGCGTTCGGGCCGCCAAGGGTGACTACTACCCTTCGCTCGCTTTGACGGGCGGATATATTGGAGCGTATGTCCCCAATATCCTCACGATAAAAGACGCGCTGAATGCCGGGCTGGGACTCAGTTATTCCCCTTCATCGCTTTGGAAGGCGGGTGCGAAGGTGGCGGGTGCAAAAGCCCGTTTGGCCGAAGCACAGGCCGGGCAGGCCCTGTTGGATGACGGCATCCGGATGCAGGTGACCCGCGCCTATGAAGGCTGGCTGCTGAGCGAAAAGAAAATTGACGTGTATGAAGACGCAGTAGAACAGGCTGAAGAAAACTACCGCATCGTGAAGAATAAAAACGCCAATGCACTAGCTACAACCACGGAACTCTTAGATGCTGATGTGGCCCAGCTCGAAGCGCGCCTCAACCACGCCTTTGCACAGGCAGATGCTGTAGCAGCCTACAAAAAACTCCTCAACGCAGCAGGGCTGCTCGGTAACATCCAGGCTCAATCTGCACAATAAAAACCCTCTTTCATCCCAGCAACGTATTTCATACATGGAAAGTCAAACCCAAACGCAAGAAAAAGCAGCGTTCACAAACAACGGCCCTCAAGCCGAACCCCCAAAGCGCAAAATCAACAAACGATTTATTATCGTCCTGGCCTTACTGGCAGTAGCCGGCGGCAGCTTTGGCATCACGAAGTATGTGCATGCCCAGCACCATGAAGAGACCGACGATGCCCAAACAGAAGCCAATATGAGCCCTATTATTCCCCGTTTAGGCGGATATGTGGCAGAGGTTCGGGTAGTAGATAACCAACGCGTCCGGCAGGGCGACACACTCATCGTTTTGGACAACCGGGACCAGCTCATCAAGCTGGAACAGGCAGAAGCTGCCCTGGCCGGAGCTCGCAGCAACCTGGCCGTAGCCCGTGCCAATAGCTCGACATCGGATGCTCATATTGCTACCGCCCAGGCACAGGTTGGCACAGCCAATGCTCAGATTGAAGCCGCTAAAGTGGCTGTATGGCGCACGCAGCAAGACTATAAGCGCTATTCCAATCTTATTAAAGACCACAGCATCACCCAGCAACAATTTGAGCAGGCTGAAGCAGCAAAGCTGACTGCCGAACGCCAGCTCGCCGTGCTGGAAGAACAACGGGCTGCTGCCACAAAACAAAGTGCCGCTGCCGGCTCACAAGCAGCCGCGACCAATAGTGGCATCAGTGTGGCCGAAGCGATGGTGCGTCAGCGCGAAACAGAGGTGGATAATGCCCGGCTCATCTTGTCTTACGCCGTGCTCACCGCGCCTTCCGATGGCTTCGTTTCGAAGGTGAATGTTCAATCCGGGCAGTTTGTGCAGCCGGGACAAACACTGTTTGCGGTGGTGATGAAAAATGCTTTATGGGTCGTAGCCAATTTTAAAGAGACGCAACTCCGAAAGATGAAAGTGGGACAGGAAGTGATTGTTCATGCCGATGCCTTTCCGAATCATGATTTCAAGGCAAGCATCGCCTCTTTCTCGCCCGCCACGGGCTCCAGCTTTTCACTGTTACCGCCCGACAATGCCAGCGGAAACTTCGTGAAAGTGGTACAGCGCATCCCGGTGCGCATCGAATTCACGGATAAAAATGATTCTATGCTGCCCCGCCTGCGTGCCGGAATGAACGTAGATGTGGACGTGCATATCTAAAGAGGTTCGGAGCAGTTTGATGCTTCCTGACCAGATATTTTTTCACTGAACTTTTTCAATGCCGCTTTCGAAAAGCAAACTGTAAAATGGCTCTTAGTCTTCGCGCCTCTGGTGCGGCAAAATCAAGGGAAGTAATGGTTCAACCGGAGGATTCTCTGGTGGAATATGGTGCACGGCGGGTCATCATCACGCTTACAGCCATCTTTTGCGCCTTGCTGGAAATCGTAGATACCACCATCGTCAATGTGGCCCTGGCAGACATGAAGGGCAACCTGGGGGCTACACTGAATGAGGTGGGCTGGGTTATCACGGCCTATGCCATCGGTAATGTGATTGTGGTGCCAATGACGAGCTGGTTATCGCAGCAGTTTGGCCGCCGCAATTATTTCGGTGCTTCTGTTATACTGTTCACGGTATGTTCCTTCCTCTGCGGCAATGCCACCGGGATTTGGGAACTGGTAGCCTTCCGATTTATCCAGGGACTTGGCGGAGGGGCTTTGCTGGTCACTTCCCAAACAATCATCACCGAAAGCTATCCGGCAGAAAAGCGCGGTATGGCGCAGGCCTTCTATGGGCTTGGGGTGATTATCGGACCTACACTGGGGCCACCGCTGGGCGGCTATATCACCACCAACTTTTCCTGGCCGTACATCTTTTACATCAACATCCCCATTGGCATCATAGCTGCCTTGCTGGTGTTTGAATTTGTGCGTTCACCCCGATTTTCAGAAAAGAAAAGCAGCAGTGATATTGACTTCCTGGGCATCATCCTGCTGGCTGTGTTTGTAGGCTCACTGCAATATGTGCTGGAACGAGGCCATGAGGACGACTGGTTCGCCTCGCCACTGATCGTAATCCTGAGTGTGACTGCATTGATGGGGTTCCTCTGTTTTATCTGGCGCGAGCTGGTGGCAGAACATCCCATCGTAGAGTTGCGGGTACTGAAAAACGGGAACCTGCGCATCGGTACTGCACTGTCTTTTGTCCTGGGCTTTGGGCTGTATGGTTCCACCTTTATTATTCCGCTCTACACCCAGACCATCCTGGGCTGGACGGCCCTTCAGGCAGGCGAATTAATGATTCCTTCGGCCATCACAACGGCCATCTTCATGCCTTTCGTTGGCAGGATGCTCACCAAGGGGATTCCGGCGCAACTGCTCGTGGCATTGGGCATGTTGCTGTTTGCCATCTATTCCATCTGGGGTTATTACATCATCACGCCTGACACCAGCGCCCAGAATTTCTTCTGGCTACTCATCGTGCGGGGTGTGGGAATGGGTATGTTGTTTATCCCCATCACGACCCTCTCGCTATCCACGCTCAAGGGGAAAGAGATAGGGGAAGGCGCTGCGTTTACAGGCATGATGCGGCAATTGGGCGGCTCCTTTGGCGTGGCGGTAATCACAACCCTGATAGCACGTCAAAACTTCGCACACCGTGTAGATTTCCTGCCGCACATCACCAACTCCAATCCGGCCTTTACCCAAAAACTACATGGCCTGGAAGCTGCTTTCATGTCAAAAGGGATGACGCCAGACATTGCCCATTCCAGCGCCCTGAAGGCGATTGAATATTCCATTTCAAAACAGAGCGCCGTACTGTCTTACATGGATATTTTCCTCTGGCTGGGCATCATGTTCATCATTTTTGTGCCGGTCATTCTGCTGGCTCGGCAGCGCAAAGGGAAACTGAGTGCCGAGGCGATGAGTGCGCACTGAGTAGTGTGCGCGTGCTTCGGAATCATCTTCTAAATGGTTTTTATTTCAGAGGCTGTGCCAACTGCATGCAATAGGGATAAGCCCTTGCAGCAAGTAGCATCAGGCTACCTCACCCCGAAGCGCCCATTCCCGGCTTTTCTGATCGAGTATAATCATCAGCACAATCGCGAAGTAAAACAGCGCACCCACTTTGTGTGTTTCGATTAATTCTGAAAAGAAATTATCAATGAAGCCTGCAGCCAGCATCATCGCCACGCCGAGGGTTACATGCTGATAGAATCGTTCCCCTTTAAACCGGTGGTACGTCCTTTGGGCCACGGCAAAGAAGACCATAAGCAGGGCAGCGTAGAGTAACATGGCCGGCCAGCCCTGCTCCACGAGCATAAAAAGAAAATAATTGTGCGTGGTGCTGTGTTCGGTATTTCTGCTCACATAGGTGCGAAACGAAGAGACGGTGTAGGGCTTGTAGTTGAAGTAAAAGGCATTGGGGCCTACGCCGACGAGCGGCTTGTCTTCACTCATGCGCACGGCGGCAATCCAGCGGTAGAGTCGCTCCATAGAGCTCATGTCTTCACCCCGGAAGGTGGCGACGAGGTGGTCGGCAAAAGTGAAGTGTGTGTAGGTATGGGTGAAGTTGGGGCGGAAGTCTATGTATTTGTTATGCCGCACCATATACACCACGGTCAGGGCGATGAGGCCGAAGAAGGCAGGCAGCACCCAATTCACCAATCGTTTCCTTATTGCGAAGGCGATGCCTGCGGCAAAAGCAATTGCCAGCATGGCACCCCGCGCAAAGGTGAAATAGATGGCCATCAGGAAAAACAAAATCGTCAGCACCAGCAAAGCACGCCACCACCAACGCATTCCTTTTGACAGCACAAACGCCACGACTACCAACGGAAACAGCATGGACATGAATGAGGAGTAATCCACCCGGTTGTAGTAGATCCTGCCGACTGCTTTATGAATGAGGGAGAAGGCAAAGCCCAGTTGATAGTGCCAGTAATTGATGACCAGCATTGTCAGTAAGGTGGGCAGCAGGATGATGAAAAAGCCATTTTTAAAATCACTTTTCTTCCGGAAGATGAAAATGGGCAGCACGAAATAGGCAGCCAGGAACCAGGTCTTGGCGAGTCCGAATTTGAATGCAATCAGGTGGCGCTCCGCGCAAAAAATGGCCACCAGCATCCAGAGGTATTGCAAGACAACTACCAGGGTCAGGGGGCTGCGCAGCCACCATTGTGGAAAGCTTCTGGGCCGGGAAGCCAGCAGCACGATGGTCAGTAGGAGAAAGAGCCACATCATCGGCTCATCGGGCACGGTGGTGGTCAGCACACCTTCAATCAAATCCAGCTCTTGCGAGAGGGGGATGAAGAAGAGAAAAACCCACCAGGCCGTTTTCCAATTAATAAAAAACAAGGCAACATACAGCAGGGCAAAAGGCACCACTAAGAGGGGCAGAAATTCCGTCGCTACATAGCCCGCCACGCCGGCAATGCCCACGATTGCGCCCAGCCAGAGCTGACGAAGGCTAAGCTCCTTATGTTGCAGCCAGAGCTCCATCTATGCCTGATGTGCCGATGTTAGTTTCTTCCAATAAGTAGCAAACAAGACCCAAAGCATTGCAAAAAAGCCACCCACCAAAGCGCCCACAAGGATGGTGAGGGGCAGGCTGAGGCCTTTTGGCTTTTCCGGTACGATGGCCGGCGAGATAACCTGAATCTGGGGCTGGTCGCCACTATGCAGGGCCGTACTATACTCTGCCAGCAGCGACTGATACCGGGTTCGATCCACGACATACTGGTCTTTTGAAGCTTCCAGGTTTTGAATTTCTTCCATAGCGAGGCCATAGCCGGCACCTTTCGCAGTCAGAGGAACCGTTGTAATCGTGTTGCGCACCGGCGATAAGACCTGGTAGATGCCGTACCGGTCGCGCAGCCTGGCTAAGCTATCCGTAAGCACTGCAACCATGCTATCAGCCCGGACGTATTGCTGCTGGATGCTTTTGCGGTTTTCGCGGCGCAGGTCATTGTAGAATCCGGAATACACCTGATTGATGACATGCGCAGCATCGTTGCACACCATGGCTGCCAGCTTGGGGTCGGCATCGGTGTAGCTGAGCTTTACTGTGATGTATTCGGTGCGTTTCACTTCAAAGCCTTTCATGAAACGATCTTCCGCATCTTTCAGCCAGAATTTGTTCTTGTTGGTGTCCAAACCAAACTTGGCCCAAAGGCTGGCCACATGGATGATGCTGTCGTGGGTAGCGCGCGACTTTGCCACAGCCATCACCTTGTCCACATCATCTTCCCGGCCATAGTAATCTACGAATGTGGCCTTATCATTTCTGAAGAGGTTGTTCCTGTCGGTATAGAGCGGATTCGTGATAAGCAGGTCGGCTTCGGCCATGTACTTTCGGGGCACAATCAGGTAGAACGCAGCGGCTACCAAAGCGGCAGCCACAGCCACCAGCAGCAGGAACCGAAAGCGCCGCGACAAGGCTTGGGTAATGTCTATCAAATCGAAGCTGGGTGTGGGCATAATGAGATGGTCGCTGTGATTAGTTAGAAGGAAAAATTGGGTTCAGAATATTGGGATACTTACCGTTTCGATACTTTAAGAAATGCTCCTTTGATTGCATGATGTTCATTTGTTGCAAGACTGCGGATTAAACGCTCTCTCCAGCCTCCATCTTTTGAGCATTTTCAGCGAGCTGAAGCGCCTCGAGCATTTCCTGGATTTCTCCGTTCATAAACGCGTCCAACGAGTAAATCGTCATGTTGATGCGGTGGTCTGTAATACGCCCCTGGGGATAGTTGTAGGTGCGGATTTTAGCGCTCCGGTCGCCGGTACTTACGAGGCTTTTTCTACGGCGTGAAATTTCTTCTTCATGCTTGCGCACCTGCTCTTCGTAGAGTTTGGTTCGCATCATCTGCGTGGCCTTCTCGCGGTTGCCCAACTGGGTGCGTTCTGTCTGGCAGGTGACCACAGTGCCTGTGGGGGTATGCGTCAGGATCACTTTCGTCTCCACCTTATTCACATTCTGACCACCGGCCCCGCCGCTGCGTGCCGTTTCCATCTTCAGGTCACTTTCTTTCAGTTCAAAATCTATTTCTTCTGCCTCCGGCATGATGGCAACTGTGGCCGCACTGGTATGCACCCGTCCCTGTGTTTCGGTGGCAGGCACCCGCTGCACCCGATGGACACCGCTTTCAAATTTTAGGGTTCCATACACATCTTCGCCGGTCACTTCAAGCTGCACTTCTTTAAATCCGCCCACGGTGCCTTCCGTTTCTGAGAGCAAAGCCACGCGCCAGCCTCGGCGTTCGCAGTAGCGCAAATACATCCGCATAAGGTCGCCGGCAAAAAGGGAAGCCTCATCGCCGCCGGTACCGGCACGTATTTCAATGATGGCATTTTTCTCGTCTTGCGGGTCTTTGGGGATAAGGAGGGTACGGATCTCTTCGTCTAGCTCAGTTTTCTTTTTTTCTTGTAATTCCAGCTCTTCAAGGGCCAGCTCGCGTAGGTCTTCATCGCTTTCAGAGTGCAATACTTCTTTACCAAAGGCAAGGGCATCCAAAGTTGCCTGATAGCGTTTCCAGGCTTCGACGATAGGCTCCAGCTTACGGTATTCGCGGCTCAGGGCGCTGAAACGCTTGTTGTCGCTGACGACCTCCGGGTTGGTAAGGGAAATGCCGAGTTCATCAAAACGGGCTTTGATGGCGGCGAGCTTGTCGGAAATTGGAGACATGGAAAAAACGGCGCGAAAATAGCGCAAAGCGCGGGGGATGCCGCAAGGCACCCGGGACTTGAAAGCATCTTAATGAGCAATTCCTTTTCCTGCATGACCGAACTTTGCCCCATGCCGGTTCGTATAGGCCCTCATATTCAACTGCCCGATTTCCCGTTGTTGCTCGCTCCTATGGAAGACGTGAGCGACCCGCCTTTTCGTGCTGTATGTAAAGAAGGTGGTGCCGACCTGATGTACACGGAATTCATCTCCTCTGAAGGCCTCATTCGTGATGCTATAAAGAGCCGGCAAAAGCTGGACATCTTCGAAGAAGAACGCCCCATCGGTATCCAGATTTTTGGCGGCGATGAAGAAGCCATGGGCCTTTCCGCAAAAATCATTGATGCCACTGGGCCTGATTTGCTCGATATCAATTTTGGCTGTCCGGTGAAGAAAGTGGTGTGTAAAGGTGCGGGAGCTGCCGTGCTCAAGGATGTGCCCCTGATGGTGCGTCTGACACAGGCGTGCATCAAGAGCACCCGACTACCCGTTACTGTGAAAACCCGGCTGGGCTGGGATGAGGACAGTAAGAATATTGAAGAAGTTGCGGAGCGGCTGCAGGATATTGGCATTGCCGCGCTATCCATCCACGGGCGTACCCGGGCCCAGCTCTACAAAGGCGAAGCAGACTGGCGGCTCATTGCAGCAGTGAAAAACAATCCCCGCATTCACATTCCCATTTTCGGCAATGGAGATATTGACAGCCCGCAAAAAGCCCTGGAATATAAAAACCGCTATGGAGTGGATGGCATAATGATTGGCCGCGCCGCCATCGGGCATCCCTGGATCTTCCGGGAGCTGAAACACTATCTGGCTACCGGCGAGCTACTGCCCCCGCCAAGTGTGTGTGAGCGGGTAGCAGCAGCAAGGAAGCACCTGCATTTCTCCATCCGATGGAAAGGGAGCAAGCTGGGGGTTCTGGAGATGCGCCGGCATTGGGCCAATTACCTCAAAGGACTACCCGGAGTGAAGGAATACCGGTCGAGGTTAGTGACTACAGAAAGTATGGATGCAATTGAGGAAGTGTTGCAGGAGGTGGAAGAACGGTATGCTGAACTGGAATGGATATGAACTTGCTTCACTTTTTATTTCTCGAAAATATTGGCAGCGAACTCATGAGTTTTACCTGAGGCAGACACCAATGTTATTCGAGGGATTTTCAAGGCCATTTTCCCTCCGCGCACACTGAGCTTGGCTTGTTTAATAGTCAGTCCGTCCGGAGTAAAGGACTCGGCACTTGAGTTAATCCAATTAATATACATACTGGCAGATTGAGGATATGACTTATCACTAATAGGTAAATCATAATTCCCATCAACTACCGGAAAAGAACCGGGAAAATAGCAATAGAGGTCACCGTTGACAGGAGCCTGATCAAATATGCTAATATGAATATGGATTACATCCATGTTCATGCTGGCATCATGAAGACGATTGAAAGTATTCTTCCCAATACGATAGGAATCTATATAGAACCCGTTAAACTTTGATATGCGTAGTCCCATTTGAATTGTTTGGCTACTGGATGCTGATTTACCGGTAACATTAAAGGAATAGATACCGGGCCTTGCATTATAATAATCAGAAATATGAATTAAAGATAAAAATTTAGGTAGCCCATTATCGGGGCTTATTGTAGCCTTGACACCTGCGGGGAGACCGCTGATACTCAGGCTTACAGGTTCCGGATTTGTCACCAGCGGCTCTAATTCAACAGAGCAAGACTGAAAAAAAGAGTCTTCAACAATGATAAAACTATCGTATGAGGCTATATCAAACTGTTTAAAGTTTGAATTGGCGCTTTACTTGCAAGCCCACAAGAGTGTAATAAAGATGAGCAAGGTTGTTGCGTAAGTTTTCATGAGAAGGTTGCTTTAAGAACAGGTAATCATTACCAGCTCAGGCCAAAATTGTAGCACTGTTCAGCCTATTCCTAATTGAAATTCAAAGCAGCAGATACAGGAAATGGCATATTTTGCCATGCAATTGGAATTGTTTATTTATAGCTATTGATTGACACAAAAACTACATTTAAATTCGTTGCCATTATTAGCACTTACTAAAAAATGGAGGGACTTAAGAATTTATTGCCAAAAACAATAAACCATGGATTCGACCTCATTACAACGAGAACTGTTTCAGCAAATCAAAGCTTTGGTGCCTAACAATATTTCCTTTGTGGACGCCATCGCAGACCTGCTCAGCATCAGTACGGATAGTGCCTACCGGCGTATCCGGGCAGAAAAATCTATCTCTCTTGAAGAGATTCAGAAACTGGCGACACACTTTCATATTTCGATGGATGCTTTGCTGAGTATCCATTCGAGTAGCACCGTCTTTTATGGGTCCTGGCTCAATCGGAATCCGTTCAGCCTGCAGCAATACCTGAATTCGATTCTAAACATGACTGTGAGCATTAGCAAAGGAGATCAAAAAGCCCTTTATTATGAAGCAAAAGACTTCCCCCCCTTTCATTATTTCCACTTACCCGAGCTGGCTGCTTTCAAATATTTCTTTTGGGCACGAACCATCTTAAATGACCCGGCATACAGTAAGACCCTTTTTGAGGAGTGGGAACTCGCTGAAACCTTAAAACAAACCGGCAAAGACATCCTGACGGCATACAATAAAATCCCCTCCATTGAAATCTGGAGTTCCGATACGATAAACAGCACCATTCGTCAGATTGACTACTACCGGGAGTTGGGCAATTTTCGAGATGTCAACACCCCGGAAAGGCTGTTCCTGCAATTGGAACAGTTAGTGGAGCACATAAAAGAGCAAACGGCACATGGTGAGAAATTTTTGATTGGCCAGAAGCCCTAAGGAGGCCCCAAATTGAAAATCTATTACAACGAAGCCTACCTAGGCCACAATACCATTCTGACGGAAGTGGACGGCTGCGAGACAGTCTATGTCAACCACGGCGTACTTAATCTGATGTTTACCCATGATGCTGCTTTTTGTGAGCAATCAAGATGGTATTTCGAAAACATCATGCGCAAGTCCGCGCTCATCAGCCAAGTGAACGAAAAAGAACGAAACCGTTTTTTCAACGGGATGTTCGAAAAAATCCAGCGTGCTCAAGAACAGAAAAATAAAAGCCTGAATATTTGAGAAAAGTATCGGAGCCTTTAGCACTGTTAAAAAATGATTCCGGACAGATGCAACACCTCTTCCAATAATTGATGACGCGCTACCGGCAATTGCCGGAACAGACAGGCTACACATAAAAAAACTGGGAACACAGCAAAAACTGTTTTACTGTTTTTGCTTCGGGAAGCACAAGAAGTGGTGATGTTCAAAATAATGTAGTCCCGTCCGAGGGGCTTTTTTCCATTTCTTTGTCCCCGCCAATTTTCAAGCTCCTAATGAACTTCAGGAAAGTCAACAACATCGCCGGCTGGATCACCGGCGGCATTGCCACGCTCGTTTATCTGCTCACTATGGAAGCTACCGTCTCTTATTGGGACTGTGGTGAATTCCTTGCCTGCGCATATAAAATCGAAGTAGGCCACTCCCCTGGTGCTCCTTTTTTCATGCTCATCCAACGCATGTTTGGCCTTTTGGCCGGCGGCGACCTGAAGCATGTGGCTATTTTAATCAACTCCTGGAGCGCCATAGCCAGTGGCCTCACCATCCTGTTCCTTTTCTGGACGATTACCCATTTTGCCAAAAAACTTCTTGCCCCTAATGAAGAAGAATTAAACAGTACTCAGGTTGCCCTCATCATTGGCTCAGGACTGGTTGGTGCCTTAGCATACACCTTTTCCGATACCTTTTGGTTTAGTGCCGTGGAAGCAGAAGTGTATGCCACTTCATCACTGTTTACCGCACTTACATTCTGGGCAATGCTGAAGTGGGAGCATGTGGCCGACAGGCCCTATGCCGACCGCTGGCTGCTCTTGATTGCCTATCTCATTGGCTTATCCATCGGCATTCACCTCCTGAACCTGCTGACGATTCCGGCATTGGCGATGATCTATTATTTCCGGCGCTACAAGGTCACACGCATGGGTACCATCGTGGCTTTTGTGTTGGGTTGTGTGGCTTTGGCCATTGTACAGTTTGGCGTGATTCAGGGCGTGACGATTATGGCCTCATCTTTTGATGTGTTCTTCGTCAATTCTCTGGGACTGCCCTTTGATAGCGGCTCTTTGTTTTGCATCCTGCTCATCGCTGCTGCTTGCGCCGGGCTGATTATTTATGCAAAGAAGAAAGGTTATTACCTGCTGCATACGGGTATTCTCTGCCTCGTGTTTGTGATGATTGGTTTCTCTTCCTACATCGTACCGATGATTCGTTCGCGTGCTGATGTGCCCATTGACATGACCAACCCGGACAACACCTTGTCTTTAGTGAGTTACGTGCAACGCGAACAATTTGGCTCGCAGCCTATTGTTTATGGCCCAGACTTCGATGCCCAACTTGTAGAGGTGTATAATAAAGGGCCTCGCTACACCAAGAGCGAAAAAAACGGGAAGGATTTTTACGAGGTGGTCGGGAAGAAGAGAGGCTACAAATTCGACCCGGACAAACAGCGTTTCTTCCCCCGCATCTGGGATAATAATGACCCCAGCCACATCCAGTTTTATCGTGCCTATCTGGGCCTGGGCCCGGACGACAGCCCCACCAGCACCGACAACCTCCGCTACTTCTTCGGCTACCAGATGAATTGGATGTGGTGGCGCTATTTCATGTGGAACTATGCGGGCCGGCAAAATGATTTTGAGGGCCAGGGTGAGCCTAAGAACGGCAACTGGATTTCAGGCATCAAGCCTATTGAAAAAATCCGGGGGCTCGGCGATATTGATAAGATGCCGCAAGGCTATCGCGACAACGGCGCACGAAACCAACTCTATTTCCTGCCTTTGATTCTCGGCATCATGGGACTGGTTTATCAGTTCAACCGACGCAAGCGGGAAGGCTTTGTAGTGGCCATGCTCTTTTTCTTTACCGGCATCGCCATTGGTATTTACCTCAATATGCCGCCCCTGCAACCACGGGAACGAGACTATGCCTTTGCGGGTAGCACCTATGCCTTTGCTATCTGGATTGGCCTGGGTGTGATGATGGCCTACGAATGGATGCAAAGAGTGATGAAAGGAAAGCAGGCCGTGTACCTGACCACTGCCCTTTGCCTCTTGCTGGTGCCTGCCCTCATGGCCAAAGAAGAATGGCATGACCACGACCGTTCTAAGAAAAAACTAGCCCGTGCAACTGCCTTCAATACCCTGAGTAGCTGCGCTAAAAATGCCGTGCTCTTCACCTATGGCGATAATGAAACCTACCCGCTCTGGTACCTCCAGGAAGTGGAAGGCATCCGAAGAGACGTAAGGGTTATCAACACCTCATTGCTCGGCATTGACTGGTACATTGATCAACTTAACTACCGGATCAACGATGCCGATGCCGTACCGATGATCTGGTCCCGCGAACAATATCTCGGCGACCGCCGCGAATACATCCGCTATGTGGATCATAAAATGTTCCCTCAAGCACCCGTTATTCCCGAAGACCGCTTCTTCCCCATCGAAGACATCATCCACTTCTTCACCAACGACAAAAACAAACTGCCGATTGAAGAAGACCCCGTGAACTACCTGCCTACCCGGAAACTGCTCATCCCAACACCCTCTAAGGCAGAACTCGTCTCCGCCATCGGGCCTATTGGGGTGGACACTTCCCAATTATCCACCGACATGCGCATCACCATGTCGCCCAGCCACGGCACCTACACCAAGAGCGACCTGGCTCAGATGAATATCATCGCAGCAGTGGCTAAGGCAGGCTGGAAACGACCCATCTATTTCTCGAACCTGCAAGAGACCGATGAATACGGAAACCTGAATGATTTCATGCGCCTCGAAGGCACCGTGTATCGCCTCATGCCCTACAAAGAGCTGCGCAAAATGCCCAGTGCCGGCCCCGCTGACCAAGGCTATGTGGACCTAAGCAAAAGCATTGACCTGTTTACCAAAACCTATATCTGGGGCAATGCTGACCGCAGCGATGTGTACTTCGATGAAAAGAATCGCCTCAACTTCATCCCTTACCGGCTGAATGCCTCCCGAATCGCCGATGAGCTTAGTATCCTGGGCCGCAAGCAGGAAGCCATTGCCGTACTCAATGCCACCCGGAAAGGCATTTCTGAGAAATCTTATCCCTACGACTTCACAGGCTTCTACCTGGCTATTTCCTACTTCCACGCCGGCGACCTAAAGCAGGGTAATGAAATCGGGAAAAAAGTAGTGGACATTGCCCGAGACGACATCCGCTATGCAGGTTCCCTGCCCGATGCCGGCCGCGACGCCATGAGCAATGACCTGCAACGCGACATGAGCCTCATTAGCCAGATGGCACTGGAAAGTATCCGTGCCGGCGATAAGACCATGTCGAATTATGTGATTGACCAGCTCCGTAGCCAGCAAAACAATCCTGCCGTGGGCAACCTGCACATACCGCAAGTCATCGCCGAATTGCAACAAATGCAGAACAACCCACAACAGGCAATGGCTCCGCCTCAACAACAGTAAATCCCCCTTAACCTGTTGGCCTTGAAAACCCGCGCTGCGTAACATTGCAACGCGGGTTTTTTTCTACCCCCCATCTCAACTGCCCATTACATGCATCTTTTCCGGCTTCGCCTCTGCGTTTCTGTGCTGTTGTTGATCACCTTTGCCCTGCCGGCCCAGGCTCAGTATGTTCAGATAGGTCGCCGCGCAGGTTCGAAGGAAGCCCCGCCCAAAGCCCTGTTGATTGAACTTCTGACCCGTGGGAACCAACGCGCCTTCCTTCGGCAATTCCGCCCGGATTTGCTTCCAGAATTTGATAACGATGTACAGTCGGTGATGGCCAACACCGTGACCGACTGGTCCCGCTACTTCCACTTTTGCCCAGTTTATTTTTTTATAGACACCAATGCCAGCCTGGTTCGGAATGGCAATTTTTCCGGCATCCTGCTGGACTCAAACCTCCAGCCCGTAGCCCATCCGGCTATCCAGAATGGCGAACGCAACATCTACATCGGCTACTATGGCAGCCCGGTTCCCCAGCCCGAACAGAACAGCCGGGACACTACAGACAATAGCCCCGACTCAGACCCCAATTCTTCAGATGCCTCTTCGCTCATTCGCGAACGATTTTTAGTGATGGATGCCGATTTCCACATGCTCGGACCCGGCAAACCACAAACCAACTACTTCCGCAAAATCCGGCCTGATTATATGAACCGAAGGGAATACCGCAGCTACTGGAAATCCATTTCACATAATGCCAAACGCTGGTACATAGACTATCAGCCCACGGCCTACAGCTACGATGCCACTTTGCGTCGCTACTTCCGTTAAGTCCAACTTAAGGGAACTGCTTTATTGTTTCTTTTCTTATTCGGCTTAGGTGTAGATCCCGAAAACTGGGACACTACTTTTTTCATCTACATAGCCACATAGAAGCATGAAACCCGCCACGTGCGACGCAACGAACGTTCCATCAGGGAACAAAAGCTGACACAAAAAAGTCAGGAACCAGTCACTGGCTCAGCACTCGGTAAGCGCTAAAAAAAACAGAGGCTGCCTTGTTGAGACAGCCTCTGTGCAGGGAGGTCACCAGCGGATTCGAACCGCTGTAGCAGCTTTTGCAGAGCTGTGCCTAACCACTCGGCCAGGTGACCCTGAGGGGCAGCAAATGTACGGGCTGGCGCTGTTGAAAAGGCCAGCATCAGCAATGAATTTTGAAGCCTCTGCCGGGCCAAAGAGGCCGTAACAGAGGTAGGGGTTAACCTATATCATTTCAAAACGGCATTTTCAAAACCTTACCTTTGCCGCCGCTAAAAAAATCATATTCTATGCCAGCGACTACGACCGCCGCTTCCCGCATTGAGGAGCTGCTCGGCGATAAGGCCGGGTACTATTTGGAGCATACCTGCAAAACCATTGACAAGAGCCAGCTTCACCTGCCTGGCTCCAACAACGTGAACAAAGTCTGGGCGGACAGCAACCGCAACATTCAGACGCTTCGTTCCATTGCTGCCCTGCAAAATCATGGCCGCCTTGCCGGTACCGGATATGTGAGCATCCTGCCTGTTGACCAAGGTATTGAGCACAGCGCCGGTGCTTCGTTTGCTCCCAATCCTATTTATTTCGACCCGGAAAACATCGTGAAGCTGGCCATCGAAGGGGGCTGTAATGCAGTGGCTTCCACCTATGGCGTCCTGGGTGCTGTGGCCCGGAAGTATGCCCATAAAATTCCCTTCATCGTGAAGGTGAATCACAATGAATTTATCTCTTACCCCAACCGGTTTGACCAAATCATGTTCGGCACCATCAAGGATGCATGGAATATGGGTGCTACGGCAGTGGGTGCTACCATCTATTTCGGCTCTGAAGAGAGCAGCCGTCAGATTGTGGAAATAGCCAAGGCTTTTGAATATGCTCATGAACTGGGCATGGCTACGGTGCTGTGGTGCTACCTGCGCAATAGTGCCTTTAAAAAGGATGGCGTGGACTACCACACAGCAGCCGACCTTACCGGCCAGGCCAACCACCTCGGCGTAACCCTGCAAGCTGATATCATTAAGCAAAAACTGCCTGCAGGCAATGGCGGTTTCACTGCGCTCAACTTTGGCAAGACGCACAAAGACGTGTATGAAAAGCTGACTACGGAACACCCCATTGACCTCTGCCGCTATCAGGTGGCCAACTGCTACATGGGCCGTGTGGGCCTCATCAACTCTGGTGGCGAAAGCAAGGGTGCTTCCGACTTAGCCGAAGCTGTAATGACGGCCGTAGTGAACAAGCGTGCGGGCGGCATGGGCCTCATCTCCGGGCGCAAAGCCTTCCAGAAAGACATGAAGGTGGGTGTGGAATTGCTCCACAACATTCAGGATGTTTATCTGGACGAGCGGATTACCATCGCCTAATTTTTCAACATCCGGTTCAGAAGCCTGCCGTTGCCTAGCGCGGCAGGCTTTTTGTTTCCCACAGGTGCCGACGAACTACAATGCGGCTGGCTACTTTTACCCCGTCATCCTACCTCACTATGCGGCGCATAATTCGCAGCCTGATTCCTGCCTGTATTTTTTTATCCTTCTGCTCTTGTGGCCAACATCCTGCACCAAATAATTCGGTAGCTGCGACTGCCCCAGCCAATCTGCCTGAATACAAAGTAGAACCTCCAGACAGCGGCAATTATTACAAACGATTCAGCGGCACCCTGGGCACAGAGCCTATTGTCCTGAACCTGGTTCGTTACGGAAATCACTGGAGCGGATATTATTACCTGCAATCGTCCGGTATCAATATCCGGCTGGATAATTGGGAGGATACACTGCATAATGATTCGGAGTTTACGTTGCAGGAAATCGGGCAAACGCCGATCCTGCTGGGGCATGGCGAAGATGTGTCCTGGGACCTGAAGCTGACTGGCGGTACGGCTACCGGAGTATGGCATGGGATGGATGGTAGGGATGTCCGTAACATCCAGCTTTCTGAAGATTATCCCAAGGGTTCGGTGAACCTGTATGCCTATTGGCAAGAAGACTCGGCAGCGCTGTGGCCCGGGCGCAAGAACACACCCTTTGCCCATGTTACTTATGGCTACTTGCTGCCCTCAAACAGCAACTATGCCTTCCTGAATAATGAACTGAAAGAACAACTTTTCCCCCAACACATACATAGCACTGAGGCCATGTCCGAATGGGTAGCAACTGAAATGAAAAGCTATTTCGAAGAGTACAAAAAAGAAAATGAAAGCATCAACTTGCCGGGAAAAGACAAGCTCGAAGCGGTTGCATTTTCATACTCTGATGACCATGCCGTGTATGTGCTGTACAATGATGACGACTGGCTCGTCACCGAATCATTTTATTCCAGCTACACGGGCGGAGCACACAACTATTATGCTTCTTCCTTCGCCAATATTGACCTGGCCCAAAAAAGGCGCTGGAAGCTGGGAGACATCATCACGGACACTGCAGCGCTGCGCCCTATGCTGGATGATGCAGCCATCCGTTATTTCGGGCTAACACCCGGCCAGCCCTTGGATCAACAATTATTGGTGGATGATATTCCCGCAACGAGCAACGTATACATCGGTCCCTTGGGGCTAACTTTCGTATATGTGCCCTACGAAATAGCTCCCTTTGCTGCCGGCCAGGTGAGCCTCTATATTCCATACCAGAAGCTCTATAACCTGCTCAGCCCTGCCTTCCGTGAGCGGATGAACCTGGGAGCAAGAAGCGGTACGGCTTACCGAACACTGCAGCCTGCATTAGAAAATCAACACCATGCCTGAAACAGATTCATTAGAATCGCTCCGCTATCCGATTGGGCGATTTGTGCCCCCAACTGCTTTCGATATCCGCATGGTTCCGGGCTGGCTCATGGCCTTAGAAGCTTTACCCAAGAGCTTAGATGTCCTGATTGAAAATCTGGATGCCGCACAATTGGAAATGCCGTATCGCCCCGGAGGATGGACGATGAACCAGACAATTCATCACCTTGCCGACAGCCACCTGAATGCCTTTATCCGCCTGAAGCTATGCCTGACGGAAGAGCAACCTGTCGTGAAGCCTTATCAGGAAGCGCTGTGGGCGGAAACGCCTGAAATATCAACCGTGCCGGTCAATGTGAGCATCACCCTATTGCATGCACTGCACCGCCGCTGGGTGGCCTTACTGCGCAACCTGAATGAGGAACAATGGCATCGCAGCTATTTCCATCCCGAACATCAACGCCTGTTTCCGATATGGGAATTCACGGCCCTGTATGCCTGGCATGGGCGCCACCATGTAGCGCAATTGCAGACGATGAAGCCCTAGGACTCATGGCCCATGAGAGAATAGGATAATGGAGCAGTCAGAGGCTGTCAATGATTTTTGAACATTGAATACAGACTTCATGAACACGCGGCATCTGTGCGGCCAGCTTTTCGATACTAAGGAGTTTTTGATTCATGCTTTCCGGCTGGCGCAAGGCTTCTTCGAGCACCTGTATCATGTGTGAGGGGCTGAGCGGGTCGAAGTAGTACGCCGCATCACCGAGCAGTTCGGTGGCAAAATCATAGTGACTGGTGAAGATGAGCCGACGATGAAGAATAGCCTCTGCATACGCACCGGAATAAGATTCGAGCAGTGTAGGCAGAAAGATGCCATGATGTGCATCCAGCGCAGCGCCCAACTTGGCTAAGCTCAGGTGTCCCAGGTTTTTGACACATCGGAAACCCGAAAGAGTATGAAGTAATCGGGGCAGCCCCGGTGCCTCATATTCATCCAGTGTCAAACTGATTTCTATGGGTAAGTTTCGTTCCTGAATGAGCCGGCACAGTTCCGGAAGGCATTCAAAATTCTTGTGCACATAGTAGCGGCTCAGGAAGAGCAGACGAAGCGGCAACAGCGGTTCCGGCAGCGAGGCAGGGACAAAACCAGGCTCCTCGGTAGCTGCATTGGGGAGTATGAAAACAGAAGATTCAGGCATATGGAACCGGGCTGCAAAACGGCGGCGCATCACGGTTGTCTGCACAGCAAAGGCACTTGCATAGCGAAGCTGAAAGGCGACATATCCATCCATCAGCCGATTACGCAGAAATACGTTTACCGGCATACGCTTCCAGGCAGGAGCATCATGATGCACAAGTTGTGCGAGTTGGATATAGACTAATTGAGGAATTCCTTTTGCAGGGAACGCTACATTACCGAGGCTAATGATTTTCTGAATCCGGTGTTGCCGGCACAGTGAGGGGAACTTGAAATACACCTGCCACAACTTCTGAGGCCAGCTATGATGAAAAGCCTTAGGCACAGGCAGCAGGCGGATATTTGAGTGCTGTGCGAGGGCTGCAAACTCAGGCATATCCGGAGCCAGCACGAAGAGCGTATCCTCCGGGCGCAAAACTGCCATGCCCGACAACAATTGTAAGGCTACCGTTTTGCCGCCGCCATGCCGCAGGTTTGAAGCGTTGAACAGGAGATTCACTACCTGCGAAAATCAGGATGCTTCATGAATTTTTGTTCAAAAAAAATAGGGAGAAGCCTGGAATTAACGCCCCGAAGGAGCAAGGCCTGGCTGCCTGTCCACGTTCCCGATGAGGCTTTGCAGATAGCTTCCATAGCCACTTTTAGCAAAGCGGTCGGCCAGCAACTGCATTTGCCGGTCGTCAATCCAGCCATTGCGGTAGGCCAGCTCTTCAATGCAACCCACTTTCAGGCCCTGGCGCTTTTCAATTACGTGGATGAATTGCCCGGCTTCCATCAGTGAGTCGAAGGTGCCGGTATCGAGCCAGGCCGTACCCCGGTCGAGGACGCCTACTTCTAACTTACCGAGCTCCAAGTAGGTCTTATTCACGTCTGTGATTTCAAGTTCGCCCCGGGGCGAAGGCTTCTGGGCCTTTGCAATCGCTACTACTTCGTTGTCGTAGAAATAGAGGCCTGGAACTGCAAAGCGGCTCTTGGGTTGTTTGGGTTTTTCTTCGATAGAAAGTACCCGGTTTTGCGCATCAAATTCTACAACGCCGTAGCGTTCGGGGTCATTCACCTGATAGGCAAAAACGACAGCCCCATCGGGGTTAATTTTTTTGCGCAGCAAAGCACCCATCCCGGAACCATAGAAGATGTTATCGCCTAACACGAGGGCAACGGAGTCTTTCCCAATAAAGTCTGCCCCCAGAATAAAAGCCTGAGCCAGCCCTTCCGGGGCAGGCTGTATGACATATTCAAAACGGCAGCCCAGCTCGCTGCCATCACCCAGGAGCTTGCGAAAATGCTCCTGATCCTGCGGGGTGGTGATAATGAGGATTTCACGAATACCGGCCAGCATCAGGGTGCTGAGCGGGTAATACACCATAGGCTTGTCATACACGGGCATGAGCTGTTTGCTGACCGAAATGGTGAGTGGGTGTAACCGGGTGCCGGAGCCGCCGGCAAGGATGATTCCTTTCATAGATGAAACGGTGGGTTGAGGCAATTAGCCAGCGTATTGTTTCTCGTAATAATCCTGGTAAGCGCCACTCGTGACATGGCTGAGCCATTCTTCATTGGCGAGGTACCAATCTAAGGTCTGGCTGAGGCCTTCTTCAAAAGTGACACTCGGCGACCAACCTAATTCACGATGAATTTTTCCGGCATCAATGGCGTAGCGTCGGTCATGACCCGGGCGGTCGCGAACGTAAGAAATCAGTTGGGCGGAAGTGCCTGCTCCCCGGCCCAGCTTCTCATCCATTTGCGTGCAGAGCAGGCGGATTAACTCGATGTTCTGCCATTCATTGAAGCCACCGATATTGTAGGTTTCGCCGTTTTTCCCCTGATGAAAGACCAAATCAATAGCACGGGCATGGTCCACTACAAACAGCCAGTCACGGGTATATTTTCCATCCCCATAAACCGGCAGTGGCTTGCCATTTCGGATGTTGTGAATAAACAACGGAATCAGCTTTTCTGGAAACTGATTGGGGCCATAATTGTTGGAGCAATTGGTGATGACGAATGGCAAATGATAGGTGTTGCCAAAGGCCCGGACCAGGTGGTCCGAAGCAGCTTTGGAGGCTGAGTACGGGCTTTGCGGGTCGTAAGGAGTCGTCTCCATAAATAGGCCGCTATCGCCGAGTGAGCCATATACTTCGTCGGTACTGACATGATAAAAACGTTTCCCGTTGACATCATGATTCCAAACTGCGCGGGCTGCATTCAGCAGGTTGGCGGTGCCCATCACATTGGTTTGGATAAAGGCGTTCGGGTCGCTGATGGAACGGTCCACATGGCTTTCGGCAGCCAGGTGGATGACCCCATCCGGACGATGCGTTTCAAAGACCTGCTTCAGGGCTACTGCATCCCTGATGTCGGCCCGGACAAAGTGATAATTGGGTGCCTGCTCGATGTCGCGAAGGTTTTCGAGATTGCCTGCATAGGTGAGTGCATCCAGGTTTACAATCTTGTAGTCGGGGTAACGCTGCACGAAGAGTCGCACCACATGCGAGCCGATGAAGCCGGCACCACCGGTAATCAGGAGGGTCATGCTTTAGAAAAAATATGGCGCGAAACTAAGCCCGTCATTCGAGGCTGCATGTAGTGTGGGGATTCATTGAAAAGAAATTCGAATCATTTCATCAGGAAGTTTTGCAGAATCGTTTGATGAGTACCCGGCAGCTCCGGCATCTTTGCGGGCTATGCTCCGACTGACCTGTTGTATCCTACTGCTTTTCGTCTTTGGCTATTTCCCCGGCTATGCGGGTGTTTTGCAGGGTACCGTTCGTGATTCTAAAGGTGCAGCATTGCCCTTTGCTACCGTTTTTGTAAGCGGCACAGCGAATGGTACTGTGGCCAATGAATCTGGCGTGTATTCGCTGAACCTGGAGCCCGGCGCGTATGTGGTGAGCTGCCAATACATCGGCTTTCAAAGAGCCAGCTTCTCCTTCAACATAGGTAAGGATGAACACATGAAGCACGACTTCCGGCTGCAGGAACAGGGCCTCAGCATCGGCGAGGTAGTGGTGCATTCCAGTGACGAAGACCCTGCCTATCGCATCATTCGCGAAGCAATCAAAAAACGAGCCTTTCACTTAGCACAAGTACAGCAGTTCCAAACGAGCATCTATCTGAAAGGGGTCATGCGCACCCGAAAGACACCTACCAAAATCCTGGGGCAAAAAATAGACCCCAAAGACATGGGTGTGGACAGCAATGGGAAAGGGGTACTCTACCTCTGTGAAGAAGTGGCCGATTATTATGCCCAGCGGGATCCGAAGCGCAGCCGGACAGTGATTCATTCGGTGAAAGAAAGCGGCGACCCCATGGGTATGGGCTTTGCACAGTTCCCGCCCGTGATTTCTTTTTATGCCAATGATGTCCTTTCCCTGAATAATTCCCGCGCCCTGATTTCGCCGATTTCCGATGGGGCTATGGCGCATTACAAATACAAACTGGAAGGAGAATTCAAGGAAGGGAGGAACACGATTTACAAAATCAAAGTCATTCCCAAACACGCCTACTCCCCGCTCTGTTTCGGCACGATATACATCGTGGACGGCGACTGGGCCATCCACTCGCTGAGCCTGGCCACCAGCGCCCGTTATGGACTGGAGCTCTTAGACACCCTACGCATAGACCAGGTGTTTCTCCCACTGCGAAAAGATGTTTGGGTTATCAAAAACCAACTGCTCTACCCCACCTTCAACATCTTTGGTTTTGACCTCACCGGCAACTTCATCACGGTGTACGATAACCAGAAAGTGAACCAGCCCGTGCCGGATACCATCTTTCACAAAAAAGTTATTTCCAGCTACGACCAGGCAGCCAATAAAAAAGACAGCAACTATTGGGAAGAAACCCGCCCACTGCCCTTAGAAACAGATGAGGCCCGCGACTACCGCTACAAAGATTCGTTGCGCATCGCCACGGAAAACCCTCAGCGCCTCGACTCCCTGCGCAGGCTAAGCAACAAAGTACATTGGGGTGATTTCATTTTGGGAGGTATGGATTTCAGTGACTCCGGCTACCGTAATAAGGTGCATATCACCTCGCTCCTGGACGTTGTCAATTTCAACAGCGTGGAAGGCTTCAACCTGGCGCCGGAGCTTTCCTGGACACACCGATTGGATACCGGCGAACAACTCAGTTTGCGTACAGCCCTCCGTTACGGCTTTGCCAATACGCATTTCAATGGGATTGCCCGCTTGCGCTACACACACGAAGACAAACACTGGTTAACCAAGAGCTGGATGCTGGCAGTAACAGCAGGACAGTATGTCTTCCAATACGACCGGCACAACCCTATCGCACCACTCTACAACACCTTCAGCACCCTGCTGTTTCACTACAATCCGCTCAAGATTTTTGAATGCCGCACTGCCGCAGTAGAGCTTAAAAGGAATCAGGGAAATGGATTACAATGGTCGCTGCAGGCCTCGTTTGAGCAGCGGTTGCCCTTAGCCAATAGCAGCGATTATAGCTGGGCAAAATCCAACACCGGATTTTATTCCGACAACCTGCCCACGACCTTCAGGAAAGGGCACACAGGCAATCAAAAAGCTTTCTTACTGCACGCCGGCATTGCCTGGCAGCCGGGCGTACGCTATGTGGATTTTCCCAACTACCGGCAGCCCACCAGCAGCGAAGCACCCGAGTTTTCGCTCCAGTATGAAAAAGGAATCTCCGGTTTGCTGGGCAGCGATGTCAACTTCGACTCCTGGCGGGCCAGTGTGACGGGACAACTTTCTATTCAACGCTTCGGCTCGCTCGGATACCAGATTGCCGGCGGTGGCTTTCTCAACAAAAATTGGCTGGGCATCGCCGATCTCAACCACCCCTTTGCCGGTGATGATGCCTTTTCCATAGACCTCTCTATGCCTTATCTGCGCGGCTTCCAGGTCATGCCCATGTTTCGGTTCAGTAATGATGCCGATGCCTATGCTGAGGCACATCTGGAGTACAATATGCTGGGATTTCTTTCCAATAAAATCCCCGGCCTGCGACAGGCTCAATGGTACTTCGTGCTAGGGGCAAACAGCTTCTACGCCGGAGATCAACTTTACTACAATGAAGTGTTCGTCTCTTTAGACCATATTGGCTACAAAATGCTGCGGCCTTTGCGTGTAGATTTTGTGCGGGGTTGGGACCAAAATCGCCAGAGCTATGAAGGCATCCGCTTCAGCTTACAGCTTAATGGTTCCGCCCTGTTCCGGAAAGCCGGGGAAGAGCGTGCCTGGTAAGCGTCCCTCTGATTTTCAAGAAAAGTCCGGCCATCTCGTATTGGCCAAACACAAGGATTTGTAAAAAAATCTTTGAAAAAAGGGGTCTGAAGCTGGCTTTCGTGGCATAGAATTCCTGTCCATTTCTTAAGTATCCGTGAACAGTTTTTTTCTGTCCGCTCCGGCTGTATCTTCCCCTTCCCAGACCGAACAAAGCCTATGGCTTAACCCTTACCCCACCCTAATTTCCTCACCAAACCGTACAAGTATGAACGTACAGATTCAGACGGTGCATTTTGATGCCGACGCGAAGTTGACCGAGCGTATCAGCCAAAAGATGGACAAGCTTCGCACCTTTCATGACCGGATTGTGGACGCAGAAGTGTACCTCGTCCTCGACAATGTGGCCCACACGCTCAAAGACAAGATTGCAGAAATCAAAGTGCGGGTACCTCGACACTCCTTCTTTGTGAAGCATCAGTCGAAAACCTTTGAAGAATCCTTCGACTTTGCTTTTGATAGCCTCGTCAATCAAATAAAAAGGCACAAAGAGCGCCGTGCAGACCTTGCCGTAGCACCCGCTCCCTGAGGCTAAAGCCTCGCTGCAAAAAGCCGGTTCCAAATGGGGCCGGCTTTTTCTATCCGGCACACCTTGCAGTCTAAGAGCGGATTGGCTTATTTTGCGAGGCAGTGCGCCCGCCGCACCGACAACCATTCCCAACCATATGCTCACACGCTACTCCTGTCTTCTTGCATTTGCGCTCTGCGCTTTTGCCTTCCCTTCCTGCAAGAGTGTTTTCAGCGACGACCTCCCACTGACGCACACCAGCACTGCCTCTCTCTTCATCAGCAGCGACAATGGATTTATATATGCCCTCGACCCAAACACCGGAAATAAAAAATGGGAATCCGGCCTCGGCGCTGCCGTCAGAAGCACACCTTGCCTTTTTAAAGACAAACTCTACGTCCCAACCGTAGATGGATACCTCCACCGCCTCAACCCCGAGACCGGCGCAGAGCTGAACGTCTTCCACATCGGCTCCGGCTTCCGCTCCTCTCCCATCGGCAGCGACAACTACCTCTACTTAGGCAGCGATGACGGCCAGCTTTATTGCTGGGATGTATCTGCAGACACCATCGCCTGGGCCTTCCCTACCGGCGGTTCCATCGTCTCTTCCCCCACCATCGTGGATACCAACCTCGTCTTCGGCAGCTCAGACGGCAAGGTCTATTCCATCTCCAAACGCTGGGGGAATAAAACCTGGAGTTTCGACCCCGGGACCTCCACCTCTTTTACTTCTTCGCCTACCTGGATGCTCAACCAGATTTACATAGGTGCTAAAGACGGGAGCATGTATTCACTAAACATAGCCGATGGTTCCGAACACTGGCACTATACTACGGGTGGCCCCATCGAATCTTCTCCCATTTCTTACGGAGGAAATGTCATCTTCGGCTCCTACGACAAAGTGGTGTATTGCATAGACACTGGCAGCGGCCTGCCCCGCTGGACCTACACCACCACCGACCGCATCCTCTCCTCTCCTTTCGCCTACAATCAGGTGATCTATGTGGGCAGCAACGACTATTCCCTCTACGCCATCCACATCATTACCGGTGCACTCCGCTGGAAGTTTACTACCACCGGTGCCATCAGCTCCTCACCGCTCGTAGCCAATGCCCGGATTTATGTAGGCAGCAACGACAAGTACCTCTATTCCCTCGACACACTGGGTGCAGCCCTGCGCTGGAAACAAAACATAGACGGAGCCATCAATACTTCGCCCGTGCTACTCGACTCCAACATGCGAGCCAACTACCCCTCCGTCAGCGGCAGCTCGGATTATTAACAGCGGCTAAAAAGAGATATTTTTTATAAAAAACAGCGCCCGGAAATGGCGCTGTTTTTTGGGGGGGATTGGAAGCAATTTTTGTTAGCCGGAATTGCTCATTACCTCAGCGGCTCGGCCCGAAAGCCCGCTTTTTCTATGGCCTGCCTAATGGTTTCGGCATCTATGCCTTCACCGGCTACCGTGAGTACTTTATCGGCCTGCTGGGTGTCCACCTCCCAGGATTGAATTCCCTCCAGCTTGTTGAGGCTGGGCGTGACGGCTTTGATGCAGCCGGCACAGTTGATGGTCGTCTTAAACTTTAGTGTTTCCATGTTGTTGTTGAAAAATAGCTTGCCTTTCGGCGAATTTTATTTGTGAGGTTATGCGCATAGGAAAGCTCAAAGCCGGGCCCATTTCAGGCGCAGGCTATTGCTCACAACACTCACGCTGCTCAGGGCCATGGCGGCACCGGCAATCATGGGGTTGAGCAAAAAACCATTGATGGGATAAAGCAAGCCTGCCGCGATGGGAATGCCGACTACGTTATAGATAAAGGCCCAAAAAAGATTCTGGCGGATAGTGCGCACCGTTTTCCGGGATAGAGATATAGCCTTGGGGATGCTGCGCAAATCTGAAGACATCAGCGTCATGCGGGCCACGTCCATTGCGATGTCGGTACCCTTGCCCATTGCCAGGCTGACATCCGCCTGAGCCAGGGCCGGCCCGTCATTGATGCCATCGCCCACCATAGCCACCACCTGTCCTTTTTCCTGAAGTGCCCGGATGAAAGCGGCTTTGTCGGCAGGCATCAGGCCGGCCTGTACTTCGTAAATACCGGCCTGCTGCGCCACCGCACGAGCCGTGGTTTCATTATCGCCACTGAGCAGGTAGGGCCGGATGCCCAACGCCTTCAACTGGCTGATGGCTTCCACCGCATGTTCTTTTAGTGCGTCCGCAACGGATAGTACGGCCAGGCTTTCGTGTTCATCTGCAAACCAGATGACCGTGGCTGCCTGCTGCAACCAAAGTGCAGCCTGGGCCTGTAAAGCATCATTCCTGCGGATGCCCTGTTCCTGCAGAAAAGCGGCACTGCCTGCGAAATATTTCCGGCCTTCAAAGCTTGCCCTGACGCCTCTTGCCGTGGTGCTGTGGAAGCCTTCTACCGGCACTCGTTGTATGCCCTGATGCACCAGATAGCGGGTGACTGCAGAAGCTAAAGGGTGTTCGGAACGGGCCTCAAGACTCAGCAGCACCGGGGACAATTTTTTTGCCAGCGCATCGTCCCGCCAGAGGGTGGCAGTCACTTTTGGATGGCCTTCCGTGAGGGTGCCTGTCTTGTCGAGAATGATACTGCGGACTTTATATCCGCGTTCCAGGCTCTCTGCATCTTTGATCAGGATGCCCTGCTCAGCGCCGCGCCCCACACCTACCATGATGGCTGTAGGTGTGGCTAATCCCAATGCACAGGGGCAGGCGATGACCAGCACCGTCACAAAGGCGAGTAAGCCTTGTGTGAGGCCATTTTCGGCACCGAAAGCCAGCCAGGCAATGAGGCTTAGGGCAGCAATGCCGATGACAACCGGGACGAAAATTCTGGCGATTTTATCTACTAATTTTTGCACCGGAGCCTTACTACCCTGTGCATCCTGCACGGCTCGGATGATTTGCGCCAGCAGTGTATCACCACCCACTTTTTCTGCTTTAAAGAATAAGCTGCCCTGCTGATTGATGGTTCCGGAAAACACTTTGGTTCCTTCTGTTTTTGCCACCGGCACGGGCTCTCCGCTCAGCATGCTTTCATCTACATAAGAACTGCCGCCACTCACTTCTCCATCCACGGCAATCTTTTCCCCGGGTTTCACCATCAAAGTGTCGCCTGGCTTCACCTGAGCAATGGGGATTTCCATCTGGTGGCCGCCGGGATGAACGAGGATTACTGTTTTGGGTTGCAGGCCCATCAGCTTTTTGATTGCGGAAGAGGTATTGCTCTTGGCGCGTTCTTCCAGCATTTTGCCCAGCAGGATAAAGGCTATGACCACTGCTGCCGCTTCGAAATAGACATGGGCATGCAAGCCTCGCTGGTGCCAGAATGCGGGGAAGAGCGTGTTGAAAACCGAGAACAGATAGGCGATGCCGGTACTCATTGCCACGAGGGTGTCCATGTTGGCGCTGCGGTGCAGGGCCTGCTTCCAGGCATTGATGAAAAACTGCCGGCCAAACACGAGCACTACGGGCGTAGCTAGTGCCCACATGATGTAGTTGGCATACGGCAGCTCCATGAAGAACATTCCGATTGCTACCAGGGGGAGCGAGAGCACAATAGACCAGAGGGTACGATGCCGGAGCCTGCGTGCCTGCTGGGCCTGGAGCTGCTCTACCTGCTCGGTAGCGCTTTCCGGGTCTTCGATGATCAGGTCGTAACCGACTGACTGGATGAGTTGCTTCAGGGCCTCTGCCGACACTAATTCGGGCAGGTATTCGATACGGGCTGTAGCAGCGGCATAATTCACGGAAGCCTGCACGACGCCGGGCTGGGCCTCCAGTGAATGGCTCACACTGGCAGCGCAGGAGGCACAGCTCATGCCGGTGACGGGGTATGTTTTCTTAATCGTCTGCACGCCATAGCCCAAGTCGCGGATGGCGGCGATGGCTTTGGGAACCACCGTGCTGTCCTCGGTGGTTATCAGAGCGCGGTGGTTGTTCAGTTCCACCTTATGACTTTTTATTCCGGGCACTTTAGCCAGCCCCTTGTCCACAATCAGGGCGCAATGTTCGCTGTCCACGTCCAGCAGAGGCAGGCTGTACGATTCCGTTGCATTCAGGTTCATAAGGCAAAGCTCAGCCGGGCAGCCCAAGGCTCTGTTACAGAATTAGCAGGAAGGTTTGTAAGATTACTGAAGCAGGTTTTGCCTGGAGACAAGTACAAGGGAAAGCCTTGGAATTGAGGGGGGAAAATGTAGTTTGGGGGGGAAAAAAACGACCGCTCATTGCTGAGCGGCCATTTTGAATGTTTTCACAACGGAATAATCCTTATTGTGATTTGCTTTCAACGGATAAAATTAAATACAAATGCTTAGCTTTCAAAAAAATTTAAAAAAAATGAAAAAGACAGTATTAGGGTTGGATTTAGGAACGAATAGTATTGGGTGGGCGTTGGTGGAACAGGATATTGAAAAGAAAGAAGGGAAAATACTTGGGATGGGAAGCCGGATTATTCCGATGGGAGCAGAACTAAGCAAATTTGAGCAAGGACAAGCTCAAACTAAAAATGCCAACAGACGAATTGCTCGTGGAGCAAGAAAACTCAACAAACGCTATAAACAAAGACGCAACAAATTAATCTACGTTTTGCAACAATTAGGAATGCAACCTAATCAAATCAAATTGTCTGCACCTTTCGATAACCAATTGAAATTGGATAAAGTGTCAATTCTTCCGATTGATAAAAATCAAAAACAATATTCTGCTCTTGACTTATTAGAGTTGAGAGTAAGAGCATTAAATCAACCAATTTCATTGGAAGAATTAGGCAGAATAATTTATCTATTTAATCAACTTCGTGGTTATGCAGGTGGAGGTAACGAACCTGAAAAAGAAGACGCCAGTGAAGAGGAAAATGAAAAAGAAGAAAAAAGTGGCAAAGAGAGTTATGTAACTTTCGGAAAATTATTGTCTCTTTCTGAACCCGAAAAAGTAATATTCAATAAAAAAGAACTGAAAAAGTATAAAATATCTATTGAAACCGAAGATGGAACTTTAGAAGGGGATACCTATTTAGATATTCTGAGAGTAGGAGAATCTTTTGAGCTTCTTGTGAATAAAACTACATCAAAAAGGCACGGAGAAACGATCATTTTCAAATTGCCGAATAAAACAAGTTGGCGTAAGAAAATGGAGAACTTGGAAAAAAGTTTGACCGAACTGTCGAAAGAAAAAGACAGGGAAGTTTATTTATCCGAATACTTTCTATCCATCTTGCAAGAAAACAAATGGGCAAAAATCAGAAACAATGTGGTACTTCGTTCTCGCTATCAAGCTGAGTTTGATAAAATTTGGAAAACACAAAGTGAAAATTCTGAGAGTGAATTATATAAAGTATTGCAAAGCCTTTCACAAGAAAAACTATCGGATATACTCAAATTTATTTTCCCTGGAACAAAAGAAACACAAGAAAAATATCGGCAAATAGGACTTGAAAAAGGACTCTTTCATATCATACGAAATCAAATTATTTATTATCAAAGGGAATTAAAAGACCAAAGCAATCTTATTTCAGATTGTCGTTTTGAAAAAGGGGAAAAAGCAGTCGCAAAAAGTCATCCTGTATTTCAGGAGTTCAAAATTTGGGAACAAATCAATAAGCTGACGATAAACACTAAAACAGAAGATGGTAAAAACCGAAAAGGAGAAACAAAATATAAATATGTGGACAGACCTATTCCTTCTGCTCTTAAAGAATGGCTTTTTGATGAATTGCAAGAGAAAAAAGAAATAGGATTTAGCACCGTATTTAATAAACTAAAAAAAGAATATGCTTTACGCGATGGAATTGATTTTCTGAACGGAATGAATCCTAAAGCAAAGCTACGAGGCGATGAAACTAAACAACAACTCAAAAAAGCATTGGGCGAGCAGCTTTGGAAAACGCTTGATTTAGCTATCAAAGAAAGGCAAATTGAGTTATGGGACATTTTGTACAACGAAAGAGGAAATGAATATGACATTGAAAGTGATAGAACAAAAAAAGTATTGGAATTTATAAAAAGAAGTCAGGCGGATTTAGTAGATATTAAACAAACCGCAATTCAGATAAGTAAAATAAAATTCAACAGAAGCTACGCTGCTTTGAGCCTTAAGGCGGTTGAAAAAATACTACCGCTTGTAAGAAGTGGAAAATATTTTGATGATAATTTTTCAGATGAACTTAAAGCTAAAATTATCAAACTGCTAAACGAAAATGTAACCGACCCATTTGAAAAAGCAGCACAAGAGTATTTAGAGAACAATGTAGAAGTTTTAGCAGAAGGTGGAATAATGAATGCGTATGCAACCATATTAGTGTACGATAAACATACCGCAAAAGAATATAACGAAACTGAACGAATTGACAGCTATCAAAAAATCAAAAGATTAACACAAGGAGAGTTAAGAAATCCACTGGTGGAGCAACTAATTAGCGAAGCATTGATGGTTGTAAAGGATATTTGGAAACAATATGGTAAACCTGATGAAATACGATTGGAGCTTGCACGAGAATTGAAAAACAATGCTGATAGAAGAGCAAAATTCTATAAATCAAATAACGCGAATCAGAAAGCAAATGATGAAGTGAAAAACTTATTGATTGAGCTTAAACAGGAAATCACAATTGCTAATATTGAGAAATACAAGCTGTGGCTTTCTCAAGAAAACCTTGCAGACGAATTTGTAAAACAATATAAAGACCCATCGAAATCAGAAATTGAAAAAATGAAACTGTGGCGTGAGCAAGGACATGTTTCGCCATACACGGGGCAACCAATCCCCTTATCTGATTTATTCAACAGAGAACGATACGATATTGACCATATCATACCGCAGTCACGTTATTTTGATGATTCATTTATCAATAAAGTCATTTGTGAAAAAGCAATCAATAAAGAAAAGAGTAACCGAACTGCAATGGAATACTTTGAAGTTGGTTCTTCTATTTCGTCTGTATTTTCTAAAGTGGATTTTATTGACCATGTAAATAAAAGGTTTGATGGACAGAAGCGAAAAAACTTGCTGGCAACAAAGATGCCAGAAGATCCTGTTGCAAGGCAGATGAAAGAAACACAATACATTTCCGTAAGAGTAAAAGAAGAATTAAACAAAATTGTAGGCAATGAAAATGTAAAAACAACCACAGGTGGAGTTACCGATTATTTAAGAAATCAATGGGGTTTGACGGATAAGTTTAAAGAGCTATTAAAAAACCGTTACGAAAAATCGCAACCTTTACTTGCTGAGACAGAATACGAAAACTATACGAAAGCATTTGCAAAAAAGAAAAAAGAATATGACGAAAAGAAAATTCCATTCAATGATATTGAATTAACCAAAGAGCAATTTATTCAGTCGTTCAATAACAATTTCTTACAGAAGAAAAAAAACAAACTCATCATTAAAGGGTGGAGCAAACGTATAGACCACAGACATCACGCTATTGATGCTTTGGTAATCGCTTGCACAGAGCCTGCACATGTAAAGAGATTGAATGACTTGAACAAAGAACTGCAAACTTGGCTTGATATACATAAAAAAGAATTTTTACCTGACTTTGAAGGAAGTCCAAGTGAATTGTTAGATGAAATTCTCAATCTTGAAGAAACAGAAAAAGAGAGAATCTTTAAGCAGATTGAGAAATTTAAGGCTATTGATATACCATGGAAAGGTTTCCCTGAAAATGCAGAACAGGAAATTCAGAAAATTATTGTTTCTCAAAAACCGAAGGACAAGCTTTTAATTCAGCCGGATAAAAGTGGACAACTCCAAATTAAAATTCGTGGACAACTTCACGAAGGAACTTTGTATGGAAAAAGTCAAGGGGTTGAAGCATATAGAATTCCATTATCAAAATTTGCAGGTAAAAAGTTCGCAACAGATAAAGCGATTGAGAAAATAACGAATAGTTATTTGAAAGAAGCTATCAAAGAACATTTAATAGAATTTGACGACAAGAAAGAAGAGGCGTTTTCGGCAGAGGGGATATTGGCATTAAACAATAAATTATCAGAAAAGAAAAGAGCCAAAGAATGGAAAAGAAAAGGCAAGAAGAAGAATGTGGGCGAAACCGCACCTCATACACCAATTTCTTCCGTAAAAGTATTTTACAGAGACCCTGCAAAAATCAAAAAGAAAATAGGACAAGAAGAAACTGAAGAGGCTTTGCAAAAATTAGACAGGAGTAAAGCATTTAATGATTCACTCTATGTAAAGACTGGCGACAACTATCTATTTGCTGTAATGGAAAAGGACGGCAATAGAGCTTTTGACCTTATTACTTTCTTTGATGCTGCTAATCTTTTGAAAGATAAATTTAATAAAGTAACAGACAAAAAAACTTTCAACAAGGAACTTGTTTTCAAGCAATATTTTGAAGAAAAGAATGAAGCTAAGTTGTTGTTTACTCTTAAACAAGGCGACCCTGTTTATATGCCTGCTGATGGAGAAGAATTAATAACAGACCCTGAAAGCCCTCTTTATGAAGATTTTTGGAACGATAAAATCGCAAGAAGTAAGAATATTCATTTTGTAACTAAATATAGTGGTAAACAGATTTACTTTATCAACAATAGAATTGCTGATACCATTGTAAGAGGGAAAGAATTTGGTTCACAGAATGCGTATGAAATTATTGACGGCAAGTCCATAAAAAATCATTGTATCAAACTCAACATTGACCGCTTAGGCAATATTTCTCCTGCAAAAAAAAAGCCCAATAACCTAAAAACTGTTGCCCAACACATAGTGTCAGAACCAGCAGCCATTTATAAAATTATGACCCTGAAAAAATTTGAATCCTTCGAAGAAATGGAACTGGAACAACTCAAGCAGTTTGCCGCATTGTCACCCGAGGAATTGTTGAGAAACCATAAACTTCTTTCTATGGCTGCGTTCGGAATAAAGGATGAAGCAAGTTTAAAAAGCATCAACAGAAAAATAAAACTCGGTTAAAACTTATGAACATATTCTATAGGGAGCACAGGAATCTATTAGAGGCTTTATTAAAAAATAATGTTGATTTTATTCTCATAGGTGGCTATGCGGTTAATTATTATGGCTACAACAGAGTTACGGGCGATATGGATATCTGGATAAAGCCAGACAATAACAACAAGGAACAGCTCCTTCAGGCACTTAGTAGCCTGGGCTTTGACAATGAGGGAATCGAAACGATTCGAACCTGGGACTTCACCCAGACACAGAAATTCCGCATAGGAAATGACTACAGCCCGGATGCTACGGAGTTCATGACTCATATTTCAGGAGTTAACTTTAGCGATGCAGCAATTCAAAAAGTTGAGACGCATATTGATGGGCTTCCGCTGCCTTTTATCCATATCAATAATTTAATCCTCAATAAAAAAGCCACCGGAAGAACAAAAGACTTAGCCGATGTGGAATACCTTGAAAAAATCATGCTGTTGAAAAGTATATCATCATGATTAAGCGCAGCCTCTACTTTGGCAATCCGGCTTACCTGCATACCCGATATGAACAGCTTTGTATCAAGCTCAAAGACCGGGAAGAGGAGCAGTCGGCTCCCATAGAAGATATTGCGCTGGTTGTGCTGGACCACCCGCAAATCACCATTACGCAAAACCTGATGGCCAAGCTGCTGGCACAAAATGTAGCCTTAGTCACCTGCGATGAGAGTCACATGCCTACCGGTCTGTTTTACAACCTCTCCGGCCACAGTCTGCAAAGTCAGAAGTTTAAGCATCAATTGGAGGCATCCCTGCCTTTAAAAAAGCAACTTTGGCAGCAGACCGTCGCGGCCAAGATTGCCAATCAGGCTGCCTTGCTGGAACAGGAACGGATGCCCAACACCCTGCTACTCAATTATTCAAAGGAGGTAAAAAGCGGGGATACAGAAAACCATGAAGCCTTAGCCGCAGCGTATTACTGGAAACATCTTTTCCCGGAATTCCTCGAATTTTCACGACACCGGGAAGGTGCACCACCCAATAACCTGCTCAATTATGGCTATGCCATCCTGCGCGCCCTCGTGGCCCGGAGTTTAGTAGGTTCCGGACTGATGCCGACTCTGGGCATTTTTCACCGAAATCAGTACAATGCCTATTGCCTGGCCGATGACATTATGGAGCCTTATCGCCCCTTTGTAGATAAGATTGTCTGTCGCATGGTGATGATGAAGGGGCGGTTTTTGGAATTAGGGCCTGGCATGAAAAAGGAATTGTTGGAACTACCCACCCTGGACGTGCTGCTGGAAGGCACAAAAATGCCCTTGCTCCATGCCATTCAGCGCAGTACCACCTCGCTTTGCAAATGCTTTGAAGGCAGTACCCGCCGCCTGCTCTACCCCAGTTTCCCATGAAACGGAGCAGTTCATACGGCGGGGAAAGCGCATTAAACGCCTATAGAATCATGTGGGTATTCGTCATGTACGACCTGCCAACCGAGACGAAGGAAGAACGGAAGGTGGCAGCCAAATTCAGAAAAAGGATGCTGGATTATGGCTTTCAGATGTTCCAGTTCAGCATGTACATCCGGCATTCGTCCAGCAGAGATAATGCCGAGGTGCACGTAAAGCGGGTGAAGCAGATGCTCCCGGCCAAGGGGAACATCGGCATCATGATGATCACCGACAAGCAATTTGGCCTGATGGAAATTTTTCGGGGTAAAGAGCGGAGTGCAGCACCGCAAACCGTGCAGCAATTGGAAATGTTCTGAGTCAATTGAAAAATTGGGAACATTCCGTAGGCGAAACCGGCCAATCCGTTCAGAATTTTTTCTTGGTACAAAACGCCGAAACCCGCTCTGATAGCGGGTTTCGGGCTAGTGCTGTTGTCAAAGACCTAAGCTACAGCAAGATTGAAAGCAAATCACAACTCAATCCACTTGCTGATGTAGCGGCAGAGAGTTGTCAAAGACCTAAGCTACAGCAAGATTGAAAGCAAATCACAACCTCTAACCGTTTGACGGCCTCCCGATCGGGTTGTCAAAGACCTAAGCTACAGCAAGATTGAAAGCAAATCACAACTTTCTTGTGTGTGGCCCGAAGCTCATAACGTTGTCAAAGACCTAAGCTACAGCAAGATTGAAAGCAAATCACAACTAGTTTGGTGAGCCAAAGTAATTTGCCGTGGTTGTCAAAGACCTAAGCTACAGCAAGATTGAAAGCAAATCACAACAAGATCAGCCAGCAAAAAGTGCCGCAAGGGGTTGTCAAAGACCTAAGCTACAGCAAGATTGAAAGCAAATCACAACAACTCTTCTTAAAATCATTTCCTATAATTTGTTGTCAAAGACCTAAGCTACAGCAAGATTGAAAGCAAATCACAACTAGTGAAAGCTGCGAATGGCAAGGTCGTAGGTTGTCAAAGACCTAAGCTACAGCAAGATTGAAAGCAAATCACAACATGCTGATGTAGCATTATTGGACAAGAGGGGTTGTCAAAGACCTAAGCTACAGCAAGATTGAAAGCAAATCACAACGTAAACACGTCCTCGAAGTGAACTTTGACGGTTGTCAAAGACCTAAGCTACAGCAAGATTGAAAGCAAATCACAACGATTTTTAGTCGAATAACCATCAATTCTACGTTGTCAAAGACCTAAGCTACAGCAAGATTGAAAGCAAATCACAACCCTTCAGCAGGGCATCACAAAAACCTCTGTGTTGTCAAAGACCTAAGCTACAGCAAGATTGAAAGCAAATCACAACGGTGCTGCTCTGTCCTCGCAATGACAACAGGTTGTCAAAGACCTAAGCTACAGCAAGATTGAAAGCAAATCACAACAGATACCAAGGAGGCTACGCGAAAATTTCGTTGTCAAAGACCTAAGCTACAGCAAGATTGAAAGCAAATCACAACAAGCAGTTTCATGAGTATGGGAAGCCTTTGGTTGTCAAAGACCTAAGCTACAGCAAGATTGAAAGCAAATCACAACCATAAGCCGGTCATAAAGCAAAGTACCATGGTTGTCAAAGACCTAAGCTACAGCAAGATTGAAAGCAAATCACAACTGGCTTAGAGATTCGGCTGCGTAGCAAAGCGTTGTCAAAGACCTAAGCTACAGCAAGATTGAAAGCAAATCACAACTAGCTTCTTCACGCGTTCGATTTCCCGTTCGTTGTCAAAGACCTAAGCTACAGCAAGATTGAAAGCAAATCACAACATGCTGGCATGAAGGATAATGGGATGTGTGTTGTCAAAGACCTAAGCTACAGCAAGATTGAAAGCAAATCACAACGAGACCTCGCGATACGCAACCTTAAACTGGTTGTCAAAGACCTAAGCTACAGCA
>JAFDYC010000036.1 GCA_018267625.1 Bacteroidota bacterium
CATACGTGAATCCCGGCAGGCCGGCACCAGCAACATAGGTCTGGGTGGCGCAGGGAATGGGCAGGCCCGTAGCCGAATCATAACCCGTTACCGTGAAGCGGGGCTGCTCCGGTGGTGAATGGCCTGGGTCTTCTAATACTACTGCATATTTGAAGTTGAAGGAATAGTTGTTGAAACCCACCGGCACGTGAATGGAATAGCGAATCATCTCGGCTTGAGCGCCAATGTTTTCATTCCCAATCCGTGCTGAGAAGAGCCCTCCGCCGGGGGCAACGATGGGGAAGCCACCATAAGGATCTGTGGGGGTGCTCATGGTAATCGCATGACGGGAACCGCCAGGGGTACCTGGGGAACCGGTAGGTGCAATACCTGCCACAGGGCCGGAAAGCACCCAGGGAGCAAAGGTTGTGGTAGTACCACCCGTGTAGGTGACTCCGCCTGTATAGCAGCGCCAATTATTAAAATTGCCGAAGGCGAAGTTGATGTTCTGTGGGCAGGTTACGGCCGTCTGGGCGCCTGCTGGGATCAATGAGGAAAGTCCGAAACCTAACATTAGTATTAAGCCCCTGAACATGTTGCCGCAATGATGCTGAACAAGAGTAACAATCTTCATAAGAAACTTGGTGAATGCTTAATTCGTTTTTGAAAAAAAACACAAAATCATCTGTGTAGAAACAAAATGTCGTGTGAAAATACAGGAATATGGAATAGAGACAGACTATTCAAAAAAAAGGTTGGGTAAGCATGTACATATTTTATTCTAAGCTCCAAAAATTATTGAGGATCAATAATTGGGCAAAAAATAAAAGAGTCGCCTGGCCTTTACCATTTGTTCGGTACATCCCATGGTTGCGCTGTTTTTCTTACAGGCATCAACTACAAAGGATTGGTCGAACCCAAAAAAGCACTAGAAACTGAAATACAGATAGCCTGGAAAGAGAACTATCAATTGATTCCCAGTAGTTCCACATCAAATACGAGAACGGCATGTGGCGGGATGCTACTCCCGGCTCCACGTGCTCCGTAGCCCAGATCGGGAGGAATCACCAAGCGCCATTTACTACCAAGTGGCATGAGTTGCAGGCCTTCTGTCCATCCAGAGATTACCTGACGGACACCAAAGCTGGCAGGCTGATTTCTTTTGTATGAAGAATCAAAAATGGTTCCGTTGGTCAAGCGCCCTTCATAGTGTACAGTGACTCGGCTAGTTGCTTCCGGGCGAGGGCCTTGTCCTTCCTGGAGAATTTCATACTGTAAACCGGATGGCAGTGTGACGACCTCTTCTCTAGCTGAGTTTTCAGAAAGAAACTTTTCGTTGTCCTCTGACTTTTGGTTGAAAAGCTGACGGAGTTTTTCTTGTAGCGACATGATTTTTAGTTGGTCTGAATGCCCAAAATTACAGATTGAAATACCGGAGGATTCAACAAAATCAATCCCTGCCTGCATGATTCAGCAAGGACGGAACACACGAATAGGCAGAAAGAAAAAGTACTTTAAATACCAGGCTCACGCTCTGCAATTTTCATTTCATTCCAAAGCGCATCTTGTTCTTCAAGACTCATTTCACGCAAGTTTCGCTCGTGCGCTTCTGCCCATTTTTCCATACCCTGAAAGCGGCGTATGAATTTTCTGTTTGTTTTTTCTAACGCAGCTTCGGGATCAATGTTCGCAAAACGGGCATAATTCACCAGGGAAAAAAGCACATCCCCAAATTCTTCTTCAATATGCTCTTGTTGCCCTTCATCAACGGCTTCAAAAAGCTCAGAGATTTCTTCATCCACCTTTGCACGCACTTGGCTGATATGTTCCCATTCAAAACCTACCGTGCGGGTTTTTTCTTGTAACCGGAGCGCTTTTACTAATGCCGGCAAGGCTGCTGGGACACCGGCGAGTATGCTTCGTTTTCCTTCCTTCAATTTGATTTGTTCCCAATTCCTTTTCACATCCTCATCGCTTTCCACTTTGGTTGAAGCATAAATATGTGGATGCCGTTGCACGAGTTTATTGCAGATGCTTTCAAGCACATCTTCAAAACGGTATTGCTGCTGCTCTTCGGCAATGAGTGCATAAAAAACGAGGTGCAATAGAATGTCGCCACTCTCTTCTTTCAGACCTTGCCAATCGCCTTCTGTGATGGCCCCTGCCAGTTCGTAGGTCTCTTCAATGGTGAGTGGGCGCAGGCTTTCGATCGTCTGTTTTTTGTCCCAGGGGCACGATTGGCGCAGCTCAGACATGATGCGGAGCAGGCGTTCCAGGCTATTGTAGTAAGGCATAAAATGTTCAAATTCCTACTGGTAATCCAAGTGGTAAAATCAATAAAACGCAGCTTGGTCGATTCTCAAGTATCCAGCAAAAAAAGGTTACGATGCAGGACTATTCCTCCGGGGCATCTCCTTGCATAGCCATCATGATTCCTTGTGCTCGTGCATTTGCATCCCGGGCGGCGGCGGCATTGCCTGCTGCCTGATACAGTTGTGCCAGCATGCTCCATGCCTGTGCATCTTCAGGGTCTATGTTGCTAGCCTTTTGAGCTACTGAAATTGCTTCCTTGATTTGCCCGCTTTGAGCCAGTGCGGCAGCGTAATTCAACGTTGCGATAGGATCATTACTGTCTGTTTTCAAATGAAGTGCCCAGTACTGGGCAGCCCCGGCAAAATTCCCTGCCGACATTGCGTGCATAGCAGCGAGGTCAAACGTATCGCTGCGTTTGATGAGCGCACTTAAGGGCACACCATCCACGGATACCACGTGAATTGGATGGGCGGGTAACCAATTTTTGTTTTTCACCAGGCCTTCCGGTATCAGACGTGGAAACATCAGGTAATAATCCCAGGGCTGAGTAGCCCGTTTGTAATAGCTCAGGTAGCTCGGTGCGATATAGGCTGTATCACCATGTAAACAATCCGGTCCAAACCCACCCATATTGGCCAGCACAATCTCTTTCTTGCCAGGTATGTGCGGGGCATTTTTGCGTAGCCAATCCACTTGTTGCTGCGAAGAATTATAGTAGTAATCCAGCTCATAATTTCCTTCTGCTCCTTTGATGCCGCCAACAAATTCATTGAAGTAAACGTATTGGTTGGGATGGCTTCGGAAGGTCCAAAACACAGCGGGGAGCGTGAGCAAAAAGGCAAGTCCCGGGCCGATGTACCAAGCCTTTTGTCCCGCATTTTTAGCCAGAATTTTTGCCAACATATCGCCCAGCCAAGCCCAGCCTATTGCTGCAATGATGACCCAAAAAGGATAGACGAAAAACACGTGGCGCCAGGTATCATAAACACTCGAATGCTTATAAGCCATGTAGAGTAATGGGAAGAGCGCAGCAAAGAGGCCCCAACTCAGCAGGAATGAGCCGGTTTGCTTACGCCTCAGGAAGCCCAAAACGAGAAAAACCAGGCTGCCAAAAATGACAGAAATCGGGTTTGAAATCAGGATCCATTTGATTTCATAATACCAGGGCATTGCATAGTTCCACTGATAAGAGCCTTCGAATAGTGTGCGGATTTTCGTGGCCCGGTGCGTCATGCCTTTTAATGATTCAATGGGATTATTGATTGGAGATTGAAGCCCCCAGGGCCAGGCCAGCAAACCAATGATGTACCCGGCAACCAAACCGCCAACAGTTACCCAAAGGATGCGTTTTCGGATCTTCTTTTCAGCCCACCATCCTTGCCTGTTTTCTTTTGAAAGAAGGAACCATAGTGCTGCTGTGACGAGCAAATAGGCGAAGAAGAGCAGCCCGCCGGCAGCGCGTACACCAAAAGCCAAACCAAAGCCCAAAGCCAGCAACACGCCATGCCAAACCATCCTACGGGAGCCATCCTGAAGCAAGGCAATGACGGCATACAAGGCCAACGCGAAGCCTGCTGCAAAAGGAATATCCTTGGGATTGTTCATCCCTTCGCCGAAAATGCGTGGAGAAAAAAGAATCAGAAACAAAGCCAACACGCCAACGCTCCATCGTCCGCTCAGCCTTCTGGCTATAAGGCCGGTGCTGATCATCAGCACCACATTCGTGAGTGCATTGCAAGCATGGCGAATAATGAGTTGGGGGATGGAAGGAAACCAACGATGCAAAATTTCTGTACCAAAATCAAAGAGCCCGCCATACAATTCCTGCCCCAGAAATTGGGTCTCCATGCCTTTGTATCGAGGCAATAATTTGTCGTAGCCAAGTGCCTGGGTGTCGCCATTAAAGAAATAATCCCAGATGTCGCGGCCATAAAAAATCTGGAGCCATTCATCACCCGTTTGGCCGTAGGCAGGGCTCAGTGAGGGCAGCAAGATGGCGATGATGACTGAGCAGGCGATAAATACGTAGCGCCATTGCCGGTCGGTGGCAAAAGATGAGCCTGCAGGGGCAATCGTAGTCATTCAGTCTTATTAAGGTTGGTATGTGTAAATGATGAAGGATTCCTGAGTCTTCACCGGCTTATCCCCTGCATAAATGCCACCGGCATAGACCGGTTTCCAATGCTGCGCCAATTTCGGGTCTTCAATGGGCAGGCTCATCACCAGCACCACATTTTTAAGGCTGTCCGGGAATTGTTGTTCGGCCACCATTGCCGCATAATCACCATCAAAGCGATATTGATTGGCGAGGTAGAGCGAATCGAATTGAATGAAATAGCCCCAGCGCCGGGTGTCGGCCCAATACATTTTGCAGTCGGCAGGCAGGAATTGCAAGACGGCAGAAGCAGCCCAGCTTTGGTGTCCCACCAGGATTTTGTGTTCCAGGTTATTGTCCATCAAGAATTGAGCAGCGGCTTTCCCATCCGAATAGGTGCTGTCCACTTCATAACGTACGGTACCGATGCCCTGATAGCTCTGAATAAAAAACATAAACGCCAAGAGGATACTGAGCACCCGCTGCGTGTCGAAGTTGCGAAACAGGGGGAGGTTCATCCGGTCTTTTTTATAGAAAGCGGCCAGCCCGAAAACGAACAACATTTCCACCATAATGAGCCCATCATGGCGGTGCTGACCGATGTATTTGTAGGTAAGCAGATAAATCAACCCGCCGGTGCCACAGAGAAACACAGCAAATACTTTGAGTCTCGGCAAAATCAGCAGCACAAAGGCAAAGAAGATCAGCATGGCTAACAGGCGCATCGTGTCTAAGGGAATACTTTCGAAACCGCCAATGGTCAGGCCATTTCCGATAGCAGTTTTGAATTGCCCAAAATGGTCCGTGATATGGAGTTTATCCGACACGGCTTTCATGCCCGGTATCGCCATGTAAGGAATCAGATACCCTCCTCCTACCAGCATCATAAGGGCCGCTCCTAAAGTTTTTTTATGCATCTGCTTTCGCTCGACCATTTCCCAAAAAAACAGGAGCATCATTGCGAAGGCCATTGGGAAAACCATACTATGGGTATTGTACAGCCCGACTACAATCAAGGCATATATCAGCGGGCTTTTAAACCGTTTTGGATAATACCAAAGAGTAAGCATCAGAAATAAAACGACCAGGCAGTAGTTGCGCCCCACCACGGGATATTCGTACACGAAAAACATGGACAGCACCAGCAGCAGCTTCACATAAAATGGGAAGCGAATCCGAAAGAGCATGAAGTAAATCGCGAGGGCCATCACGCTGGCAGAAACGATATTGACCGTCACCAGAGGCAGGCCCATATTGCCCAGCGGGTACATCAGAAAGTACCACATAGGCGGGTGCCCTATTTGCGGAATCATGGTACCGAACAACTCCCGGATGTTGACATGTCGCACCGTAGTCCAGTCGCTTCCTTCATCCCGCCACTGCTCGTGGTAGGTGATGCCCACAGCAACAAGAACAGCCCAAAAAGCGAACAGAATCCAAAGAATGCGGCGTTGCCATCCCGGCATGGGAACCGGTCCAATATCCGTTTCTTCTTCCCCGCTCCTTGTTACTGACTCTAAAGGTTCTGGTTGTGGATTCGAGACAGGAGTAGCCATACCGGAAGCAGGCTTAGCCTCAGCTTGCGGGCGCTTTTTATGCTTTGACATGAGTAGAAAAAGAAGGCCTGAAAGGCGGGAGACAAATATAGGCAGCTGCCTGTGGGAGCCACGGTGCCTCGGTTACCTTTGCCGCGCCCAAAAATCCTATGGACAGCGCAAGTAAAAGCCAGCCAAAGCCCGGCATTCCTGTTATCACCATCGGCAGCTTCGATGGGGTACACCTGGGACACAGGGCAATCCTCGACGAACTGAACCGGAGCGCGCAGTCATTGAACGGGGAAAGCGTGGTTATCACTTTCGAACCGCATCCCCGAAGTGTGCTCCGCCCGGATCAACCGATGCAGTTACTTACTCCGCTGGAGGATAAACTCAGCCTGCTTCAAGCTGCTGGTGTGTCGCGTGTGGTGGTAACTCCCTTCACACTCCAGTTTGCTCAATTATCTGCGGAAGATTATGTGCGTCATTATCTGGTGGCTCAGTTCCATCCCGCAGCAATCGTTGTAGGCTATGATCATCGCTTCGGGCATGACCGCTGTGGCGACATGAGCTTGCTGTGCCGTATGGCTCCGGAACTAGGTTTCGAGGTCCATGAAATTGCTGCACACATCATTGATGATGCCGCTGTGTCTTCTACCAAAATCAGAAAGGCGCTCCTTGAAGGCAATGTTCATCATGCTGCCGACATGCTGGGCAGGTATTATTCCATGCAGGGGACTGTCGTACATGGCGACAAGCTGGGTCGTGAATTAGGCTACCCTACTGCAAACATTTCCCCATTGTATGCCCAGCAATTAGTGCCTGCCCGGGGCATCTATGCTGTGCTGATTTCTATCGGTGATAAAGAATTCCCGGCCATGGCCAGCATCGGCACCCGACCCACCGTCAGTGATGCAGGCCGGGTTTCTATTGAAGCTCATCTTTTCGATTTCGATGCTGACTTGTATGGTCAAAACATTCGGATTGCTTTTGTGAAATGGCTGCGTGATGAATTGAAATTCGAATCCATGCAGGCGTTACAAGATGCACTTCAGGAAGACGAACTCATCTCCCGCGATGTGTTGCGCCGCCTCTGAGTACAATCCAGTTATTTTCATTAAAAGCATTCGATGCCCTGCTCGGGTTGCACTTGTCCTGTTCGGAACGCTTCACTGAATGGCACATCATCCAATCAGAAATTTTCCCACCATTCTTCAAATGAAGTTTCAGAACAACAAAAGCTCCCGCTTCGGATTTCTGGGCCTGACAAGGGCCTTCATGCGGGGCTTAGGGCAAATCATGCTACAGGAAAATGCCTGGACTGGACTGTTCTTTTTTATTGGCATCTGTTACGGCTCTTTAGAGATGGGACTTGCAGCGCTCCTCTCATCAGTTTGTGCTACACTTAGTGCCTGGCTGTTGGGATTTGGACGACCTGAAATCGAAAGTGGATTATATGGCTATAGTGCTGCATTGGTAGGCGTGGCCCTTGCTCTGTTTCTGCATCTTTCCTGGCTGGTCTGTCTCTTGATAATAGTAGGAGCAGTTAGTGCCGCTATCCTCCAATATGCCTTTATCCAAATAAAGATTCCTGTCTTCACCTTGCCTTTTGTTTTGCTCACCTGGCTGGCATTGTACCTGGCAACAACATTCTTTCCGGATATGCTCCGGCAACCGATACACGGATCGTCCGTTTCCACTTGGGCCTTTGTCTTTCGTGGATTTGGCGAAGTGATTTTTCAAAATAGTATCCTGTCGGGCATACTCTTCCTTATTGGCATTGCCATTCACTCCATACGTTCTACCGCTTTTGGGATAGCAGGGGCACTACTGTCCGGCTTGATAGCCTATTTGTTTCATGCTTCACCGGATTCCATAGCCGAAGGAATATTCAGCTATAATGCCGTGCTGTGCGCCATCGCCCTTTCGGGCCCAAAACGTCGTGATTTGTTTTGGGTTGGCGGTGTCACATTGCTGGCCGTTGCGGTTCAGTTTGGGATGACTGCTTATGCTCTTCCTGTGCTCACTTTCCCATTCGTGGCAGCAACGATGATCTGCGTAAGGTTAAAAAGCCTGATATAGGGCATCATTAAATACGCAGCTTCTCGTTAGAAAGTTTTCGCATCAGTATCCCGGCTTCATTTGACAATTTTTTGAAGGGATGATTGCTGCTGACAAATTCTACTGCCTGATAATTCACGTAATTTGAAATGCAAGCCTGCCGGGATATCCTGATTCAGGCTGCCTAAACCGAATTCCTATGAAGCGAATGATATCTGGAACTTGGGAGACAAGGCTGCTATTTTGTTTTTCCTGCCTGATCGGGTTGGTCTGTACCCTGCCGCAGGCAAAGGCTCAGGAATCAATACCACTCACATTGCCGTTGCAGTCCGGCACCATCATACTTCCCAGAAACGGCGCCTATTTCTTGGATAGCTTCAGGAGCCAATCCGCTACGCCCAACCAATACATCCTGCGTTTTCAAAATTTGCCAGATGCTGTTGCACAGAAAAACCTGGCACATTCCGGAATCCGTTTGCTGAGTTATCTGGGACAGAATAGTTATACCGCATTGATACAGCCAGAAGGTACCGGAACGGTTCCCGGCTTGCTCAGCGCAAGGGCTATGAACCCAATTTGGAAGATGGGACGGGAATTGGTTGAAAGACTCAATACGAGCGATAAAATTCCCGTCATTTTTAGCTGTGTACCGGGCATTTCGGAAGTTGAAGTCGCTGCGCAATTGAAGCGATTCGAAGCAGAATTAAAGCCTATGTCATTAGGGAAAGCCCGACTATTCCAGGCCCTTATTTCAGCCCGTAACCTGAAGCAATTTGCTGCCTGGCCCGGATTGGTAGCCATCAATGCAGCAGCATCCCCCCAGCCGCTCAACGTGCAATCAGAACGAGCCACAAAGGTGAATGTAGCACAGGCCCCGGTTGCAGCCGGAGGCTACAATCTTTTAGGCGACAGTATTGCCGTTGGTGTAGGCGACAATAACTCGGGCCTGTACCATGTGGATACCCGCGATCGTGTCACCAATTTCAATTTCTTAGCCTATGCCAATCATGGGCAGCATGTGAATGGAACTGTAGGTGGTGCTGGAACCGGCGACCCGGCCGCACAAGGTTTTGCACCGCATGTAAACCTGCTGGATCATACCTACACCAATGTGTGGACGCAGACCGGTGAGATGCTGCAGCATTACAACATGTCAGTCACGAATAACTCTTACGCGAACATAGTAGGCAGTTGCAGCTATGCGGGCAGCTACGACCTCTATGCGCAATATTTAGACAGTATAGCCCTCGCCTACCCCAGCGTGATGCATGTGTTTGCAGCAGGTAATGATGGCAGCATGACTTGTGCGCCATTTACAGGAGGATATGGCACGGTTTGCGGAGGATTTCAGACCTCGAAAAATGTACTTGTGGTGGCCAATGCACAGAAGACGAATGTGCTCTGGGGCAGTTCTTCAAAAGGGCCATTGAAAGACGGAAGGCTAAGGCCCGATATCACTGCAATTGGCTATAACGTTTATTCCACAAAAGGCAACGATGCGTACCTCTTAGGCACCGGTACCAGTATGGCATCACCACAGGTTTCGGGTGCTTCTGCCCTGCTGCAGCAACACTACAAACGACTCCATTCTGATGTATATCCTCCTGCCATGCTGACCAAAGCCCTTCTTATGAATGGAGCAATGGATTTAGGTAATAGCGGCCCCGACTTTATATATGGATATGGCATGATGGACTTGCGTCAGAGCCTGCTCATGCTCGATCATTCCTGGTTCGATACGGGGCATATCAGTCAGGGTAACAGCCAGACACCGACAAGCATTTCCGTGCCGGCCAACACAGCCGAACTGAAGGTGATGTTGTTGTGGCCCGACCCGGCAGCCAGCACTTCGGCAGCGACACAGCTTGTCAACGATCTGGACCTGAAGCTGACGGACCCTTCATCAACTATTCATCTGCCATTCATACTAAACCCTGCCAGCCCTTCCAGCTTGGCCACCACAGGTGCCGACCATCTCAACAATGCAGAGCAAATCGTGATAAAAAATCCGGCAAGCGGTACCTATTCGGTAGGGGTGACGGGATATTCTGTACCCTTCGGACCACAGACATACACGATTGTTTACAACATCATCCCGAAAGGAATCAGCATTTCTGCACCCTTCAAAGGCGGGGCATACAAGGCCAACGATGCCTCCAATGCTTTAGGGATTTACTGGGATGCCTCGGATGGGACGAACACGTTTACTATAGAATATTCGACCAACAGTGGCAGCACCTGGACAACACTTTCTTCTAGCGTGGCAGCGGGCGATCGTTACTTTAACTGGATACCTTCTTCCGGCATAAACAGCGCAAACTGCTATCTGCGGATTACACGAAACGTAACCTTGGAAACAGCTACAGAAGGGCCTTTCACCATCAATGACCAGCCTGTGTTGCAACTGTTCAATAACCAATGCCCTGGTTATGTGAACATACACTGGAGCCCTGTGGGTAATGCTACTTCCTACCGCATCTGGCGTAAAAATGGTTACTACCTACAACCACTTACTTCTACCACGGATACCTTCTTTTATGCCTCCGGCCTGAGGCGCGACAGCATCTATTATTTCGCCGTTGCACCTCTTTTCAGCGGCACGGAAGGTTATCGCAGCCTGGCAGTGAGTCGTATGCCCGATACGGGTACCTGTGTCGGTAGTTATTCTAATAACGACCTGATGATGGATTCGCTTTTCACTCCTGCAACCGGCAGGCTGAATACGAGCACTGCTTTTAGTAATGCTCAAACACTGACTTTGAGGGTACGGAACCTAGATGATGCCGCCTGCTCCAGCTATAAGGTATCCATCAAGCTCAACAATGGTTCCTGGCAGTCGCAGACACTGAGCAGCCTTGCGGCAAACAGCAGTGTACTGGTTTCTTTCACGGGGCAGAATATGGCAGCCAGCAGTGATTATCAACTTCAGGCAGCCGTAGAAAATCTGAGTGCTTCGGACCCGGTGCCTGCCAACGATACCTTATTCATCCGGCTGCGCCAATTACAAAACACGGCGTTGAATCTGTTGAGCAATGATTTCACTGACAGCTTCGAAAGCCTTCCTGCTATGAGCCTCCTGCGCGATACCATGGGCTTTTCGGCCAACCAGCATTGGGATTATTTCAACGATAACGATACGGGAAGGCTACGCAGTTTTGTGGATGACCAGGTGACCATCAATGGCACACGTTCTTTGAGCATGGACATGCTGTTTCAAAGGGCTACTCCTCCCGCTTTCAATCGCGTAGTAGGCACCTTTAATCTAAGCAGCTATGGCAGCAGCAATGAAATCAGGCTTGAGTTTGATTATCGCTTGCATGGCAAACCCAAATGGGCCGACAGCAATAAGGTGTTCATTCGTGGCAATGATGCGCAAGTATGGCTTCCTTTGACTGCCTATGATCTTACTGCATCAGCAGGTGTAGTCAAACATACTCCTAGTATTTCGCTTACGGATGCACTCAATGCAGCCAGCCAAAGCTTCAGCAGTTCCACACAACTTGCTTTTGGCCAGCGCGACACGGGTGTGATTGCAGCATTTGATAATGCCAATGGAGTCACGATAGACAATATCCGGATCTACCTCGTCTCAAAAGACATTGGCCTGAGTGCCGTGACGGCTCCCAGTGCCGTGAATTGCGGCATGAGTAGTAACACAACGCTTACTGTATCCGTCTTCAACGGGGTTACTACCGCTGCCAATAATATCGGAATGTATTATCAGCTTGACGGAGGCAGCGTGGTTCATGATTCACTGAGCTCTTTGGCCGGCAAAGCCAACACCAGCTTCAGTTTTACTCAGCAAATGAATACCAGCACACAAGGGCAACATATCGTGAAGGTGTGGTGCAGCTATGCCGGCGATGACAGCCCTTCCAACGATACGCTCTATTTCACATTCCACAATGAGCCCTTTATTAGCAGCTTTCCTTATCTCGAAGATTTCGAAAGCAATAACGGCTATTGGTGGAGTGAAGGGCAAAATAATTCCTGGGCCTGGGGCACGCCGGCCAGTCCTAAAATACACGATGCTCCATCCGGCAATAAGGTCTGGAAAACCAAGCTCAATGGCTATTACAACACCAATGAGCTATCTTATCTCTATAGCCCATGCTTTGACATCAGCAGCCTGAGTAACCCCACACTCAGCTTTGCCGTAAACATGGAAATTGAGAATTGCGGAAGCTCACTTTGTGATGCGGCCTGGCTGGAGTATTCCATTGGTTCCGGCGCCTGGACAAAATTGGGTGCGTATGGGCAAGGCACTAATTGGTATAATGACAGTACCCATCAGGTCTGGGATCTGGACTCATCCTTGCGTTGGCGCGTAGCTTCCATTGCATTGCCAGCTACCAGCCAACCCATCCGTTTTCGTTTTGTGATGAGCTCCGATGCAGGGACTGAGTACGAAGGCTTGGCAATAGACCTAATCCATGTTTATAACCTCAGCGATCCTATTGATACCAGTGGTGCTGCAGGTCCTATTTCAAACACGGTAAGTGGTTCATCCTATACGGATTTCCTCAACTCCGGTGCTTTACTGGCGCAGATTTCCGCAGGGAATAGCAACAGCCTGGGAACAACCAGTGTGCAGGTCTATACACATTCCAATTTAGCTGCTCCTAGTGGACAACAATATTTCCTTCCCCGAAACTTCGTCATCAACACGCAGAATGCTCCAACTGATAGTGTCAGCGTCCGATTGTACGTTACTGACTCGGATGTTATCAAGCTCGTGAATGCTACAGGTTGTTCGGGTTGTTCTAAGCCGAATGATGTTTTCGAGCTCGGCATCACGAAATATGACGATGCTACTTTGTCAAATGAAAATGGTTCGCTGACGGACAATACAGCCGGAGGCTATATGTTCATTCCCTCTTCGAAGATTGCCTGGGTACCATACAATAAGGGGTATTATGCTTCCTTGAAACTGACTTCGTTCTCAGAACTATGGTTCAATAATGGGGGGGCAGCAGGGGTTTTTCCCTTGCCTTTGGCCAGTATTCAATTTCAGGCACAGAAAAGTGGAGAGCAAAATGTGCTAATTCATTGGTTGTGTTTAGTGGACACTCAGGTTGGCAGCTATGAATTAGAGCGCTCTACGGATGCACATCATTGGGGAGGCGTCGCTACGGTTGCCCCGGTGCACAACAATGCACATAGTTATCAGTACACGGATCAGCCCGGTAACATTCATGCTTCCGCCTTTTACTATCGTTTGAAATACATGCTTCAGAACGGTCGGACTTATTATAGCGAAATGAGGCAGGTGATTTGGGATGGGGGCCATTCAGGAGTTCGTATATATCCCAATCCGGTGCATGGGGTGCTGCTGAATCTGGAATGGAACACGCAACCAGGTGCAACAATGCAGGCAAAGTTGACTGATGTATCAGGGCTTTTGGTACGGGAATGGAGCGCAACTGCACCGGATTATTCCAATGTTTCCGGACTGGATTTCAGCGGTATTGGTAGTGGCGTGTATTTCCTGCATGTGCAGATAGATGGTGAGCCATTCATCCTGAAAGTGATCCATTATTGAGGGGCACAGGTGTTGAATCCAAAACATAGATGCCTTCAAGTCCGGAGCCAATTATTCGGGAAATGAATTGCTGAGTTTTCAAGAAGATCAGAAGCAAGTTTCCGGCTGAAAGAAAGAGAATGAAGTGCTATAAATGAAAAAAGCTGCCTCCGTAGAGACAGCTTGAATTTTCTAAAAGAAATGGGTTTGGAATTACTTGGTATTAGCCAGAAATTCCTTCACCTTGTCCTTGTGCACCATACCTTCCTTGAAGCTGTATGAGCCCGTTTTTGCACTACGAACAGCCTTAATGACCTTGGTGTAATTCTTTGCTTCGGCGGCGAGTTTAGGGTCTTTCTTGATTGCCGTTTTTGCTGCTTTTGCCATGATGGTACGTATCTGAATTCCTCAATGAAACCGAGGAATAGGTGAATGAATTATTTGATTTCTTTGTGAACCGTGTACTTCTTCATGATAGGGTTGTACTTCTTCAGCTCAATCCGCTCAGGAGTATTTTTCTTATTCTTGGTAGAAATGTAGCGGCTGGTTCCGGGCAGACCAGAATTTTTATGCTCGGTGCATTCAAGAATTACCTGAACGCGGTTTCCTTTCTTAGCCATGTCTTATAAAATAGGTTGGATGTGAATACGAATCGCTGAATCTATCCGACGGAACGGCTTAGTAGCGAGCAGCGGGGGGGGGTTAAATCGTCTGACCTTCAGAACGGAGTTGTTTGATTACGCTGGCAAGGCCGTTCTTGTTAATCGTCCGGATTGCATCTGCTGATACTTTGAGGGTGACCCAACGATTTTCTTCGGCCAGGAAGAAGCGCTTCGTCTGAAGGTTGGGCAAAAAACGGCGTAAAGCCTTCTTGTTTGAGAATGAAACTTTATGGCCTTTTATGGGCTTTTTACCCGTCACCTGACATACGCGTGCCATCTGTATTAAATTTTTGGACGGCAAAAGTCAGGAATTTCTGTTTCACGGCAAAATAAAAGAGCCTGTTTTTTCCAAGTTTCTTTATTCTTAGGGCATTTCAGGTAGTATGAGCTTGTCTAAGTCGGCGATGCCCGGGGTGTTTTCGCTCACCAGTCCTTCGCCAAAGTGCACACCAATTCGTTTTCCCATGAGTGCATCCCGGGATTTTATTTGCTCAAAAAAATTCTGGGAAGAAATGTAGGTCTGAGGTTCGTTTTCGTCTGCAGATTGAGCCAGGAACTGACTGCTATAGGCTTTTATAGCGTCTATTTTTTTTTGATAAACCCCAGTGATGTCCACAATAAAATCAGGTTTTAGTTGTCGGTCCTGAATCATATGAAAGACCCGTTTTGGTCGCCAGGCGACTTGTGTTTGGCCGTCCCATTTGGTTTCGACTTTTCGGAGTCCAGCCAGGAAGCAGGCATCTGCCACCAGCCGGCCGGCCCTGCCATGGTCTGGGTGCCGGTCTTCGAGAGCATTCGTAATTACAATGTCGGGTTGCCAATGGCGGATGTAAGGAATGATTTGCAATTGGTGGGGTTCGTCATTCCGAAAGAAACCATCCCTCATTCTCAAGTTTTCACGCTGCTTGAGCCCCATTATTTGAGCCGCATGAGCAGCTTCCTGCAATCTGATTTCAGCAGAACCTCTTGTTCCCAATTCGCCCTGGGTAAGATCTAGTGCACCGACAGACTGTCCGGCAGCGGCGTGCTTGATGAGGATGCCCGCGCAGCTTAGTTCGATGTCGTCAGGATGAACCGCAATAGCAAGAATATGGAGTTTCAATCTTGAATATTTTTATGAAAAAGGAGCAATTCTGGCCCTCAAAAGTGACTGAAACGAGTCAAAGTCTTCAATACCTAATGGCTATATGCGAACATGGAAAAGCAGTTGTGCGTTCCAAATTGCCGAGGGCCCCTCAATTTGAACGATGGCGCATGAGTGCAGCCTGGTAACGGCAGTAGTTCTGATATTCCAGATCGCGGACGATGCTTTCAATTTCTTTATCCTCACCGTAAGGGTCATATTCTCTCCTAAGGTTATTAGCGAAAAGCAGGGCGACTCCCTGCCAGAGGGTGGCGGTGAATCCGCCCTTCATTTCTTTAATAATAGAAAAACAATTCTTACCTGTCTGCCGGTCAATGAGCTTAACGAGTACTTGTCCCTGAGAAATGCTCAGGTTACTGAGTTCCCCTTTCCATCGTTTGTTCAATTCTCGTTCGATGCTTTTGATGTAGGCTTTTCTTGCTTTCTTATCGTCTCCAAAACGGTCCAGATTGACATCCACATCACGTAGCACTTCAGCAGCAATCACAGCATATGGATAGACGACAGCGACATTGTAACGTAGCCTGTCCCAATGAGCGCGTTGTCGTGCTAAGCGGCGGGGTAATCTTGCCAGCACTTCCCATTCATCCATATACACCATAGCGAAGGTATCCTTCCCTACCACGATCCCTCCCAGCCTGATGGTATCATTGGGCCCATGTGGTACCTGAGCCTGGGCTTGCGTGCAGCTGCAAAGCATCAATACCAAAATGGGCACAAGCTTGCGCATGGTTTTGGGGGGAAGAATGAGGTAATTTATTGTAAGTCTTTATTGGGAAGCCAGGCTTTTCACTTTCAAAAAGGCTATTTGTTGTCCGTTCGTATGAAATCGCAATTCTAAGCCTGAATCATCTGAAACAAAGATTACCTGTCCTTCGAAAATAGCACGTGCAGCTTGATACTTTTGCTCTTACTATGCTAAAAATGAAATGGATGTTATTCATTCTTGTGCTTCCATTGTTTGCAGGATGCAAGCAGGAAGCGCAGTATTCAGATTCGTATGTACACGCGATGGTGGATTCAATAGTTGGCCAGCGGATGGAGGAAATCAATCATCAGGCAATGGAAGATTTAGATCAGCGCATGACGATAGAGCTAAAACAAAAAGCTGATTCAATTGTTGCAGTCCGGGAAGCTGCTTGGCGATCAGAAGATTCGGCACGACAGATAAACCAAGCGCCCCAACGATAATGTTTGATCAGCCAATTGTTTACTACGACAGTTCCTGCGGATTGTGCAACAGAAGTGTTTCCTTTATTCAAAGGCATGATTGGGAAGGCGCTTTTCTTTTTGCAGCACTGCAATCTCCTGAAGGGCAAAAAACAATTTCCCGTATTAAAGAATTATTTCATAGCGCTCCGGAACCCGATACAATTATATTATTGGAACATGGTGTCTATTACATTAAGTCGGATGCCGTTTTGCGTATAGCGGCTCATTTAGATGGCGGCTGGAAGTACTTGAAATACTTTAGGAATTTGCCACCTTCACTTCGTGATTCTATCTACCAGAAGGTAGCAAGGAATCGAAAAAAATGGTTTGGGGAACAAACTAGCTGCTCCTTATCCACAAGGAGATAATGGAGCCGTTTCTATGTTGATTTTGTAATACGGACGCTCTTACCGTCTGCGCAGCTTCCAGCCAGAGTGCTCCACCATTGCCAAAGGTTTGCTAGTCGGCCTTTCTTCTTTCAACCAGATTGTTGCTGCCAAAAATGCTGCAAGCTCTGCTTCGTCTTCCGATTCCTGAGAGAGCATATCGGGTTTGAAATAGTGTTCGATAAATTTTGTGTCGAAATGGCCGCTACGAAATGCCTCATGCTGTACTGCCCAACGCCCGAAAGCCAGAGTATTTGAAAAGCCTTTGATTTTATATTCATCAATGGCCCTGCAAAGGCGAGATATTGCTTCATCCCGGGTGGAGGCATAAGCAACCAACTTAGCTATCATTGGGTCATAGAAGATGGGGATGTCCTGACCTTGTTCGTAACCATCATCTACGCGAACTCCCGGGCCTTTGGGCACTTGATATAATTCTAATCGGCCGGTGTCAGGGAGGAACTGATTCTGGGGATCTTCTGCACAAACGCGCAGTTCTATAGCGTGGCCCCGTATTTCCAAATCATCCTGGGAGAAAGCAAGTCTTTCGCCTCTGGCAACGTTTATCTGTTCGCGAACCAGGTCCAAGCCTGTAATCATTTCCGTGACGCAATGTTCCACCTGAAGGCGGGTATTCATCTCCAGGAAGTAATAATTCAGGTTTTCATCTACCAGAAATTCAATGGTGCCTGCGCCGTAGTATTTACAAGCCCTGCAAACAGCAAGCGCACTTTCACCCATTGCCTTTCGTATTTCCGGAGTGAGGCAGGAAGAAGGAGCTTCTTCAATGAGTTTTTGATGACGGCGCTGGATGCTGCATTCTCGTTCGAAGAGATAGACATAATTGTCGTGCTGGTCACCCAGAACCTGAATTTCGATGTGTCGGGGTGCTGCGACATATTTTTCTATAAAAACCGCATCGTTGCTGAAAGCGCTCATGGCTTCACTTTTTGCCATGTGAAGTTGCTCTTCCAGTTCAGCTTCTTCATTGACGACACGCATGCCTTTGCCGCCACCGCCGGCAGATGCTTTTATGAGGATTGGGAAACCTGTTTGTTTGGAAATTTCGCGAGCCTCGTTCAGGTTCTGGATAGGTTGATCGGTCCCGGGCACCATGGGCACCTGGAATTTTTTTGCAGCCTGCTTCGCAGAAATCTTATCACCCATCATTCGAATGGAATAAGCAGAAGGACCGATAAAAATGAGGCCGGCATCGGCGACTGCCTGTGCAAACTCTGCGTTTTCGCTCAGGAAGCCATATCCAGGATGGATGGCATCGGCACCCGTATCCTTTGCTACTTCTATGATTTTATCAGCACGGAGGTAAGACTGGACAGAGGGGGCAGGCCCGATGCAACAGGCTTCATCCGCATAGCGGACAAAGGGCATATTACGGTCTGCTTCAGAGAAAACGGCTACTGTCCGGATACCCATTTCGCGAGCGGTGCGCATGACCCGCAAGGCGATCTCGCCACGATTGGCGACGAGGATTTTTTGCATGGGGGCAAATGTAGGGGGATGAAGTGGGCGTAAATTATTTTGGTTAAGAGAACTGAAATGAGAAGCAGTTTCTCGCAGAGCCGCAGAGGAGCAGAGCCACAGCCCGTCAGCATTTCTACTTGTTTCATCTCCTATCCATGCACAATCCTTACTACCGGTTTGCGCATCAAGAGCGGTGCTACCCTACTTTTGCCGCCGCGAAAACCAAAAAAAATTTACCAGAAATATGGCTACCACCGCCGACATCCGAAACGGCATGATCCTGAAGTTGGACAATGCTCTTTACTCTGTTGTTGAATTTGGTCAAAACAAGACAGCCCGGGCTGCTGCTAAAGTTTGGGCAAAGCTCAAAGGAGTGGACAACAACCGGAGCATCGAGCATACCTGGAATTCAGGCGACAATATCTTCCCCGTTCGGGTGGAGCGTCGTCCTTATCAATTTCTGTATAAAGACGACAGCGGGTACAATTTCATGGACACAAGCACCTTCGACCAGATAGTGGTCGGAGAAAACATGATTGACCGTTCCGAATTATTTAAAGATGGGCAAGACTGCTTTGTCCTCGTCAACACCGAGACAGAGCAGCCCATGAGTGTCGAATTACCGCCCAATGTGGTGATGCGAATTACCTATACCGAGCCCGGCATGAAAGGAGACACTGCCACCCGCACCCTGAAGCCGGCCACGATTGAGACTGGGGCTACCGTCATGGTTCCCTTGTTTGTGGATGCTGATGAATTAATTCGGATAGACACCAAGACCGGAGCCTACATAGAACGCGTTAAAGAATAGGCTAGACAGGCAGCGGTTTGCAACAGCCGCTCCGGAGGCTTAATCTTGTGCCCGGTTTTTCAAATTATATATTTCTCATGCCGTACCGGTTTTTGCCGGGGCGGTCAAAATGCCGACTATGGAATTCAAACAAATTCAGGAGCTGATTAAAACCATCAACAAGAGCAACATCAGCGAACTGAGTATTCAGGATGGTGAATTTCAGATTACCATCAAGCAGGGTATGGAGCCCAATCCCGAAATGGCCATGCACATGATGATGCCTGCGATGCAGCCCTTGCCCGCAATAGCACCGCAAATGCCCATAGCGCCTGCTGCACCTTCGGCTCCGGCACTTCCCGCAGCTCCCCCAGTAGTTGCAGAGAGTTCGGCAGCAGGGAATACCGTTCAGATAAAATCGCCCATGATAGGCACCTTCTACCGCAGTTCTTCACCCGACAAGCCGCCCTTCGTTAGTGTAGGAGATGAGATAAAGAAAGGGCAGGTGCTCTGTGTCGTAGAAGCTATGAAGCTCTTCAACGAGATAGAAAGTGAAATCAGTGGGCGCATCGTGAAAGTGCTCGCTGATGACGCCAGTCCTGTTGAGTATGACCAGCCCCTGTTTTTGGTTGAGCCTGCTTAACGGCTCAATCTTCAGGCTCCGACCTTGGAAAGAATCTTTGTTGCCCATCACTAAAGAGACAGGCAGGGAATACAGCTTCTTGACGTCATTTTTTAACTCAAAAACAAATCTGCGGTAAGCTTTGGTGCTTGTCCGCTTTTTTCGACCCGTGTTCAAAAAAATCCTAATTGCCAACCGTGGAGAGATCGCCTTGCGCGTCATCCGCACCTGTCGTGAGATGGGCATCAAGACCGTTGCTGTTTATTCGACTGCCGATAAAGACAGCCTGCACGTACGATTTGCCGATGAAGCCGTATGTATCGGGAAGCCTCAGAGTAGCGACAGCTACCTGAACATCCCCCGCATCATGGCGGCAGCCGAGATAACCAATGCAGATGCTATCCATCCTGGTTATGGCTTTTTGGCTGAAAATGCAGGATTTGCAGAAATCTGTGCGCAATACAACATCAAATTCATCGGCCCCACGCCCGAGATGATTCGCAAGATGGGCGATAAGATGACCGCCAAAGAAACCATGATAGCAGCAGGCGTGCCTTGTATCCCCGGTTCAAAAGCCTTGTTAGAAAATGTGGACGAGGCAAAGGGCATGGCCAAAGAGATGGGCTATCCCATTATTCTGAAAGCCACAGCAGGAGGAGGCGGAAAAGGGATGCGCGTAGTTTGGGAAGAAGCCGAAATAGAAAAAAACTACAACACCGCCAAGCAAGAGGCAGCGGCTTCCTTCAAGAATGACGGCATCTACATGGAAAAATTCGTGGAAGAGCCTCGGCATATTGAAATCCAGATTGCCGGCGACCAATACGGCAATGTCTGCCATCTGTCCGAGCGTGACTGCTCCATTCAACGCCGGCATCAGAAGCTCGTTGAGGAATCGCCGTCCCCTTTCATGACCCCAGAGTTGCGTAAAGCCATGGGCAAGGCCGCCATCAAAGCTGCCGCCGCCATTAATTATGAAAGCGTGGGAACCGTAGAGTTTTTGGTGGACAAGCACCGTAAGTTCTACTTCATGGAGATGAACACCCGCATCCAGGTGGAGCATGGTGTCACCGAAGAAGTGATCCAGTACGACCTCATTAAAGAGCAAATCAAGATTGCAGCGGGCATCGCCATTTCCGGTAAAAACTACGAGCCCAAGATGCACGCCATCGAGTGCCGCATCAATGCCGAAGATCCCTACAACGACTTTCGCCCAAGCCCGGGCACCATCACCGTGTTGCATACGCCCGGAGGGCATGGCGTTCGCGTGGACTCTCATATCTACGCCGGCTACTCCATCCCTCCCTTCTACGATTCGATGATTGCCAAAATCATCGCCGTGGCGCAAACACGCGAAGAAGCCATCTGCACTATGGAACGGGCGCTCAGCGAATATGTGATTGAAGGAGTGAAGACGACTATTCCCTTCCACCTGCAACTAATGCGCAACGAAGATTTCCGGAAAGGAAATTTCACCACCAAGTTTATCGAAAGCTTCGAGCTGCTTTAAACGCGCATTCAAATTTTTTGAGCCTGCTTCAACGCCCTGATGGAGCTGCCGTTGCGTCGCACATTTTGGGGCCAGTGCTGCTATCCGGCTTTCCCTTTAGCATGTGCAGCAAGGCACTACGCGCAAGTTCCGGGCAATGCCGGGCAGCAAAACGTTGCTAAGGCTGCAATCCCGGAAACGAAAGCCGAATCAAAAAAATCACATTCAGGAGCCTCTTTTTCTTATTTGGGGAGGCTATCAACTGGAAAAAGGAGAAACAATACCTGAAGTTATCCTCCAACCAGCTCCCCATTTTCGGCAACTGCGAGTGAGCTGACCGCCACCTCTGGCAAGGCTTCAAGTGCGCTGGTGGGCAACACTACATCCGTGCTCAGGATGTCGCGTAAGGCGGGCAGGGAAGCCGCTGAGTTGATGCCGAGGTAATCCATGAAACTTTTCGAGGTCGTATAGATGAGCGGCTTTCCCACTGCATCTTCCTTACGACCTGCGATTACGATAAGCTCCTTCTCCAGTAGTTTTTGAATTGAATAATCCGCAGAAACGCCGCGGATATATTCGATCTCGCCCTTCGTGACGGGCTGCTTGTAAGCGATGATGGCGAGCGTTTCCATGGCAGCGGTGGACAGCTTTCGGATGTGCTTGTCGCCGTTCAGTTGCAGGATAGTTTTATGAAATTCCTTCTTGGTCAGGAATTGATATCCACCGCCGATTTCGCGCAGGGAAAAAGGATAATAATCGCTGTCATACTTTTCCCGGATGGCTTCTACACAGGCGGCGACACCTGCCGGGTCCTGAGGGCTTTCCAGGGCGGCGCCCAGATAGTCGCAGAGTTCAATCTGAGTGAGGGGGCGTTCAGAGGCAAAAATCAAAGCCTCAACCTGAGGCATCAGTAGTTCGATATTCATCACGATTCCGGTTTCCAGCCGAATGTAGAAGCTCTGCAAGAGGTAGCCGGCTGAAGAAATACACAACTGTGGGTAACAGGCCCCGCAAAGCTAAGGATGCTGAAAGGCTCACCGATGGCAGTGGCCGTTATGCCGACAGAGAACCGGCTTTCAACGGCTAACGTGAGGCCTGCCTGTAGGTGTACCGTAGCTTTGCCACCCTTTTCCGAATCGGGCACTTCCTTTCATGAGACCATTCTTCTACCTGATTTTTTTTCTATGCCTACCCTTGAGCCTCTTTGCTCAAAGCCACAAGCTTTCCGGTAGCGTGACTGATTCCAAAAATCGGCCCCTGAAAGGTGCCAGTGTCTATCTTGACAACACGCTGGATGGCGGCACCACAGACAGCAACGGGCACTTTCAATTTACCACTACAGAACAAGGACAACAGGTGATTGCCGTCAGCGCCACAGGCTATCAGAATGCGGGTGAGCCTATCACAATCAAAGGCGACATGACCCAGATTGACCTGCGTATGAAGGCAAATCCACGCCAGCTCGAAGGCATCACCGTAACTGCCGGCGCTTATGAAGCGGGCACCGAAAAGGGCAAGACCATCCTGAGTTCTTTAGATATCGTGACCACTGCCGGCGCACAAGCCGATGTGGTGCGAGCCATTCAGACCTTACCCGGAGCGCAGCAGCAAGGCACGCAAAGCGGCCTGTTCATCCGTGGGGGCGATGCTACCGAAGCCGCCATCATCGTGGATGGCTTAGTGCAGCAGGATGCCTTTACGACAACGGCGCCGGGCGTGGCGGGGCGCAGTCGCTTTTCGCCCTTTCAGTTTCGCGGAATTTCTTTTTCAAGTGGTGGCTACTCAGCTCGTTATGGGCAGGCCATGTCCAGTGTTTTGGACCTGACTACGCTCGACCTGCCCGATAAAAGCACCGTCAACCTGGGCATCAATATGGCCGGGGTGTATGCCTCTGGCTCCAAGCTCTGGAACGACAAGACTTCGCTTGACCTGACGGGATCCTATTTCAATCTGGCACCATTTTACGGCATTGCCAGCACCAACCTGGATTACTACAACGTACCCACAGGTGCCAGTGGTTCGGCAAGATTTGCCTGGAAGCCCAACAAGCAGGGTATGTTTAAGCTGATGACCAATTTCACACGCTTTTCATCCGGAGTGGAAGTACCCAATCCGGACTCTCCCGGTAAGTTGTTTCGCTACGGCATCACCAACAACAATGGCTACCTGAATCTGTCCTACAACCAGCGTTTTGGCAGTAAATGGAATTTGTACACAGCGGCAGGCTATGCAAAGAATACAGATGATATTGAGGCAGGGGATATTCCTATCAAAAACCGCAACGACCGTACTCAATTCCGCCTCGAACTGAAGCGATACTTAGCAGCCAAGCTGAGTATATTGGCCGGTACCGAAATCCAGCATTTCTCTTATCGAAAAAATATCAACCTCGATACCGCATCCTATGACCTTGACTTCACAGAAACCCAGGAAGCCGTATTTCTTGAGGCCGACTGGAGCCCCACACGCTGGATAGCCATCCGGCCCGGCATCCGTGCTGAACACAGCGAATTGCTGAATCAAAACACCTTTGCACCCCGTATCGCTCTTGCCATACGGGCTGGGATGTATGGTCAGTTTGGTTTTTCAAGTGGCATCTTCTATCAACTTCCGGATGTGCCTTATCTGCAATATGGCTATCGTCCGGACATGCAAGAAGCCATTCACTATATCGCCAACTACCAATGGATAAAAGGAGACCGCACGCTGCGTGCCGAAGTGTACTACAAAGACTATCGCGACCTCGTGCGCGAGCATGTAAGCAGCTACGACCCGAACAGCTACCGAACCAGCTTCAACGTGCCGGACAACAGTGGCTATGGCTATGCTAAGGGTTTTGAGCTGTTTTGGCGCGATAAGAAACTGATTAAAAATGTGGACTATTGGGTGTCCTATTCATACGTGGACACTCGCCGACTCTACCGCAATTACCTCGCAGAAGTGCAACCCGATTTTATCGCAACCCACAATGCCAGCTTAGTAGCCAAATACTACATCGAGAAGTGGACTACTCAGATCAATGCGACCTACAGCTTTGCTACGGGCAGGCCTTATTACAATCCCAGCAATACAGACTTCATGGGCGACCGAACGCCGGATTACCACAACCTGTCAATCGCCGTCAATTACCTCACCCATATCAAGAAATGGTTCACGGTAATTTATGCCGGGGTGGACAATGTGACCAATCAGAAAAACGTCTTCAGCTACCGCTATAGTTCAGATGGCAGTGTTCGCTACCCTCAGTATCCTGCCTTGTTCCGCAATTATTTTGTGGGTGTCAACTTCTCCCTCACCGCCTTCGACCGCGATGAGCTTTAAGACCTCCCAGGGAAAAATTTAGTTTAGAAATACTCAACAGAACCAAACCATTCAAAGCACAAGTATTCAGCCCAATGAAAAAAACTATTCTTGCCGCAGCCGCCATTTGCCTGACGCTCGCAGCACAAGCCCAGCCTGACTATAAGGCCGTCTTAAAATCCACATTTGATGCCTTCGACACCACGTTTGTTGATATGGTAGCCAAGCAAAACCTGGGCAATAAATTGGTGTTGATTGCCAAGAAATACAACGACCAGTGGGCGCCACAGTTCTATGCCGCATACAGCATCGTGCAGCTTGCCTACTTCGAAAAAGACCCAACAAAAAAGGACGCATTGCTCGATGAAGCAGCCAATTATCGGGATGATGCTGCCCATCTCTTAGGAAAAGAAAATTCTGAAACCGAAGTAATGACTGCCATGATTGCCAATGCCCGCATCGGTGTGGATCCCCGCAACCGCTGGCAGAAATATGGCAAGGAATTCGAAGCGCACTTAGAAAAAGCTAAAGAGCTGAACGCAGACAATCCCCGGATTTACCTGGAGTATGGTATCACCAAATTCTACACCCCGAAAATGTTTGGCGGGGGCAAGAAAGAAGCACTGCCCTATTTTGAAAAAGCAAAGGCCCTGTATGCAAAAGAGAATCAGAATGACATCGAAAAACCCTACTGGGGCCTGACAACGATGGAATATTTCCTGGAAAAAGCAAAGGGAACAGACTCGGAAAAATAAACGCCTGAATCATCGGGCCACATTTTAGTGGAAGGATTCCGGACAAGCCCTTGGCCTGCTTGGATACCGCAAAAAAAGTAATTCGCGCCCTCAACGGGGCGCGTTTATCTTATGTCCTGTCGTGTCGGCCAGCACCATCTTCCGGCCCCAATACTGAGCAAAGAAACGGTTGCTGTTGGAGGGCCAGAATGTGATGTCAAAGAAAAAAACAGGATTGCCAGACTTTGCTGGAATGGGTTTCAAATACAAGGTATCTGCAGTGGCAGTTGCTATTTCTGCATAGCGGGCCAACCAGGCATGGTCGTATTGCTGGGGTATGTGGCGCAAATAACTCTTGGGGATTCTGAAAAAATTGGCCTGTCGCAAATCATTTGTATTGAAGCTGACCAGAAGCAGGAGCAGGTAAGCAATCAGGCTCGCTTGTCTTAAAAACGTGAACTGGCTTTTGGAAAACTGTAAGGCAGCCAAATATTGAATCAGACGCAACAGAAAAACCAGCCAGCCCAACAGAAAGAATGCATACGCTTCATTGAAGACGCGGGGTGGTGGTTGCTCTCCCAATCCTAAAGTGGCGGGCAACAGCAACAGCAGCAGAAATAAGAAGGGCAATAGGAAAGCCTGCCATAAGCGTATCCTGAATATTTTGAGTTCATAGCCTGAAAGGAACCAGACAGTGAGACCGCTAAAGAGCAGCAGGAACGGATTGCTCAGCCAGCTCCATCCGGTAAGCAGGGACACCTTCAGCCAAAGGAACAGCACCCCTATACCCGGTCGGGGATTGAGCGACTGACGAACATAATTGCCTGGAGCCAGCAGCGAAATCAGCAGGCATAAAACCGTAGTCAGGAGCAGCCAGAAATAAAATTTCTGCCGCACGATATCGGCCCGGCGGCGTGCCTGCCACCAAAGGACAAACACGATGGGTAGGCAGATATACAAAGTCTCATTGCCTCCGAGAGCGACGATCGCCAGCAACAGGGAAACTATCCGGGTGAACCATGACGGCGATGCGCTTGCTTCTGCATAAAACAGCAGACTGAACAGGCCAAAGGCTGCAGCCACTGGCAGCATATAGGTCATGGCACTGCTGTACCAGAAAAAGCCTTCCTGGAGCGAGGGTATATTGTTGCAGAAAAGGACTATCCCTGCCAGTGCCGTGGCCAGCCTGACGGGAACCGGAGCCTTACTGAAGCGGCGTAACAGGGCCAGTAGGAGCGTCAGAAACGAGACCGTGAACAACAAGAACACCCCCAGCAGCACCCAGCGATAGTCTGTCAGTGAATGCCCGCGCAGGGGACTGAGCGAAACCGCAGCATTGGAAAAATACCGGCCTGACCACTCGAGGAATAGGTACCCTTGACGCTTCAGGAAACCAAGCCAGGCAATGTTTTCATAATCGTCCAGGATAGAAGGATGCACATAACAGAAGAGCGTGCTGAGGAGGAGGAGGAGTAAGCAGGAAAAGACAATAATCAGGGCTGGAAGCAAGCGTGGCAGTCTGAACCTGCCATCCCATTGGGTGGAGAAAATGCGATACATGGCCGGCTGCAAGGATAGGCTACTTTTGCGCCGCTTCGCCGAAAACTGAGCGCCTCTTGCAGACGGGAAATCTTCCCTATATGCGAAAAGCTGAATAGCGGACCAGGCCCCTCAGTGTGCGACGCAACGGATGACCGGCAGTGAGCTGCAGCCGACAAAAAAATCATCCTCTAAACTGGGAAAACAACTAAGAAACGGAACATGACTTTTATTGAAGAACTGCGCAGCCGCGGGCTGATTCAGGATATGATGCCGGGCACGGAAGAACAACTGCTCCGGGAAGTGACGGCGGGCTATGTGGGTTTCGACCCGACGGCGGAGAGCCTGCATGTAGGCAACCTGCTACCTATTACGTTGCTGATGCGGTTTCAGCGTGCTGGGCATAAGCCGCTGGCGCTGGTGGGTGGTGCTACCGGCATGATTGGCGACCCCAGCGGTAAGAGCGCCGAGCGGAACCTGCTGGATGAAGCCACGCTGCGCCGCAATTGTGCGGGCATTGAGAAGCAGCTCCGGAAGTTCCTGGACTTCGAACCCGGGGCAACGCAGGCAGAGGTGGTGAACAACTACGACTGGTTTAAGGAGTTTTCCTTCCTGGGTTTCATCCGGGACGTGGGCAAGCACATCTCGGTGAATTACATGATGGCGAAGGACTCGGTGAAGAAGCGACTGGAGACGGGGATATCATTCACAGAGTTCAGCTATCAACTCATTCAGGGCTACGATTATTATTGGCTGAACCGGCACAAGGGCGTGAAGCTGCAAATGGGCGGCGCCGACCAATGGGGGAATATCACTACAGGCACAGAGCTGATTCGGAGGATGCAACATGCGCAACAGGAGGCCGTGTCGGAAAGTGCGGAGAATACGGCTTTCGCACTGACCTGCCCGCTAATAACAAAAAGTGATGGTGGCAAGTTTGGCAAGACGGAAAGCGGTACCATATGGCTTGATGCTACCAGAACATCAGCCTACCAATTCTATCAGTTTTGGCTGAAACTGGCGGATGCAGATGCGGCGCGCATGGCCTATATTTTTTCATTTAAACCTGTTTCAGAAATCGAAGCGTTGATAGCCCGGCATGAAGAAGCACCCCACCAACGAGCCTTACAAAAAGCACTGGCGGAGGAACTGACGGTGATGGTGCATTCGGAAGAAGACCTGCATTTTGCACAGCAGGCTTCGCTGATATTGTTTGGCGGCAGTGCAGTGGAAGCCTTGCGGGCCCTGAATGAACAGCAACTGCTTGAAGTGATGGAAGGAGTACCGCAAGTCCGGATTGCACAGGCTTCATGGGAAGCCGGGCAGGGGCTGATTGATTTCCTGACCGAGCATAAAATTTTCCCTTCGAAAGGGGAAGCTCGGAAGATGATTGCTGCAGGCGGGCTCAGCCTGAATAAAGAGAAAGTAACGGCCCCCGATTTTGTGCTGCGCAAGGAACAATTGCTGAACGGGCGCTACCTGCTCATCCAAAAAGGGAAAAGCAATTATACCCTGGCTGTGTGGGAATAGAGAAGGCAGGCTGCAGTAGGTTAATAAAAATCATAGTCCCGCCGGGCGATGTTCAGCCGGAGGCCGCAATAGACATAATGGGTCGTCTGGTCTGGGGCGAGGCCGTTTTCAAAACTCATTTTGCGGTAGCTGCCGCCGAGGTCAATAAAGAGATTATCGCGTAGTTCGTATGAGAGGTTAAGGTTGCCGGAGAAGGTGTTTGTCTCAACTCCGTTGGTCATGCCGAAGCCGTATTGCTGCTCGCCCGGAGTGTTATTGACCGGAGTAAACTGATTGTAGTTGAGGAACGGGTTGCTGCCATAATTGGTGCCATTGCTATCCAGCCCCTGGCGGTAAGCAAGCACTTTCAGGCTGATGAATAATTTAGGAATCGGCTGGTAGCGCAGGATGCCCACAAACTCTTCAAAACCGGCTCCCAGTGGGTGTGCCAGCGGTTGGTTATAGTGTGTATAGGTAGCCGTGCTGTCATAATGCGAATACGTGAAGGGGCGTACCATATTGACTTCCGCCTGCAGGTCGAGGTTGGGTAGGTTGAAGGCATCAAACCATTTTCCACCGAGCTGCACAGCATATTTATTTCCCCACCAGCCCCGGTTACTAAAGAGTTCCTTGCTTTTGAATTCATCAAAGAAAAGCTGGCCATAAAACTGTAAGTGTTTTGCTGCGATGGCTTTGAAATTGAAGCCGATGTTCACATTGTCCGGCGAACCATTTGCCCGTTCGATGGAGCGGTAGAAGATGATGGGATTCATGTAGGAAAAGTCGAATCGGTCGCTGCGGGCGAAAATGACGCTTTCAAACAGGCCTACATTAAGCCAGCGCAGGGCATTGATGCTGAGGTGGTGCATGGCGGCGTATTTGTGCGGGAGGTCGCGGTCGCCTCCCCGGATGTATTGGGGTGTCAGCTCCATGAAGAGGTTTTGATAGTTCAGCCGCCAGATTCGGGTGTTGATGCGCAGGAAGGTTGCCGGAGCAGCAAAATCAGACAGGAACAGAGAGCGGTATCCATCTCCAATAAAATGTTTGTCGTAGCCGGCGGTGACGTTGATGACGTTTTTAATAACGGCAAAATCGAGATAACCCCTTGCGGCTAGGTAATCATAAGTGTTGGCGGAAGGCTGCTGATAGTAATCGGCACCGGGAACCGCGGTATAAGGGCCCCAACGCCGCTCGATATAATCCCGGACGAAATAAGGGGGCTGCTCCTGATTGTCGCTGAGGTAGGTGTATATCCCAATCTTATGGGCGATACGGGCCCGGATTTCTACGCCGCGGCTGGATGAAAATAGGCTCTTGTCTGGGTCGCGGGCATCGCTTTGGGCAATGACCGTTCCGGAAAGTACCGGATTGGCTACGAGGAAAAAGTTATGGGTATGGACGTGTAGAAAGTCGGGTTGTTTGTTGTAGAAGGCGCCGCGAAACCAGGGTAGTTTCGAGTCAATAGCTCCGTCACCGTTAGAGGCCCATTCGCCGCTCACGGAGATAGCATGGGCCATGTTGTAATAGTCAATCTTCGTCAGGCCGATGCCTCCGTTACCTACGAGGTCGCCGGCGTCCACATCTTTCACCGATTCCAGGAAGGCCACAGCACCTTTGCGGGCCACCGGTTTATCAGCCAGGAAGAGATTCGTATCGAGGAAGCCCTGACGGGTTTCGAGGCGATCGAGCAAGTGATATGTTTCCTGGTCCAGTTGCAAGTAAGTGGTCTGCGCTTGAGCCGCAGTCAGGCTACAGGCTGCTGCCATCAGCAGCAGGGATTTCTTTGCCATAGTCAAATAGTGTGAGGGTAACTTGCCGTAAAAGTATCCGCCACAAAATACCTCTTCCCCATAATGTCTCAAGCAGATTTACTAATCAAAAACGCTACGATAGTCAATGAAGGCCACCGATATCAGGGGGACGTATTGATTCAAAACGGGCGAATTGAAAAGATTGCATCGCAGGTATCCGTCCCCGCATCAGTGCGGGAGCTGGATGCCCAGGGGCTGCACCTGCTCCCCGGCGTCATTGACGACCAGGTTCATTTTCGCGAGCCCGGACTAACGAATAAGGCCTGCATCGAAACGGAATCCAAGGCAGCCGTGGCTGGTGGCGTCACTTCTTTTATGGAGATGCCCAACACAAAACCACCGGCTTTAACCCAGGAATTGCTGGAACAGAAATATGCCCGGGCCGCCCAATGTTCTCCCGCGAATTATTCATTCTTCATGGGAGTTTCTAATGAAAATGCAGAAGAAGTGTTGCGAACGAATGCGAAGAAGAAAGAGGTCTGCGGGGTGAAGATTTTTATGGGATCTTCCACCGGTTCCATGCTTGTGGACAATTACGTCACGCTGCGCAAAATATTTGAGGGTTCGGAATTGCTTATCGCTACGCACTGTGAGAGCGAGCCGGTCATCACAGCCAACAAAGCAAAATATCCAGAAGCTGACGATGTCCGGTTTCATCCGCTTATCCGCAATGTGGAAGCTTGTTTTGAAAGTTCATTCAGCGCCGTTCAATTAGCAAAACAAACTGGTGCCCGGCTGCACATACTTCATATCTCCACGGCTAAGGAATTGCAGCTTTTCAGCAACATGCTGCCCTTGCGGGAAAAGCAAATCACCTCTGAAGTCTGCGTGCACCACCTCCACTTCACTGCCGAAGACTATGCGCAATTCGGGACACTCATCCAATGCAATCCCGCCATCAAGGCGCCTGAGCATCGGGAAGCACTTTGGGAAGCGTTGCTCGATGACCGCTTAGACATTATCGCTACCGACCATGCACCGCATACCTGGGAAGAAAAACAGCAGCCTTATCCTCAGGCTCCATCCGGCGTTCCGTTGGTGCAGCATTCCCTTCTACTTATGTTGCAGTATGTGAAAGCAGGGAAAATTTCCATTGAAAAAGTGGTTGAAAAAATGAGCCATGCTCCGGCAAAGTGCTTCCGCATTCAGGAGCGGGGTTATATCCGGGAGGGCTATGCTGCAGACCTGGTGCTGGTGGACCTGGAGGGCGCCACTCAGGTCTCAAAAGAAAACCTCTACTACCGATGTGGCTGGTCGCCATTCGAAGGGCATCGGTTTCCGGCACGTATCACCCACACCATCGTGAATGGGCATGTAGTGTATGAAAACGGGGCCGTGCAACCCGCTCCTTCCGGGCAGCGGCTACTCTTTGAACGCTAAGCCCCCGATGCACAACGATAAGATTACGCTCCGCGACCTCTCCATCTTCAGCACTCAGGGTGAAGACCTCTTTTCGCTGGTAGATAAAACAACCAGTAGCATGGGGCGGGAAGCCCTGCGACATTGCTTTCGAAACCCACCGGACGATTTTGATCGTCTTCAAGCTACTCAAGAAGTGCTGCGCTGGTGGAGTAAGCATCCCGAACACTGGACCCGGCTGATTACGAATGGTACCCTGGTGTTGTTGGAAAAATTTTTTGAGGCGGCAGACAGTGTGCATGCACCCAGCGGACTGTCCTTATTATTTGGAAATTTCTTTCAAAAGCTTATCAACCGAAATCAATACAGCTTCATTCAGTTCTCTCTCTCGCAACTTGCCGATTTCCTGAAAGGTTGCAAGGAACTGACTGCCTTGCTGGAACTTCCCTCTACCCTACCATCCTTGCTGGAAACAGAGCTGAAACAGATGCAGGATGAGCTGAACCACCCGCTCATCCCACTGTTGATTCGGGTTGACAAGCACACGCCCTACGCCACGCTCAGCAGGCTCTCCTTCCGGGCGCGACGCGAACTGAAGCATCGGATCTATCAACTCATGGAGCATTATGCACGCTTAGACGCGGAGCAGGCGATGGGCCAGGCAGGCCGGGATCTGGGCTGGCAATATCCCGAATTAAGGAGTTCATTGCCTTTACAATTTCAAGCGAAAGGCTTGTATCATCCCTTACTTGAAACGCCCGTGCCTTATGATTTGGAATTCCACAATGGGCAACATTTCCTCTTCCTGACCGGTGCCAACATGAGCGGCAAAACCACGTTCATGCGGGCATTAGGTGTGAGCACCCTATTGGCGCATATGGGCATGGCCGTGCCTGCCCAAAGCATGACGCTCTCCTTCTTGGAGGGTATCATCACCAACATGCACGTAGAAGACAATTTGCTGCGGGGGGAAAGCTATTTTTTCGCCGAAGTGCAACGCATGAAAAATACAGCTCAGAAAGTGGCCGGCCAGGGCCCGCACCTCTTGTTGATGGACGAACTGTTCAAGGGCACTAATGTGCATGATGCGTATGAATGTACCCGTGCAGTAGTGGAAGGCCTGCTGCTGCACCCGGATCAGCTCATGGTCTTGTCCACACATATCCATGAAGTAGCCCAGCATTTTGAAAAACGAAGCGAGATTGTGTTTTCCTACTTCGTCACAGACACCCAGGCCGATGGGCGCTTTCAATTCCGATATGAGCTAAGGCAGGGCATCTCCAATGACCGCATAGGCTACCGGATTCTTTTGCAGGAAGGCGTGCTGGACATATTGAATTGCCACAATCTCGGCAACAACTAGAATGATAATCGGGAATGTACTCGTCTGGTTACCCTTACTTCCCAAGCTGGCCTTTCACAAGGCTTTGAAGCTGGAGCATGGTGCGCTGGAGGCTGTCATTGCTGCCGTCCAGGAAGATCGTATTTCCTTTTCCGTTTTCGGCAAAATGCTTGATAGCATCCGTCCACATGGAAAAGAGGATGAATGAGGCATCCAGGTTCGCCATTTCCATTTCTTTAGCAGCCAAAGCCATACCCCGGGCCACTTCCTCACGGAAAAGGGCCACACCCTGCCCCCGCAATTGGGCTGCCTGGCGTTCGGCTTCTGCCGAAATTTTGATGGCATTTCCTTCGGCTTCTGCGGCCTTAGTTTTGGTGATGAGTAAGGCCTGACCTTCATTTTCGGCGGCGGCTTTGAGGTTGTTGGAAGCTACTACCTGCGCCATCGAGCGCATGATGGCCTCATCGAAGGTGATGTCGTTGATCTGAATGTCTATGAGGTGATAGCCCCAGGCTTCGAGTTGGGCATCCAATTGCTCTTTTACATGCAGGATGATTTCGGTGCGCAGCAGCAAAATCTCAGATTGCTTTTTGGTAGCAACAAACGCGCGAACGGCACCTTCCACCGAACGCACAAGAGCTTGCATAAAGCTGCGCTCATCGAGGAACTTAAAGGCCACATTTTTCATCGTCTCCGTCTCCTGATTGAGGACGGCATACAGCATCATGGCTGAAAAATTGACATTGGCCTGGTCTTGTGTGATGGCTTGAAACTTCAGCTCTATAGAGCGGTTTTGGTATGAAATACGGCGGAAGATTTTTTCAACAAAGGGAATCCGGAAATTCAAGCCTGGCCGGAGCACCCGGCGGTACTTTCCAAAAATTGTAATCACCGCCACGGTACCCTGCTGCACCGTTGCGATGGATAAGATGAAGAGGAAAACGACAATTCCCAGAAAAATTATACCAACCATAGTGATGCGTGATTTGCTTGCGAAGAACGCCCTTTTAAACGAGATTTGAAGTCTTACTACGCCCTCGTCAAACGCAGCACCATGGCCCGCAAACAAGTCCTCGATAATGAATTGCTCTTCGAAGATTATTTCTCCGATGCGGCGCTGATCGGGATTACCAGCCATGAACCGGTCTACAAACTATGTGGGACCTTAAACCAATATTTTGACACCCGGTTTGTGTGCCGTCCGGAGCACGAGATTCACATGCAAGACAAGCGCAGTCAAAAGGACCATTACTTCTGTGTTTATCAGCATAAGGCCCCCTTCAACGGGCCCAAACATGTGCTGTATGAACTTAAGTGCGATAAAATGTCGCTGTTGCCCGAAGCGAAAGGCCTGGATTTCCTATGGATGATCCACAGTTCATCCTCCGACTGCCAGGCTCAGCTCTATCTGGATTATCTGCGCCGCATTCCCATCATTCAGTTGGCAACCCTCATCGGGACCGACCAGCTTCGAAACTTGGGGAACCTCATTATCTGATTCTCCTACCATAGATGGAACCGTATTTGGGGAGTATTTATTTAGTCTATTAGCAAGCTCAGAGCAACATCCGAAACATCCTATCCTGAACTTATTTTCAGGCTCGAAGCCTTTAATACCATTTCGCTGCCTGGCCCTTCCCGGCCCAAGCAGGCAAGCAGCACGATGCTGCAGCCATTTAAAATGCTATGGTAAAAAGTTGTATGGCACAAGGAGCCTGCGGTGTGCAATGCAATGAAGCAATAACTGTATCACCGCCTCATTTTTTAGGCAGGCTTCAGTAGTGGGTTAAAATTCCTTACCACATTCTTAAATAGGCATCCCGGCAACATTTCCGTCCTTTGTGACTCTCAAACTAATGATTAAAGTATGAAAAACAAGACAGCACTCATCACCGGCAGCACATCGGGTATTGGATTTGGCATTGCAAAAGCATTTGCCTCTCAGGGATACAATATTGTATTCAATGGCTTGGAGCCAGATGGAGCAGAAATTGCTAAAACAGCGGCAGGAGCAGCCGGTGTAGATTATCTATTCTCAGCTGCTAATATGCTGGACCCCACAGCGATAAGGGCTTTTGCAGCCGAGGCCCTGGCAAAATTCGGAACCATTGAAGTGCTCGTCAATAACGCGGGCATCCAGTTTGTGTCTCCAATCGAGGATTTCCCGGAAGCTAAATGGGATGCAATTATTGGAATAAACCTTTCCGCTGCCTTTCACGTCACGAAGGCTATTTGGCCTTCCATGAAAGCCAACAACTATGGCCGCATCATCAATATTGCATCAGCACATGGTTTAGTGGCTTCAGAATATAAAGCAGCTTATGTTGCCGCTAAACATGGCCTCATTGGTTTTACTAAAACAATTGCCCTGGAAGGTGCAGTCTGCGGCATTACGGCCAACAGTATTTGTCCGGGATATGTTCACACACCTATCGTGGACAAGCAAATCCCCGAGCAGATGAAGGCACACAACATGACCAAAGAAGAAGTGGTTGAGAAAGTCTTCCTGGACAAACAAGCCATCAAGCAATTCAATACGGTGGAAAGTATTGCCCAGAGTGCCTTGTTTCTTGCCTCGGACGCAGCCTTTACCATCACGGGTATCGCACTTTCTGTAGATGGCGGCTGGACGGCACAATAGCTTTACCTACATTTCCCAAACTTCCTAAATCGAACTATGCCATACTTAGAAACAAACGAGATCCGTCTGCATTACCTACAAGGGCCAAAAAATGGCCCTTTGATTTTTTTACTTCACGGCCTCACTGCCAACGCACATGCTTTTGATGGAATCAGGGAAGCAGGATTAGACCGGAATTTTGAAGTAGTAGCCATAGATCTTCGTGGACGTGGCCTTTCAGACCATCCTGCTTTTAGCTATAGTATGGAAGATCATGCTCAAGACATTCTTGGCCTCCTAAAACATTTTCATGCAGAAAAAGTGATAGTAGTTGGGCATTCTTTTGGAGGCTTGTTGGGCTATTATCTCGCGGCCAGCTATCCGGAAAAAGTGGAAAGCCTGATTGCATTAGATGCTGCTGCTCATATGAACCCGATGGCGGCAGATATGCTAGCGATACGTTTGAACAAATTGGATGTACCCTATCCCAGTTTTTCAGATTATTTGAAAGAGGTAAAGGCGGCACCCTACAACACTTTTTGGGCACCCGAAATGCTTTCTTATTACAAAGCAGATGTTCGCCCGTATGATGAAGGCGGCGTGACTCCCCGACCACAATTAGCCAATATTATTGAGGCGAGCCTGGGCGTAGCAGCCATTGACTGGCCAGACGTGATACCTGAAGTAAAATGCCCGGTTTTATTGGTGAATGCCCCCGAGGCCTACACTCTGGGTATGCCTATGTTGCCAGATGAATTGGCAAAGGAAACCGTGGAAATGTTGCCTCATGGAAAATTAATAACGGTGGATGGGAATCATCAAACCATGATGTATGGAAATGGTGCTAAGCAAATTGAAGAAGCAATTACTGAATTTGCCGGAAAGCATTAATAAGGTGTTTATTGCCATGAGGTAGCTAATTATCCCTCGTGCTTTTGGTGCGCAACATTCCATGTTCTTCACGAAGCTGGGAAGCGAAGGAAAAGCAACCCTTTTTGGTCTGAATCATCAAAAAGAACTGTTGCAGGTCAACAAAAGCTGGCTTATTCATGCCCTGCTCTTAGTTCGGCGGCTGCTTATGCCCCTGCGGTGATATGGGCTGCCCGTCATTATATTTTTTAGCATAAGCAAAAAAAAATTCCCGGGCCAGAGCGGCCCGGGAATGAAAACGATATCATCTTCTATTTAACTACCAATGGTTTTACAAGCACCTGGCCATCTTCGCCGAGGGCATGTACGATGTAGGCACCTGCGGCCAGCCCGCTGAGGGAATACGTGCCGGACAGGTCGTCGAAGCGCCGGACAAGCTTACCGTTGAGGTCATAGAGTGCCACACCGGCTAAAGGCATTTTGGTAGAGATGTTGAAGTATTCAGAAGCTGGATTGGGATACAAGTCCATGACTTCAGTAGCACTTGAAAACAATACTGAAACGGTAGCCGAATATTCAACCTTACCTGAGATTTCTACCTGGCGTAGGCGGTAATAATTCATGCCTGTGACGGGATGCGTGTCATAGAGCTGGTAGGATTTCAGCCCCTGGGCCGTCACCTGCCCGATGGAATCAAAATCACGTGCGTTGCTGCTGCGTTCCACTACATATTGTAGCATATCGCGCTCATTTTCCACGGTCCAATTCAGCTTTACCTGGTTTGCTTGCCGCTGAGCACGGAAGCTAAGCAGGGTTACTGGTAGCGGGATACCGGTAAAATCCACGAGGATGAAGGAGGTGAGGCTCCAGTCGTCTTTTGAGCGAACGAATAAGTAGTGTTTCTGGTTGGTCTTGAACGTAGAAGGGATGGGAGCTGTGAAGGTTTGGTTTTGCAAATCCATAGTGCTGGACGGGAAAGTCACTGAAGTGCCTGAACCGAAGCCAGGGTCGGTATCCCAAAACCATTCGAGGCGGGTCAGGTAGCCGGGGGTATGTGTGAGAATGGCTTCATTGTAGAAAAATTTCGGTGTGCTATGGCTCCACTTTCCATTGGCATCCTGCGACCGGAATATAAAGCGGTGCACCCCGGTGGACAGGCTGGAAATGCTTGCCGTGATGGGGATATTGATATCCTGACCGGCAGTTACGGAAACTGAAGTCGCCAAGCCAAATCCTGGGTCCGTGTCTATGAAATATTCAGCCTTGATGATGTTGGCTAAAGGCGTAGAAACGACAGGCTCTTTGTAGAAAATCTGAGGAGTGCTCAGGCTCCACTTTCCATTGGCATCCTGCGAACGGAAAACAAAACGGTGAATGCCCGTAGAAAGGCTGGAAATAGCTGCCGAAATAGGGATGTTGATGTCCTGACCGGCAGTTACGGAGACAGAAGTTGCCAAACCAAAGCCGGGGTCATTGTCTATGAAGTATTCAGCCTTGACGATGTTGGCTAAAGGCGTGGAGACACTGGGTTCCTTGTAGAAAATCTGTGGGGCGCTCAGGCTCCATTTTCCATCGGCATCCTTGCTTCGCAGAAAGAAACGATGTAAGCCATAGCTAAGTCCACAAATTCCCGCCGTGACGGAAAAGGTAATGTCCTGGCCGGCGACAACGGAGACGGCAGTTGCCATACCTACTCCGGGGTCATTGTCTATGAAATATTCAGCCGCTGTAATGTTGCCCGGCACATGCGAAGACACTGCTTCGCGGTAGAACAATTGCTTTGCGGCCATGCTCCATCGTCCCAGTGAATCCTGGCTGCGTACGCTCAAAGAATGGAGTCCAGACGAAAGACTCGAAATAGAAGCTGTAAAGTTGATTGTCAAATCCAGGGCACGGGTAATAGGCACATCAATGCCTGCACCAAAGCCTGGGTCACTGTCAATAAAGTATTCGAGTTTGGTTAGCCGAACCGGTACTGGCGGTAGTGAAGCAGGGATGAAGAAGGACTGCACACTCTTGATACTCCAATTTCCGTTCGCATCCCGACTGCGGATATAGAGTTTGTGAAACGAAGAGGTACTGAGTGAGACAATCAGCGGATTGAAGGCTATAGTAACATCGGCACCGGAAGTCAGCGGAATGTTCGTGGCCAAACCAACACCCGGGTCTGTATCGAAGAAATATTCAGCAGAGGTGATGTTGCCTGGCGTGTGACTGAGAAGGGCTTCTTTATAGAAAAGTTGTGTGGCTGAAATACTCCATTTTCCATTGGCATCCTTGCTGCGTACATACAGGCGGTGCACGCCATTACTCAATGATGTGATAGCCCCGGTGAAGCTAAAATTGATGTCCTGGCCAGCAGTCACAGTGATTGGTGTGGCTTGTCCAAAGCCCGGGTCGGTGTCGAAGAAATATTCAGCCGCAGTGATGTTGGCTAAAGGCGTGCTCACGCTTGGGCTCTTGAAGAAAAACTCTTCCGTGGTGTGGCTCCATTTTC
>JAFDYC010000037.1 GCA_018267625.1 Bacteroidota bacterium
GGGGCCGGCCTAAAGGCATCTACCTGCTGCGGGTGCAGGCAGATGCGGCCCAGGCACTGCAAAGAGTGGTGCTGGAATAAGTACCCAGCAAACAAGTATTAAAATGGCTGTTTCAAACCCAGAGGCAGCCATTTTTTTGGAGCCATTTTGCAGATGCGAGGCAACCGCTATAGTTCCAGGGCAGGCCGGACTTAGCCCTCCACTTCCGGGCAAAGCTGAGCCGAGAAACCTGGCTGAAGGGTGCGACGCAACGGATGACGGGTAGTGAGCGAATGCTGATAACAAAATTAGTCCCAACTGCCTGGAGTCCTATCCAAGTTCTGCGTTGATCCGGGTGGCAAAAATGGAGGGTGTCTCAGAAGAAAAATGAACGCCTCTGGAATGGCGTAATTGACAAAGACCTTCCAAAACCTGCCCGAATAAAAAGAGGGTGTCTCGGACTTCTGAGACACCCTCTGGATTCTGTGTTGATTGCTATCAGTAATTAGCGACGGGCTGCACCGCCTGTGCCGGTACGGGCACGGCCTGTACCGCCTGTGCGGCTGCGGCCTACGCCTGAGCTGGCGCCCCGGCCCCGGCCTTCGCCGCCACTGCGGCTACGCTCATGTTCGCCGCCTTCTTCTTCGTGGAGGGAAGCATTACCGCGTTCTTCGGTAGCAGCGTCTTCGGAGCTGGTTTCTTCTTCACTTTCCTTCATAGCGTTGCGTTCCTGCAGGCCTTCCATAATGGCAGCCGTGAGGTAGTTCACTACGATGGCAATACTCTTGGTAGCATCATCGTTGGAGGGTACTGCGAAATCCACCTTAGTGGGGTCGCTGTTGGTGTCCACCATAGCCACAGTTGTGATGCCGAGGCGCTTGGCTTCTGCGAGGGCGATGTGCTCGTGGGAGATGTCCACGATAAACAAGGCGGCAGGTGTGCGGCCCATTTGTGCGATACCACCCAGCACTTTGTCCATCTTATCGCGGCTGCGGGTAAGAGTGAGGCGTTCTTTTTTGGTGACGCTATCCATGGTGCCATCCTGGAGCATCTTTTCGATGCTTTGCATCTTTTTGACGCTTTTGCGGATGGTTTGGAAGTTGGTGAGCATACCGCCGAGCCAGCGCTCGGTGACGAAAGGCATGTTTACTTTTTGAGCGGCTTCTGCTACGATGTCCTTCGCTTGTTTTTTGGTAGCGACGAACATGATTTTACGACCGCTTTTTGCCATTTGTTTCATGGCTGCGGCAGCATCCTGTAGGCCTTCAATCGTGCGATTAAGGTCAATGATGTGAATGCCGTTTTTCTCGGCGAAGATGTAAGGCAGCATCTTGGGGTTCCACTTCTTGCGGAGGTGACCGAAGTGAACGCCGGCTTCCAGGAGCTGTTGGTGAAGGCTTTTATTTTCTTCCATGATGTGGAATGATTTCTTTGGTTTGAGAAGAGGAGGGACGCGGGCCCTGTAGGCAGTGTGAGTAGCAAGCCACAGCGCGAACCTGCGAAAAGAATAGGATTAGCGCTTGCTGAACTGGAAGGAGCGACGAGCCTTTGCCTTACCGAACTTCTTACGTTCAACCGAGCGGGGGTCGCGGCGCAGCAGACCTTCTTTTTTCAAGGCCGGACGATATTCAGGATTCAGTTCGCAAAGGGCACGGGAGATAGCCATCTTGATAGCTTCGGCCTGGCCTTTAGGGCCGCCGCCCTGCACGTTTACGGTGACGTCCAGCGAGCCTTCAATGCCTTCGATGGTTTTGAAGGGAAGTTCTACCTGATTTTGCAGGTACATGAGGGGGAAATACTGTTTGTATTCCTTGCCGTTGACGGTGATGTTGCCAGAGCCAGTGCTGAGGTAGATGCGGGCAATGGCTTCCTTACGGCGACCGACGGCGTTTTTTTGTTTTTCCATTTGGGAAGATTGGGTAGAAAGGCAATGGGCCGTTGCGGGTATGCCTTAAAAATTTTGGAGGAAAAGTTCAGAAGATTGGGGCCTGCGAAGGGCTTGGGCTTTCATCTGATTGGAGTCTTATTTCAGTTCCTTAGGTTTTTGAGCCGTATGTGGATGCTCGGCGCCTTCGTACACGTATAGCTTCTTGTACATGGCGCGGCCGAGTCGGTTTTTAGGCAGCATGCCCTTGACTGCGATCTCAACCACCTTATTGGGACGGCGGGCAACTAGGCTGCGTGCAGATTCTGTTTTTTGGCCGCCGGGGTAGCCGGAAAAAGTTTGGTATTCTTTGTCTTCGAGCTTATTGCCTGTGAGGACAATCTTGCCGCTGTTGATGACGATCACATAATCGCCGCAATCGAAGTGGGGCGTGAAGTACGGCTTGTTTTTGCCGCGCAGGACGTGTGCAATTTTAGAGGCCATCCGACCCAGCGTTTGGTTGGTTGCATCTACAACATACCAGTCGCGCTGAACGATTTTTTCGTTGGCCGATTGCGTTTTGAAGCTTAGGTGTCTCATTTTTTTTTAGTTCTTGAGCGCAGAGGACTAGATGTTTCTGCTCAAAAATTTTGGAGTGCAAATGTAGGTCGGAGGTACATGGGCATCCAAGTTTTTTTCATTAAAAAATTTTAGGGGAGTCAAAATTTTTACTGAGAATCAATGCTTTTTTAGCCGTGCCTAAAAAAATTGCTTGTTAAGACCTGTTCACAATAGAATCGAAAGAAACCTGAGGTTCAGATGCAGGACATTTTAAGAATCAAAATGCTTTGATTTTTTCCACATTAGAATGTGTGCTGACGATAAAAAATTTTTGTGAAAAGATTGGCGGCAGCCATAAATTCACCTCGGTTTTCACCCTCGGAAAAAATCTGTTTATCGAAAATCCACGCGTATGAAGCGACACTTGCTACTCTCGCTGTTAGCCCTCTTTTTAACAGGCCTTCAGGCACTATGGGCGCAGGAACGAAACATCACCGGAAAGGTACTCGACGAAACCGGCCAAGGCTTGTTTGGAGCTGGCGTATTTGTAAAGGGAACTCAAACGGGTACCATTACGGATGCGAACGGCGATTTCACGATCATGCTTCCGGAAGACAACAACACCATTACGGTCCGTGCTGTGGGCTATGCCACTCAGGATCTAAAAGTGACCGGCACTTCCATAGTTGTGCGCATGAAGACAAGCTCCCGCCAACTGGAAGGAACAGTAGTAACTGCTTTAGGTATCCGTAGAGAAAAAAGGAGCTTAGGCTATACGCAGACCACTATTGATTCATCCGTTCTGGAGCGTTCCGGCGAACAAAATATTGTGGAAGCACTTGCGGCGAAATCGCCCGGTGTATTGGTAACCGGCACTGCGGGAACACCGGGTGCTTCTTCTCAAATCTTGCTGCGGGGAAACAACACCACTTCCGGTATTGCCGCCCCACTGTTTGTAGTAGATGGTATTCCAATTGATAACAGTACCAGCCAACCAGTCGCAGGAGACTATCCCTATGACCTCAACTTGAGTGGTGTTAATGAATCCAACCGAGGTATTGATATCAACCCGGATGACATTGCCAGTGTGTCGGTGCTCCGTGGCCCTGCAGCAGCAGCCTTGTATGGCGTCCGCGGAGGGAACGGTGCCATCATCATCACCACCAAAAAGGGACATTATGGGAAAGGCAACAAGAGGCTGGGAGTTGATTTCAGCTCCTCAGTTTCCATTGACCATGTGAATAAGCTGCCCGATGAGCAAAGCCTGTACTTACAAGGTAGTGGAGGCGCCTTCGCTGACAATACGCCCAATAGCTGGGGCCCGCGCGCGGATACCATGCGGAGCGTGAAGACTTATGACAAGTACAAAGACTTTTTCCATGCAGGACAGACCTACACCAATAATCTCGGCCTGAACTGGGGTAGTGAAAATGGTACCTTCCGTTTAGGTATCGGCAATACCAAGAGTGATGGCGTTATTCCCAATACTCAATTCAAACGGACGACGGTGAACTTCCGTGCTGATACGAAAATGGCCGACTGGCTAACCTTGGGTGGTGATTTTAACTACACACATTCGGAAGGTACTCGAGTTCAAAACGGTAGTAATACCGGTGGTATCATGCTGACATTGCTGCGTGCACCCATTAACTACGATGTTCAGAATTACATAGACCCGGCAACTGGGGTGCAGACCCAATATTTTTCTGTGTATGACAACCCCTTATTTACTGCATACCGCAATCCCTATACAGATAACACAAACCGTGTCTTTGGCAATATCAATATGGGCATCACATTGAGCCCTTCATTGACTCTGACGGATCGTCTGGGTCTGGATCATTACAATACAGGCACCAAGCAGATTTATGACCTTTCTTCAACCGCAAATGATAATGCAGATGGTTTAGGTCAGATTAATGTGTCCAGCACTACAAGTACTTCGATTTACAACGACCTCATCCTGAAATACGACAAATACATTTCTGACAGGGTGAGCTTTTCAGCATTTGCGGGTTTCAACTATACTTATGACGAGGGTACTTTCCTTTTCGGACGGGGCCGCAATCTTCAGCTTCCTGGAGTTTATGAAATCAGTAATACCAGTCAACTCTATGGATACAATACCGAAAGCTATTCTCGTAGCCAGGGTGTATTTGGTGAAGCGACCTTGGGCTATCGCAGCATGTTGTATCTGACGGTAACCGGGCGTAATGACTGGTTGTCTTCTTATGGTCGCAACGGGCGCTCATTTTTCTATCCTAAGGCAGACCTTTCCTGGATTTTCTCTGAGCTGATTCCCAGAAATGATGTGCTGACATTCGGTAAACTGCGTTTTGCATATGCAGATGCTGGAACAGGCCCTACCGGATACCTGAATCCTTCAACTCCTTATGTAATTCCCTTTATCACCGATGGTATGACCAACGGAGTTAGCTTCCCGTACCTCGGTCAGGCAGGTTATGCACCCAGCAATGTTTTGCTGGATGTTAATATCAAACCGCAGCACGTTGAAGGGAAAGAAATGGGTCTTGAATTAAAGCTCTTTAAGAATCGGGTAAGCATTGAAGCAACCGGATATTACCAACTCACGAAAGACAATATCATCCAGTTACCCATTCCGCAGTCCACAGGCTATATGGTGTATCTCACCAATGGAGGAACTAACCGGAATATGGGGATTGAACTGGGCTTGAATGCAGATGTAATAAAGACCAAGAATTTTGTATGGAATGTCTTTGGCAACTTCACGATAGACCGTTCGAAAGTGCTCTCCATCAATCCGGGGATTTCCGCTATTCCTGTTGGGAACGGTTTTTCGGACGTTTCTTCAGAAGCATTAGTTGGGCAGCCTATTGGTGTCTTTTATGGTACCGCCTGGCTGCGTGACTCCGTTACCGGAAAAATCTTAGTGGATAAAGACGGCAAGGCCATGCGCGACCCCGTCACCCGCATCATTGGTGACCCGAACCCCGACTGGACCATGGGCTTGGGTAGCAGTGTTTCCTTTAAGGGACTTACTTTTTCCTTCCTGTGGGATATTCGTCAGGGAGGAGATATTTGGAATGGAACTTGGGCGCGCCTGAACCGATATGGCCTGACCGCAGAATCTCAGGACCGCGAACATACTTACCTGATTGATGGTATATATGCCCCGGGTACCCCACTGGAAGGGCAGGCGAATAAGACTCCGGTTTCTGCACAATACTATTACCAGACCTACAAAGGCGATCAGGGTAACTATGCAGCAGAAAATGCAATTCAAGATGGATCCTGGGTTCGACTTCGTTCGGTTGGCCTAAGCTATCGCTTCTCCTTTGACCCAAGCCGCCATAAAACTTTTGACTATTTAGAATTGGGCGTAAGTGGTAGAAACCTGCTCCTCTTTACCAGCTATAAGGGGGTAGATCCTGAAACCAGCCTGACGGGTGCCTCATCTGCGTTCCGTGGATATGACTACTTCAACAACCCAAGTACCAAGTCTGTAATGTTTAACCTAAAGCTCGGCTTGTAATCAAACCCACAAAACAGCAATCATGAAGTCTATAAAATATCTCGCTATAGCTGTGTTAGGCACAGCCTTGCTGTACGGATGCCGAGGCAAGGAAAAGCTTTTTGTCAACCCGAACTCTTCGGGCTCGGGTACCCCCTCCACACAATTGACCGAAGTGGAAGTAGCTACCATCAATTCCTACGAAGGAGATATCAATCGTACCGGTGCCATTTTCGTTCAGCATATGGCAGGGGTAGATGGTCAGTCTGTCGAAACTCAGGAATATGCAATGACGCAAAGCAATCAGGACAATAACTGGTCGCAGCTCTATGCCAACATGCTCAATGCGGATAAGCTCCGGAAAAACTTTGGTAGCGAACGTCCATTTTATGATGGAATGGCTGAAATACTCATCGTAATGAACATTGGCCTGGCTACAGATATCTATGGAGATGTTCCCTTTAGAGAAGCTCTGCAAGGTGCCGGAAATCTGGCACCCCATTTCGACCCGCAACAGAGCATCTATTCAACTATGATTACGATGCTGGATGATGCAATCGGAAAATTGGCTCAGCCTGCAGATGCAAACGCTACTGTGCCGGGTACGGATGATATCATCTTCGGTGGTGATGTCTCATTGTGGACTAAGACAGCCTACACCCTGAAAGCACGTTATCTGAATCGTCTGAGCAATAAACCAGATTATGACCCCGCAGCTATCCTGGACGCTATGTCAAAGGGTATTCAGGCAAATGAAGAAGATTGTATGGGAACTCATGATGGTTCGAATGGCCAAAACCAATGGTATGCCTTCCTAAATGCACGTGCTTACATGCGTGCAAGCGCTTCCTTAGTTGACTCCATGAAGTTGCGCCCTACAGACCTTCGGCTGTATTATTACTTCGATTCATCTCAGAGTGGTGGTGTTGTGACAGGCTGTCCCATTGACCAAACAGATGCTAGTGCCAGTTATTATGGCCGCTATCTCGCCGGCGATATTTCAAATGCACTTGGAGGGGATCCTACGGTATCTACTCCGATGGTGACCTATATGGAAGCGTTATTCATCAAAGCGGAAGTACTGGCCCGTCAGGGAAGCCCGAATGCAGCGGCTGCATTAAATGATGCCATTATGGCTTCTTGTGAGAAGGTAACTCAAGGTGCTTATAATGGTTCCGATATCGCGACCTACACAAATGCCAATACAAACCTCAGCCGGGTAATGTATGAGAAATGGATTGCCATGTATGGACAGACTGAAGCATATTCAGACTACCGCCGTACAAAATTGCCCGCTTTAACACCCAACCCGAAAGCTTCGATTCCTACGATTCCGGAACGATTCCCCATCTCGCTTCAGGAAACAAATTCTAACCCCAACGTCGTTAACCTACCCATCACCACTCCCGTTTGGTGGGCACTCTAACAGCTATTTATCATCAATCAACGCATGCTATGAACAAAAGGATATTACTCAGCGTTTGTTGCCTTGCTATGGCTGCAACTGCCTTCGCACAAAAACGGGATGGAATCGGCATTTCCTTTGGAGCAAATGATTTCTACGGGCCACAAACTGGAAACTATATCACCGATAAGGTGTACACGGTAAACCAAAACCTGGACACAGGCCTACCAGATACTTCCGTCAAAACCACTTTCCGCTGGCACCCACTCGTTAAGTTTAGCTACTGGCGCCGCTATAGCAATCACTTCGATGGAAGTATTTCCCTTACCCTTGGAAATGTGGATTACCCCACCAGCGCTGACGATACCAACTATGTCATCAGAAGGAAATTGGGGGCTACCAAGTTTGTGCAACTGCTCGCAGAGCTGGATGCCCGCTTCAACTACAACATCCTGACCAAAGAGAACTACTTCATTTCTCCCTACCTATTCGCCGGAATTTCCGGCTCACACCGCCCTGGATATTTCGGCGCTACTGTCCCTATAGGTGCCGGCCTGAATTTCAACCTGTCCAAGTCGCATGACCTGTACCTGAACCTCGAATCTGCTTATAAAATCGCAGCGACCAGCCACGACCAAAACCACCTGCAACATAGTTTCGGCTTCGTGTATTGGTTCCAGCCTGGCTATGCCCGTACAAAGCCCAATGTTGCCCCTTCCGTTGTATTACCGCCCGTGTCTGACCGGGACAATGATGGCTTGGCAGACAATGAAGATGCCTGCCCGGATATCCCTGGCCCGGCACACCTCAATGGCTGTCCGGATTCTGATGGTGATGGTATCAACGACAAAGACGACGCCTGCCCCTTGGTTGCCGGCCTTGCTCAATATCATGGCTGCCCCGATTCAGACGGTGATGGCATCCCGGACAATACGGATAAGTGCCCTTACTTAGCAGGATTACCACAGTACAACGGCTGCCCCGCACCAGACCGCGACCATGACGGCGTGCCCGATGCAGAAGACCGCTGCCCCGACCAGGCCGGTCCCGCATCCAATCAAGGCTGCCCCGAAATCAAAAAAGAAGTAGTCGAAAAGGCTGAAAAAGTGGCTAAGGCCGTATTCTTTGAAACCGGTAAGGCTTCAATAAAGAAAGTCTCCTTTAAGTCTCTTGATGAATTAGCCAAAATGATGAAGGATGACGCTTCGCTGTATGCCGATATCGAAGGCCATACCGATAATGTGCAGCCCAAATCATACACCAACATGGACCTGTCGCAAAAACGCGCCGATGCCGTTCGGGAATACCTCATCAAGCAAGGCGTGAATGCAGACCACCTGACTGCTCAGGGTTTTGGCGATACACAGCCGGTTGCCAGCAATGACACAGCCGATGGACGTGCCAAAAACCGCCGTACCGTCATTAAGCTGCGCAACTATGCTAAATGATTAACGGAATTGTTGCTTTGAAAACTGCCTCCGATTTTTCTGAGGCAGTTTTTTTGTTGGCTAACGCATTCCCAATGCAGGCTTAGGATGTCATCTGGCCATGATATTAGACAGCAGGCTTAGCAATTGCTGATCCTGAATTTCCTTATTGAAATGTAAAGATGCAATAGCCAGAATGCGCTTCCTCCAGGCTCCAAGTGCTTCATCATCCATAGCAACCAGGTTGCGGATATTTCCGGAAATAGTATTGTAATCTCCAGGGGCAGCCACAAATCCTAATCCATGCTCTAAAACAAGCTGCTCGCCCTCGCCGCCTCCACTATAAAGAACTGGTCTACCCGCATACATAGCCGTAAAGAGTTTGCTGGGTAGTGCCCCATTAATTGGGGCAATTAAGGGCACAAGCACGGCAGTGGCAACTGATAATTTTTCGGAAAGTACCTCTGGAGAAACTGGGTCAAGCAGAAAAATGCCACGGTGCGGATTTGCAGCTGCAAATGATTGTATGGATTCACGCTCTGCTCCTGCCCCATAAATCTCAAGACAAATGCCCAAGCTGCCAAAGTCTATTGCCTGGCATAGCGACAACAAGCCTTGTGCATGGCCAAGCACTCCTGGATAGATGATACGTTTAACCCTCCCGGTTACGTGATTGATTTGAGCTTCCACATGCACTGACTGACGAGGCAAATTGCGGTACACCATGGCCTCTGGTAAGCTGGGAAGCAAGGCTTTAATATGCTCCAGCGTCTCGCTACTTTGTGTCGTGATTGCATCTGCAGAACGATACATTCCTGTGGCCATTTTTTCCAAATGACGATACAGCAGGCTCGGCTTTAATGCTCCTAGAGCATGTGCCGACAGCGGCCAGATATCACTCACATTGAGCAGCACTTTACTCCTTCTTTTCTTGAAAAAGTGAATCGCTGCTGCTGCCATGGGTAAAGGCGGAGATGATACAATCACCAATGCTGGCTTTGCCTTTAGGATATGTCCGAAGGCAAGTGTCCGCAAGGATAGGATGAAGCTGGCCATACTCCAGCCCCGGGCAAGGGCAGAAGCAGAGTTGGATGGTGAAATCCAAACTCGCCGTACCAATATGTCTCCCACGGTTTCGTCCAGTATTATTTTCCCTTTGTAGGAAGGGAAGATTTTGCCGGTGGGATAATTGGGCATGGCAGCCACCACCTGCACCCGATAGCCTGAATCGCGCAACAATACCGCAAGGTTGTAGATGCGGTTCGAAGCACCTCCTCCTTCCGGGGGAAAACTGCTACAGAAAATCGCGATAAGCGGCTTATTTGCCATGTGGCCGATTTGCAATTTTCAATGTACCAATTTCAATGTAGCCAGCCATCAGGATTCCCCATTTGTTGCATCAACTGAATTCAGTTCTGTCCAAGTTGTTACGCTTTCATTTCCTAAAATGCCTTTTTGAAAATGATACTCTTTTGAGAAGGGAATTCCTGTTTGTGAGTTTCGTAATAATGGTGGTTACAGCGTTTCTGGCAGGGTGTAAGTACGTCCGGCATTCTGTTGTTTCAGCCAGCCGGTTAGTGGGGCAAAGTAGTCGAGCATAGCCTTTGCATTTAGCTCATCGCCGGTACTTTCTTTCAATACGGTTTTCCAGTTTTTGGATGCTCCATATTTCAGGATTCCCTTCAGGAAATCTCCAATGGCTTTGTTCCCGTAATAGTTTGTGGCACGTGGGTCTTCGTGTAAAATATTCCGGGCGATATGGTTGTGGAGTTGATAGAGCAGCGCATAGCTGAGGGCATAGTCGTAATACTGTGCCGGGTCGTCATTGATGTGCGTTTTGGTTGCGGCATCGCACCATTCTTCACCACGCGGTGCGGGAGGCACGATACCCTGATATTTTTTTGTCAGTGCCCACCAGGTTGCATTCCATTGATTGGCGGGCAGGTTGTCAGCATACATTTCTTTTTCAAAATGGCTCATTGTTCCGGCTGAGAAGAAAATAAACACCACGGAATTGAGCGCTTCTTTCAGCAGGCTTTGCACGCTGTCCGTATGTACGCCTGGGTCTATCAAACCCTGTCCTGCCAGGTAAGGCTTTTGCATGGCAGCCATGCCCATCATCGAGCCTATGGCCTCATGATAGGCTCTATTGGCACCCTGGCGCAACAAGGGTGGCACACTATCGTTGCTATAGGATAGGTAGTAGTAGATATGCCCCAGTTCGTGGTTGGCTGTCTCCCACCATTCCGCATTTGGTTCTACACTCATCAGGCTGCGCACGTCTTTGTTGAGATCCATATGCCAGGCCGAAGCATGGTTGTTTTTTTTCACATTGCTGTCGGCGGGATAAGGATAGAGCGAGCTGTTGGCCCAAAAGCTGGCGGGCAATTCCGGGAAGCCCAGGCTTACATACAAAGACTCCGCATGCTGTACAATCCAGGGTGCTCCTTTTGGCCGCAACACACTGTCTAAGTTGATGCCTTTCACAGTCACTGCCGGGCTCCAATCCTGCCCCCAGCGGTTCGGCAGCCATTGTGCGGGCAGCATGTCGGGCACCTGAGCCACGCCATATCGTTTCGCCATCTCATAGCGCATCCAGGTGTGCAGCTCACGATAGAGAGGCCAGAGGTCATGCAAGAGGCCATCCATGAGCTTCATCATTTCATCAGTCTTCATGCCATAATCACTTACCTGATAGCTGAAGAAATCCGGATAGTTCAATGCTTGAACTGTTTTGTTGCGCAGATCTCGTAGTTGGATAAGGCCATCTTTTAGCGTAGGGCCAACCCTTTTGCTGGCTTCCCATGCCGCCAAGCGTTTCTTCAGGTTGGTTTCATTTTTCAGGATGTCGTCCAGCTCATTGGTCGTCACCTTTTTCCCATCCAAGGTGTATTGAAATCCATACAGCTTTTGGGTTTGCTCCGTTTCGGCTTTGATGCGTTCTTTCACCAATTCTGCCACCGTCTCTGGGTTGTTTGCCGCATAGTAAAGAATCACTTCGAGCTGTTTTTTCTGCAGCGGTGTCAACTCGGACTCTTGTGCTAAAAACTTCCGGGCATTTTCAATATTCTCCTTGCTACCCGTAAAGGCAGCCATCGCCTCATCTGCCTTTTGAGCTGCCACTACATTCGTAGTGTCGCCCGGAATAATTTCGATCTGGCTCTTCCATTGCGCCCCTTGGTCTGCGGTGTAGAGTGCGACATACTGCTTCGTATAGCTGTCAATAAATTTTTGAGCAGCCGCATCGCCTGTCTTACCCGATTGGCAGGCAGCAAGACCCAGTAACGGTAGCAAAAGCAGGTATTTTTTCATGCTTTAAAGATAAGCGTGGCTTACAGCGTACCCGAGGGCAACAGGTTTGATTTCAGGAAGGAAAGCAGTTTTGATTCAGCCAGCTATCGAATTACGAAGCAGCATCCTTGTAGCCTGTCCAGTGCTTGTTTCCGGAATGCTCCGTTCCGCTAGTGCTCACTGCCCGGCAATCCACTGCTGAGGGTTCAGCTTCGTGCTGCCGTGCCCGGTACTTTTCCAGATTTGGAAGTTGATCACCGGTACACCATCATCATTATTTCCAACAACTCCTATGGGCTGCTTGGTACTTACAGACTGGTCTTTACGCACTGATACAGAAGCCAGGTTGGCATACACCGAGTAATAGTCGCCATGCTGCACAATCACATTCTGCCCTGAACCCGGGACATAAAAAATACCCGACACAGTACCATTAAACACTGCCCGCACAGTGGCTCCTGCGTTGGTCTGGATGTCTATTCCATCATTTTCCACCATCACATTGGCTACGGGGTGCTTGTGTAAACCGAAGAAGCCGGTAATGGTGCCCCGCTCCACAGGCCAGGGCAGGCGCCCCTTATTGGTGGCAAAAGAATTGGAAAGGGCCTGTGCCTCCGGAGTCAGAGAAATCGTCACATCCGAAGAGGAAGCAGCAGGCTTGGGTTTATTAGTATTTCCATAAGCGGTCACGCTCCCCCGGTTGCCCGAGTTGGCATCGGAAGCATTGCCTCCTGCATTCGATCCGGTTGCCACGCTCATGCCGCCATACGACTGTTTGGAAGCAGCCAGTCGTTTCTGTTCTTCTGCTTTTTTGCGTGCTTCTTCCTGTGCTTTTCTTCGCTGTTCCTCCATCTCCCGCCGGATGATGGCCTCTACCGAACGTTGCACCTGCCTTGCGGCCCGCTGGTTTCGCTGGATATCGGCCAGCAATTGCTTTTCCCGGCCACGCAGCTCCTTGACGACCCCATTCGTTTCATTTGTCTCTTGCTGTAATACTTGCCTTTGCTGTTCCTGGGCCGAAAGCAGCATGTTTTTTTGAAGCCGCTGATAGTTCAGCACCCCGATTTTTTGCTCTATTCGTCCCTGCGTTTCCCGGATTTCAGAGGCCTGCTGCTGACGATAGTCGCGGTAACGCCTCAGGTACTTCAGCCTACGGCGGGCATCGTTGTAGTCTTTAGAAGAAAAAATAAAAGCCAGCAGGCTCGATGAGGAGCGGTTGGCATAGGCATACCGAACGCTTTGAGCATATCGGAATTTCAAGGTGTCTAAACGGGAGCGGAGCACACCTACTTCGGTGGTGGAACTGCGGATGCTGCCGGAGATGTTTTCCATCTCTTCGTTGATATTATCAATCAGCCGGAGCCGCGCATTGAGCTTTGCCTGCAAGGCCCGAAGCTGGCTCATCGTAGCATTCTTGTTCTTCTTGGTTTCGGCAAGTTGCTGCTGGCTTTCGTGGATTGATTCCAGAATGGAGGTCCTGCGACGCTCTAATTCGGCCCTGCTTTGCTGGGCATGGCCAGCCTTGACGAGAAGCAAACAGAAAAGCAGGAGGGCGACGAAGCGCATGAAGCAAAAGCAGGTTTTACGGAAGTGGCCAAAAGTAGCCAATCTGCTACTTGACTCAGGAACTGCCAGTGGTTTTAAGGAATTGAGGAACTTGTGCCCCCTTACAGGGCAATTTTTCAAAAACGAAAACCTCGTATGCTCTATTCCATGACCGGCATTGGCCGTGTAGAAGCACTGGTGGGAAGCCTGCACCTGAGCATCGAAATCAGGTCGCTCAATGGCAAGAGCCTAGACGTAAATCTGAACCGACTGGCCCCTGCCTTGCGCCCCTGGGACATGGACTTGCGTAGCTTTTTAAGCCCCAGACTACTGCGAGGCACGGTTGATTTGGCTATATCTATTCGGGATGAAACGCCCAGCCTGTCATCCGGTATTCATCCCGAACGGGTGAAGGCCTATTTTATGGAGCTGCAAAGCCTCTCGGAAAGCCTGGGTGTGATGCAGTCGGGCCCTGAGTTGATGGCCAGTGTGCTCAGATTGCCCGAGGTGCTGACTGCCCCGGAGAGCGAACCAATAGATCAGGCAGACTGGGAAGCTATCCTGAAACAAATAGAGCTTGCCGTAGGCAAACTGCAAGAACACCGCCGGACAGAAGGTGCTGCATTGGAAATAGACTTGCGCAGCCGAATTGAAGCCATTGAGGCGGGAGTAGAAAAAATTATCCCTTTAGAAGCAGGCCGTATGGAGCGGGTTAAGGCCCGCCTACTAGCGGCTTTCAGCGATGCGGGTATCGAAAACAAAGACCCCAATCGCTTCGAACAGGAGCTGATTTATTTTCTGGAAAAAATGGACATTTCGGAAGAGAAGACTCGCCTGCAACAACACTGCCGTTACTTCCACCAGGTGCTTGAAAATGGGGAGGTAAGTAAGGGTAAGGTGCTGGGTTTTATTTTGCAGGAAATCGGTAGGGAAATTAACACAACCGGCTCTAAGGCAAATGATGCAGGCATCCAGCAGATAGTGGTTGGGATGAAGGATGAGTTGGAAAAGGCAAAGGAGCAGGTGTTGAATGTGCTGTGAGTATCGGTTGGTATTTCCCGAATTTTCGGTTTCAAAATTTTAAAAAAGGATACCTGGCTTTTATGGCTTTCTTGTCGCAAGCACGTCCCGTCGGAACACTCGGATTACTACTCCGATTCGGCAATTCGGCTCTTCATGCTGTTGCTCTGTTTGGGAAAAAGAATGTTTTGAGCTGTGCAGCATCTTGCTTGCTGTTATTTGCTACCTGTGTCCTGGGCTGCAGGCCCTCGCCCCAGTTCCAACAGCATTACAATATTCCTGATGGGCAATGGAGTTCCGCGTTCCAGCCCAGCTTCCAATTCGATATTTCGGACACATCGGCTGCTTATCAGCTTTTCCTGCTCATACGCCATACCGACGCGTATCCTTTTTCGAATCTCTGGATGACGATGGAGAGCCGCGGACCTGTGGACAGTGGCTTCAAGAAGTTGCGGGTGGAAGTGCCTCTGGCTGCACCCAGCGGTCAATGGCTGGGCAGGGGCATGGGCGAAATCTGGGAGCAAAGGGTGCCGATCAATTCTTTACAAATGCCGGCCTTTTTTCCTAAACCGGGTTTATACACGGTTCGCCTGACTCAGGACATGCGCCGCGACCCGTTGCCCGAGGTCTTGACTATCGGACTGAGAATTGAAAAACTGCCACCCTTTCATAAAGAGAAAGAGTAGCATTGCTTCTAAAGAAAATTTGCTGCTTTGCGCTACACGAGTTTCAATATCATCTATGTGCTGCTGCTGCTCTATGCCATCGCAGCCCTGCTCTTTTGGGGCCTGAGCCTTCAGAAACAGAGCCGCACGATTTATGAAATTGAACGTGCAGACCTGCAACATCAGATTGACAGCTTCCGCCACCCGGTATTGTATCAGCAAAGGCTGGCTGAATTAAATGACCGGCTCTCCAAACGCCACGGCCAATACATCGGAGAAGGTAGCACCCTGCTGGCGATTTTACTGTTTGGCGCCGCTGTGGTTTACACCTCTCTTCAACGCCGTGTACGCCTGCAACGCCTGCAGACGAATTTCATGCTGGCAGTGACACATGAACTGAAAAGCCCGATTGCAGGTGTGAAACTGAGCATCCAAACCTTACAACGCCACAAGCTGAGTGAGGAACAACGAGCACAGTTGCTGAGCCGCTGCATTCAGGAGGCTGACAGGCTCTCAGAGCTTTGTAATAATATGCTGGTGACTTCCCAAATTGAAGGAAGACAATACAAATCGGCAAATGAACCTATCTCAATGGAAGAACTGGCACAGGATTCAGCCCATACGTACAGTGCTCGTTATCCAAGCCGCATCCACACGGATCTAAAGGCATCCTGCTTCGTACAAGGTGATTTACTGCTGCTACATATGGCACTGAATAACCTGCTTGAAAACGCTATCAAGTACACACCAGATAACTCGAAGGTTACCTTACGCAGCTTCCAGCAACAGTCGTGGGCTGTTCTTCAGGTAGCGGATGTAGGCAGCGGTATCGCCGACCAAGAGAAGAAGAAAATTTTCAACAAGTTTTATCGGGTAGGCGATGAAGACACCCGCTGTACAAAGGGTACGGGCCTGGGCTTGTACCTCACAAAACGGATCGTCCGGCAACACAAGGGTAAAATCACGGTGAAGGATAATGTGCCTTCTGGTACAGTGTTCTCCATCTGGCTGCCCTGCACAAATGCATGAGCTTCCCAGGATAGAAAATACCGACAGCGAAGAATATGAAAACTCTTTTTCGTATCGCTCAGGTTGCGTACAATGTTTATGCGGCTTTGTTATTTCTGGCCGGCCTGCTGGTGGTATTTCTACTGGCCTTACCGGCTTCTCTGATGGGACGTATCCAGGGGGGAACTATCATCTACCGTCTGAGTATGGCCTGGGCGGATGTCTGGTTTGTGCTAGTGGGCATTCGACATTACAACCTAGGTAGCCTCCCAAAAAAGGACGAGACTTTTGTCTTCGTTGCTAATCATAGTTCCTGGCTGGATGCTGCTACAGTACCTAAAACGTTCCGATACCCTATCCGCCCCCTCGCTAAGGCGGACACGGCTAAGTTGCCCATGTTTGGCTTTATCTATAGTCGCGCCGCTGTGTTGGTGGATCGCAGTAATCCGGAAGCACGCCTACGTAGTGTGGCCCGACTAAAAGCAGTACTTCGTAAGAATATTTCTATCCTGGTCTTCCCGGAAGGGACGTTTAATGAAAGCCCAGAACTTCTCACCCATTTCTATGATGGCGCTTTCCGTATCGCTATCGAAACGGGCACTGCCCTGAAACCGGTGTTACTGCTGGATTCAAAATTCAGAATGCCTTTAGGCAAATACTTTTCCCTGAACCCGGGCCGTAGCAGAGCCTTTTTTCTGCACGAAATACCTATTGACGGCCTTAGCCTGGATGACGTGCCAAGCCTGCGCACTCAGACCCAGCAATATATGCTTGATGCGTTACGTGCCTGGCAAAACGGAGAAGGAAGTTCCTGAACTTTATAGCACCGCTTTCTTCAAAAAAACTACTGAATATGTTCCGCATATTACCCCGCAAGACTTTAGTACTTACAGCTATGATAGCCTGCTTTGCCCTGGCTGCCTTCACGCATAAAAATGATGATGGAGAACAGGACCCAGCACCTAAAAATCTGAAGGTTCTGCCTAAAAATATTTCGGCTGATTCCTTGCATGAATTGATGGAATCGTATAGCCATGAACTGGGTGTTACTTGCGGCTTTTGCCACGCTAAATCGGAAAGTGACACCCTACACTTGGATTTCGCATCAGACGCAAATGGGATGAAGAAAAAAGCAAGGTTTATGATTATGATGACCTCGGGTATCAATGACCAGTATTTCGCAGAAGAAAATTTTGGAAGCACTACAATGACTGTGAACTGCTTTACCTGCCACCACGGACAAAAGGAACCGGAAATATTCCAGATGCCGAAGGAGTAGGGCCCGCGCGTCCCCGGACGCGCGGGCGGGGGGCGGCCATCCCCGGATGGCCGAAGGAAGAATAATATCTTTCATGAAAAATCAATGTCTGCTACGACTCTGAATCCACGCCGGATCGGAAACCCCAATAGCATGTATCTGGTCACCTGTGCTGTTGTGGATTGGGTAGATGTATTCACTCGCCGCGCATGCAGAGATGCGATTATAGAAAACTTGAATTTCTATCATGAGCAGCGCGCTCTGCTCACGTTTGGGTATGTGATTATGCCCAGCTATTGCCTGTTTTTATTTCAGCAAAAGGAGGGAAATCTGGCTTTTACCATCCGTGATTTCAAGAAGATGACCGGCAGGATGATTGCAGATTTAGCCGAGTCTGAACCGGAACAAAGGCGTGCGTGGATATTGCATCGTTTTTCCTGGAATGCAGGGATACATCCTTTGGGGCCTAAACATCAGGTTTGGGTGCACAGCAGTGATGCAGAAGAGATATTAACTGCAGAACATTTTAAGGAACGGAGGAACTGGTTGCATCATTGTCCTGTTCGTGCTGGTTACGTGGATCATGCGGAACAATGGGTTTATGGTAGTGCATATGACTTAGATTCTCATCTGCCTAAAGTGAAGATTTATTCCTAGCCTAACTAATACAATTAGTTTATCCCCTTTAAGATAAAGGGGTCAAAAAAGTAGATAAAATGGACTGAAAGACTTGCTGAATACGAGTTTGACCTGGCCAGCAGAGGGATTTGCTATCCGTTAATTCTCTTGAATTGAGATAATATTTTTTCTAGCAAGAAATAAATCCTGCTAGAAAAATGATGAAGAGTGTAGCGCGCTCAAGGCAATCCATAATCATAAATGCTACCTCAAGTGCGGGTGGCGAAACCCTAATAGCCTGATACTCGTTATTCGGCCATCAGGGGATGGCCACCCCCGGTGCCGCATCCGGGGATGCGGCACCGCTCCACCGCCTCAGCTTACCTTCGCGCCCATGCCATGCGATTCATCTATTCAATCCGTCCTCATTATTGGTTCCGGCCCCATAGTCATTGGTCAGGCCTGTGAATTCGATTATTCCGGGTCTCAGGCTGCCCGTTCGCTTCGTGAAGAAGGCATTCGGGTGACCCTTATCAATTCCAATCCGGCCACTATCATGACGGACCATATTGTGGCAGATAAGGTCTATTTATTGCCGCTAACGGTGGAGAGTATTGAACAGATTCTTGACGAAAACCAGATAGACGCCGTCCTCCCCACGATGGGTGGGCAAACTGCCCTCAACCTTGCTAAGGAATGTGATGAACTCGGAGTATGGGAGCGGTTCAATGTCCGGCTCATCGGCGTGGATATCAAAGCCATTGACAAAGCCGAAGACCGTGAAAAATTCAGGCAGTGGATGATTGAGCTAGGGGTGCCGGTAGCCCAGGCCTCCATAGCCAATTCCCTTTTAGAAGGCAAGGAAATAGCGCAGCGTATTGGAATTCCCATAGTCATTCGTCCCTCCTTCACATTGGGAGGAACAGGGGGCGGTTTAGTTTTCGAAAAGGAAAAGTTAGATGCTGCTTTAGAGCGGGGCTTGAGTGCTTCACCCATCCATGAAGTGTTAGTTGAACAAGCCGTAATGGGTTGGAAAGAGTTCGAGTTAGAGTTATTGCGCGATGCTGCCGATAATGTAGTCATCATCTGCACTGTTGAAAACTTCGACCCTATGGGTGTCCATACCGGTGATTCCATCACCGTCGCCCCTGCCATGACCCTTAGCGACACCGCCTTCCAGCTCATGCGCAATACCGCCATCAAGATGATGCGCGACCTGGGCAATTTCGCAGGAGGCTGCAACGTGCAATTTGCCCTCAACCCGGAAACAGAAGAAATAATTGCCATAGAAATCAATCCCCGAGTCTCCCGTTCCTCGGCATTAGCTTCCAAAGCCACCGGTTATCCCATTGCCAAAATTGCGGCCAAGCTAGCCATTGGCTATACCCTTGATGAACTCAAGAACCCCATCATTCAGGATACCAGTGCCTACTTTGAACCCGCACTCGACTATGTAATCGTCAAGATGCCTCGTTGGAACTTCGACAAATTCAAAGGGGCAGACGATACGCTCGGCTTTCAGATGAAAAGCGTGGGGGAAGTCATGGGGATTGGACGCAGCTTTCCCGAAGCCTTACAGAAAGCCTGTCAGAGCCTTGAAAACAACGCAACCGGCCTATCCTTTATTTCCACAGCCCGTCTGAAGCCGGAAGAGTTAATTGAGACCCTCAAAACCCCAAAGTGGGACCGTGTATTCCGGATTAAAGAAGCCTTGTCAGTAGGCATCTCCATCAAAACCCTACGTGAGCTAACCCAGATTGACCGTTGGTTCCTGTATCAGATTCAGGATATCGTAAAGCTCGAAAAGAAGATTAGTGAGCTCAGGCATTTGGGTGAGTTAGATGAAGAGCTTATGTGGGAAGCCAAGCAGATGGGTTTCTCCGACGACCAGATTGCAGAGCAACTCCGCGACTGTTCTGCCGATGAAGTGTATGAAGCACGAAAGAAAATGGGCATCCGCAGAGTTTATAAAATGGTAGACACCTGTAGTGCCGAATTTGAAGCCAAGACCCCATACTTCTACAGTACGTTCGAACGCCCAGCTACTAAAGAGAACGGTTCGACCCTACATGGATAATACTCTTCTATTCCCTCACATCTTTTACCCCGAAGGATAAAAAGGTGTACCGTTTTCTGCTTTCGTAATTTCGCGCCGCTTCCGTTTCGGGAGCCGTCCCAACTCAGTTCCATGCTTCAAAACGAATCCCTTTCTTCTAAAAAGAAAAAAATCATTGTGCTCGGTTCCGGCCCCAACCGTATTGGTCAGGGTATCGAGTTCGATTATTGCTGCACCCACGGATTGCTGGCTTTGAAAGAATGTGGCTACGAGTCCATCATGGTCAACTGTAACCCCGAAACGGTCAGTACCGATTTCGATATTGCCGACAAGCTCTACTTCGAGCCCGTTTATTGGGAGCACCTATGGGAAATAATTGAGCACGAAAACCCCGATGGGGTTATTGTGCAGCTTGGCGGCCAAACCGCCCTCAAACTCGCCAAGAAATTACATGAGCGAGGCATCCGAATTGTGGGCACTTCGTTCGATGATATGGATATCGCGGAAGACCGGGGCCGTTTTTCCGACCTGCTCAAGGAGCTCAACATCCCCTATCCGGAATACGGCACTGCCTACACCACCGACGAAGCCATAGAAGTGGCCAACGAGGTGGGTTATCCAGTTTTGGTACGGCCCAGCTACGTTCTCGGTGGCCAGCGAATGAGGATTGTTATCAACGATGATGAATTAGAAAAAAGCGTACTCAGCCTACTCAAACATCTGCCCGGTAACAAAATTCTCATTGACCATTTCCTGGATCGTTGCCAGGAAGCAGAGATTGATGCAATCTGCGATGGGGAAGAAGTTCACATCATGGGTGTGATGGAGCATATAGAGCCCGCAGGCATCCATAGTGGTGACTCGCATTCCGTACTGCCCGTATTCAACCTTAGTCCGCTGGTAGTGGAAGAAATGATAGACACAGCCCGAAAAATTGCACTGCACCTCAACATCCGCGGCCTCATCAACATCCAATACGCGATAAAAGAAGGTAAGGTTTACGTGATTGAGGCCAATCCCCGTGCTTCCCGAACCACTCCCTTCATCGCGAAAGCATATGGCGTGCCGTACCTCAACATTGCTACTCAGGTGATGCTCGGCGAGAAAAAACTGAAAGACTTCAAGATTCAGCAAAAGCTCGAGGGCTTTGCCGTCAAGGTTCCTGTCTTCTCTTTCAACAAATTCCCCAACGTGCGCGCAGAGTTAGGCCCGGAGATGAAGAGTACCGGAGAGGCCATACAGTTCATCAAAAACCTCCGCGACCCCTGGTTCCGTAACCTGTATAAGGAACGCAGCATGCACCTCTCGAAATAAAGATTCCAGGCCGAAAAAACGATTCTGAATCGCAGGGATTACTTCGCAATTTCCCAGGTCTCCCGGCCTTGGATTAAAGCGTCCAGATTGCCCAGGCCCCGGCGTTCGATGGCCTCTTCAATTTGTAGGGCCAGACCTTCTTCATAGCAGGCACGTTTGGACTCGTAAAACACACCAAAGGGACGTGGAAGTTGTTCTGCTTCTTCAGCCGGATTGTCAAAAAAACGCGTCAGTATTTGCGCCTTGAAAAAATCCTGTTCATCATGCACCCACAGGTCATCCTCGTTGTAGTTGCCTTCTGTCAGGCTCACCACCTGTGGCTTGTAGCCATCTAATCGAATACCCTTATTCCGCCCCTCTGCACCGTAGCGAAGAGGCTTCCCCTGTTCCATAAACAAAGTTGTGTCCGCCTTGCTGCCCTTATCCGTAAAGACGGCGAAAGCCTCATCATTAAAGATGTTGCAGTTCTGATAGATTTCTAAGAAAGATGCGCCCTTGTGGTTTGCGGAACGCAGCAGCATTGCCTGTAAATGTTTCGGGTCACGATCCATGCTCCGGGCCACAAAACTGGCATCTGCACCCATCGCCAGGGCCAGCGGATTGAACGGGTGGTCAAGAGAGCCGAAAGGGGTACTCTTTGTCACCTTATTCGCTTCTGAAGTAGGAGAATACTGACCCTTGGTCAGGCCGTAAATCTGATTATTAAACAGCATCACATTCACATCAAAATTCCGCCGCAGCAGGTGTATCGTGTGATTGCCTCCAATGGACAATCCGTCTCCATCGCCCGTCACAATCCAGATGCTCAGCTCTGGCCGGGAGGCCTTCAGGCCCGAAGCAATCGCCGTAGCCCGGCCATGAATTGAGTGCATCCCGAAAGTGTTCACATAGTATGGAAACCTTGACGAGCAGCCTATGCCCGAAATCACAACAATATGCTCCTTCGGCACACCAAGCTGGGGCAGCGTTTTCTGCATTGCCGCCAGGATGGCATAATCACCGCAGCCAGGGCACCAGCGTACTTCCTGGTCCGTCTGGAAATCCTTAGCAGTCAGTGTAGGGGCGGGCAGCGGCATGGTTTCGGGCATCTTCTTCTCGGGTCATTATGCTCGCAAATTTACAAGCAGCCCAGCCCTGCATAAAATGGATTCTGCTGATAGGCATCAGGCCCCTGGCCTTTTCCAAGGCTCTGGCCGGAATTATTATTTCAAAAGCAGGAAACAAAAAAAAAATGGCCGCATCAGCAGCCACTTCTTCACTAGAGTCATTCAGGCGAACGACTTACCAGCCTTGTTTCTTAGCCACACCATTCTTGATGGCTTCATTTGCTGCAGCTTCATTCATCATGGTGGTCATTTTGTTGCCTTTGCCATCATGGCCTTGAGCCATATAGCCGCCGCGGGCTGTCTTTGAAATCACTGCTTCATGCATGGGAACATTTTTTTCTTTTGTCTTCATGCAATAGGCCTTGATCATTTTTGAGGTGTCCATGTTCGTGAGGAATTTTTGATTGTGAGGGAAGATTCTGAACGGCTAAAACTAAGTGTTTCCATGCTAATCCAACGGTAGCTAGATATGGGAAACAATTCGTTAGCGCGAGTGCTATTTAGCGGCAATTTTTTGGAGCACATCTTTTACGGCATTCTTGTTCACCGTTGCGGTCATCATCTTTAGCTTCACGTAGTCTTCGTGCATAAACCAATATCCCGTGTGGTCAAGATTGTTGTGGCCTCCCGAGCCGGAATCCTTCACCAGAAACCAGGTACCATTGCTCTTCTGGGTATAGCCTACTATGTGCATGGCATGGTCATCCGTTGTGGCGCCATTGAGGTAGCGCATGAGGCGGGCATCATCGTTGATGTAGGATGATGGAATGTCGAACGAAGGAATCATCATGATGCCAAGCTTGCTGTCAATGCCAGGTTCGCTCACATCACCCCCGATAGAAATACTGTAGCCCTGTTTCAGTGCATTTTTGATCAGGCCAATGAAATCACTCAGGGGCACGTTGTAGTAATCCTTGGAATGCCACCAGTTGTCGCCCACTTTGTATTCTGCATTCGTCCACATGGGCTCGCTCTTCAGGCTCATGAAGGTGACATAGTCTGATGGGTTGATGCCGACCACATCGCGCAGGTATTGTTTCGGGCTGAGTTGTTTTCCCTGATAAGCTACGCTGCTCGGTGGCACCCCGATGTAGTGGTTCATGATGTCCTTGATAGTAGCCACCACTTCGTCGGTATTCCAGGCATTGCGTTGTTTCACGCCCTCCAGGTAGCTCCTCATCTCATCAATCATCGGGGCATGGTCGAGGTATGGCTGCCCGGGCTTCAGACCCGTATAGGCTTCCAGTGGCACAGCACCATACTTAGACATCATGCGCTGTACCGCATTCGTCTCAGAGCCTTCGTCAAACTTGCTTTTGCCCCTGGTGCGAACAAACTCTTTTGCCTTCTCCACATATTCCCAATAGACAGTGAACATCTCACTGAGCCGGATGCCGGGGTGTCCTAAGCGTGCCGCTTCACTTTCATAAAACGAAGAAGTGGAAAAGCACCAGCAAGTGCCCGTGATACCCTGGCTGACAGGCTTTTCACTGGCAACCATCTTGAACTCATTGATGGACTTCGGCACCTCTACGCCCGTATAGTCCATGTAGAGTCGTTTCACCGGCTCCTTCTTTTGTTTGAAAAACGAATCCGTTTTGCTTTCGATGCTTTCAAAGAAGTTGTTCTTCTTTGCTGGGATGTACTGGCCCGCATCGTGGCGGTCTTGCGCCCAGGAGCCGGTAGAAAGGGCGAGCAACAACGCAGTTGCAACGCCGGTTATGATGGAGGTTTTCATGCGAGAATAAAAAAAATGCAGGATACCGACCCTTGCAGATATCCTTCAGCGCCCCTTACTGAAATAGTTCGCTTCGGCGGCTAAATTAAGGAAGGGATAAGCAGCGCCGAGAGCTGCCGTCTTTTCAGCATATACTTTCAGAAACTGTTTATGCGCCTCAGTGTCCGGGAATCGGGGTCGGTGCTTCATGGCTGTCACGATATCCGCTACCTGCTCCATGATGGGAACCGCTTCTGCCGCCAGGCAGGAATCAACAAAGGCCTCCCACACCGTTTCCGTAGCAGCATAATTGGGATGCACCAGGTCTATATCGTAAAAACGATAGTCGCGAAGCACATCAATCACCAGCTCATATGCCGGGAAGTAGTGGCTATCCTTTCGTGTGTTGCAGAGTGCATGCACAGTCTCTATCAGGCGTGCTTTACTGCGGTTATTTTCCGTCACACCATCGCGGATGTGGCGCACAGGGGAGATAGTAAACAGAAACTGCAGTCCGGGGTTCACAGCCTGAGCCGTATCCAATGCCGTACTTAAAGCTTCATAAATGGCAGCAATCTCGAGCAGCCGCTTGTCAAACCATGCCGCCGGCGCCCGGTGGTTGTTCGATACCGGCATTCCGCTTTCTTTCAAAAAATATTGGAAGGCTGAACCAAGCGTGATGACCACCCAGTTACACTCTTTCAGAAATGTGCTGGCCTCTTGTTGCGCTGCATTGATACTCCGGAGGGCCTCCTCTTTCAGAATGTGCGAAAAACGGGTATGATGCGACCAGCTTCCCCAGAGTTCATTCAGTAAAAAAAGATCCTCATCCGTATAGCTTTTTGACGCTGCATAGCTACTCAGGCTATTCGCTACACTCATAGGATTGAATAGGATGCCGTGAGGATTTTGAAGGGTCTGAAACCGATAGGCAGACAGCCTGTCCGAGATATGCTCTGTGAAGCAGGAGCCCATTAGCAGTACCTTATTAGTGTAGTGAATAGGCTGCGGCAGCTTGGGGAAAGTGATCGGTAGCTGGAAGCGCATGGCTTGCGAAATTGAACATGATAATCTTATCCAGCTTCAGGCAATTCTTCCTTCGGGTATTTGTAAAGAATACTTTTTTTGCTGGCAGGCAGAAGTACCCTGATGCAACATCGAATACCGGAAGCTGCACTGCTGCCGACTAAAAAAATATCTACCTACAATATTTCTTCGTTTTACAGAGACTTTACCCGCCCCGTTGTTCCTTCATCAGCATCAGCACCTTCTCAATGTCTTCAGGCCGGTCAATGCAATGGCTGTCGTGGCGAGTGAGGGCGCAGGTCACCTTATAGCCTGCTTCCAGCCAGCGGAGCTGCTCTAAGGATTCTGCTTTTTCCAGGCTTGAAACAGGCAGCTTCGTGAGTTGTTCCAGCACATCGCAGCGGTAGGCATACATGCCCACATGCCTGTAATAGGTATGTCGGAGGTGCCACTCCTGTTCGGGCACATCCTTAAGAAAGGGAATAACCGAGCGGCTGAAGTAGAGGGCTTCCCGCTGTGGGTTGAGCACCACTTTCACCTCGCCTGTGTCGAAGAGTACATCCTGGCGGTCGGCCTCAATGATAAGAGTAGCAATTTGGGATTTGCCATCGTGCAGCACTTCGGCCAGGGTGTCAATCTGAGAAGGGTCAATAAAGGGTTCATCCCCCTGGATATTCATCAGGTAGCTAGGGGGCAAATGTGTGCCTGTAGAAACCCCGGAAGAGAACAGCCCGAACTTTTGGGCTACTTCAGCGCAGCGGTCGGTACCCGATGGGTGCTGATCCGAGGTAAGGATGACTTCGCCGTTGAAGTCCTGAACATGGCGGGCGATGCGTGCATCATCGGTAGCCACGATTACACGGCTCAGGCTCCGGCTTTTAGAGGCCTGTTCATACACCCGTTGGAGCATACTCTTCCCTTCAATCATCGCCAGTGGCTTGCCAGGAAAACGGCTAGAGGCATAGCGGGCGGGGATGACACCAAGTATTTGCACAGAATTACCTTTTTTAAAAACTCAATTATCGGGGTACAATTTTCCCATCGCGGAACGAAAAAAGCTGTGTGATTATGGCATTCCGTTCTGAAAAATATTCCTGATAGCGGTTTGAAAACACGGCTCGTTCTTCAAGCATTTCATCATAGCAGCCACTCAGCCCGGCAAGGAGTTCCATCACTTCGCGGACTGCATGATGTGCACCATCCGATGCCGTGAGGTAATCTACCATGCCTTCCCGCAGGGCGTATTGAATCAATAATGGGTTGCAGTCGCGGCCGATCATGATGCGGAGGCCACATTCTTTCGCCACGGAGAAATCAAGTACATCATCAAAGAAAAAGGCAACCTCAGCTTCGAGGATACCAAAGGCCTGATGGAGGTGTTGCATGGCAGCCGACTTATTCTTTGCACCGCAGTATAGGGCATGAAAATGCTCCCGTTGGGCAAAGCCTATAGCTGCCTGATTGTTTTCGCCGGTGATGATTGCCGTAATTGCCTGCAATTGATTGCGGAGGTGATGATTGAAACGAAGTAGGTTGGTGCCCATAGAATCAACTTCATTAAAAGGCGATTCTCCGGCATTGTTTTTCCAGCCAGCATTAAACACACCATCCCAGTCAAAGACAAAGGCCTTAATCTGATGTAAGCGTTCAGCTATCACTTCCGGAGCGGTGATGAATTGACCCTTGAAATGGGCGGCAGTCTCCTGAATGGAATGCATGACAGGTATCAAAAAAGAAGAAAGGCGCTAAGCGGGAAAACCGGGTCTTAGCGCCTCTTCGATGAATAAAAAACTAAGCCTCCAGGTCCTGAATGTCCAACATACCGACCGGTTTGCCCATTTCAGTGATAAGGATAGTATCCACGTTGGTTTTTTTGAAAAGCATCTGGGCATCATTAAGCAGGGCAGAAGCTTCAATGGAAATAGGAGTTTTGTAGCTCATGTCCGCCATCTTCTGATCCAAGATTTGCCCGTTACCGCTTTGCAGCAGGCGGCGAATGTCACCATCCGTGAAGACACCCAGTAAGGAACCATCCCCCTGCACCACAGTGATGGCGCCAAAGCCGAATTCTGTCATCTTCACCAAGGCGTCGCGCAGGGCCATGTCCCCTTGCACCAGCGGATTCACCGGGCGAGCCGCTTCCCGAACGCGAGTCGTCATTAGGCGTGTGTCTTGCAGGAATTGCTCCGTACCCACGGTAGTGAAATTATTTTCGGTGAGTTGCTTCAACACTTTCAGCGGTACCGTGATGGTATGCACGCCAATATTTATCGCATTACGGACATGCTCAGCATGGCGCACCGAAGAAAACATAATCTTACTGTTGTAGCCATAGCGTAGGGTAGCATCCACACATTGCTCTACAAGGCTGAGTGCATCATGCCCCTGGTCCTGAAGGCGGCCTACCAGTGGACATACATAAGTAGCTCCTGCGTGCATGGCCATGTAAGCTTGTTGCAGGGTGTAGACAAGATGCACATTCACCAACAAACCTTCCTTGCGCAACAGATGGCAGGCGCGGACACCTTCCAGTGATACCGGGATTTTAAAAACGGTACGGGAGGGGTCAAGGCCGAGGTCGAGCTGGCGTTTGGCTTCCGCCACCACATCTTCGGCTTTGTTTCCCAAGGCTTCGATTTGCAGGACAGGCACCATCTTCGAGAGCTTGACAATCGTGCCGTCAATATCGGTGATCCCTTCACGTTGCATGAAGGTGGGTGTAGTAGTAAGGCCGTCTAAAAAGCCTAGTTTAAAGCCTTCTTCTATTTCGCGAAGGTTGGCGGAGTCTAAGTAGAGTTCCATGAAGGTGCAAAGAATATGGTTATGGATGAATTAGTGTGAGCAGAAAATCATCGGGACTGTACACCGGAATATCGGAATAATAAAAACCGCCTTGGTCATAGGTGATAATAGCTTGGCAGTTTTGGCGCTTTGCAGCAAAGTATTGCAGCCCGTCTTCAAAGTCTTCAATCGCCGGCATACTGAATGCGCTCCGTACTTCCTGTACATCGCAGCGCGCAATATTAAGATGATTGGCTACGGAATCAAGGCGAAGCTTAGCAGCCGTCTTCCCAAATTTCTTCTCAGAGAGATAAAAGCAGGTGGCTAAGGTTAGGGCAGAAGTATACACATCAAATCGCCGGGAATCAATGAGCGACATGACGGCAGCACTCGCCCGCATTCGAGGCGTTTCTTTTAGCAGAACAGAAGCAATGATGTTTGTGTCCAGAAAGATTCTCACGCCTGGGAATTATTCTTTGAGGCTTTTTTGTATTCCTGAGCCTCGGCGCGGAGTTCTTTATTCGAACGGGGCTTGGTCGTGTAGGTTACGGGGCCTTCCATTAAAGTCATCAGCCATTCAGAAACCGGAAAATCTTCGATGCTTTTGTATTCCCTACTGGTACTTTTCCGAAGGAGATATTCGACCAGGCGGCTGAGACTCAGGCCGTTGGCTTCGGCAAAGCCTTTGGCTTTTTCGATAACTTCTTTATCGAAGGAGAGGGTGAGCTTGGTGTCCATGGCCTTAGGGTTTTTCAATACGTCAAAGCTACAATAAATATACGTATAGTTTCTATCACTGATTTTTTTTGACAATCTCATGCAAGGCTATCAGTGGCTTCAGAAACGCTTCCAGATCGTACACGCAAAGCTGGCTGGCGGCATCGCAAAGTGCCTTTTCGGGCTCTGGGTGCGTTTCGATAAACACGCCATCCACACCGGCGGCAACACCGGCACGGCTAAGAACGGGTAAAAACTCTCGTGCTCCGCCCTTGGCATCCGCTGAAGGAATACCATACTTACGGATGCTGTGCGTGATGTCGAACACCACAGGATAGCCAAGTTGTGCCATATGATAAAATGCCCTTGGGTCCACCACCAGATCATTATAGCCCATCGTATAGCCGCGTTCGGTCAGGATGATTTTATCGTTGCCTGAATCCAGACATTTACCCACAGGATGCTTCATGTTTTCCGGCGCCAGAAACTGCCCGTGTTTGATGTTGATAATACGCCCCGTTTTTGCGGCAGCTACCAACAATCCACTTTGCATACAGAGATAAGCAGGTATCTGAAGGATATCGCAGACCTCCGCAGCGGGTGCTGCCTGGTCGGGATAATGAATATCAGTCAGGATTGGGAAGCCAAATTGTTCCTTCACTTTCGACAGCATCCGGATACCCTTATCCAGGCCAGGGCCGTCATAATATTTCAAAGAGCTACGGTTGTCTTTAGTGAATGAGCTTTTATAAATCACGGGCAGTTTCAGCCTTTCGCTCACCTCGCGAAGAGTTTCGGCTGTTTTCATCATCACCATTTCGTCTTCGATGACGCAAGGGCCTGAGATTAGAAACAGTTGGTCAGCGCCTATTTGAATGTTCCCGAGTGGAAATTGTTTTTGAGACATGATGTAGTTTTTTTTTGAGGGAAAGAGAAAGGAAGCTTACATCCTCCGGAACAAGGCCTCGATATCTTCAAGTGTCAGTTTCGTTTGCCAGTCTTCGCCGATGGCATGGCGCCACATATGTGTAAGGTTAAAAGCCACTTGAGCCATCTTCGTAATAGTCTCATCGCTCCAAGCCTTGCTGAGGCCCTGCGGTAGTTTGATATCATGCTTCTGAAGCATGGTCTTAAATTCCTTCACACCTTCCGGATAATAGTCTTCCAGATGCTGGAAGGCTACACAATTAGCATAGCAATGCTTTTCGTGAAGAATTTTTGAAAGCCCGTAAGAAAGCGCATGACAAACGCCCACCTCTGAATAGGTCAGAGACAAGCCCCCCATGAGAGAAGCCACCATCAGTTTATCATCATTAGCCGCCGTTTGCCCTGCCTCATCACCTAAAAAAATGTCGCGGCAAAGCTTAAGCGATTGCTCTGCATAAGCATGTGAAAAGGCATTGTTCAGCGAGCCATTTTCGCTTTCGATGCAGTGGATATACGTATCCATGCCAGTATAAAACCAACGCTCACGCGGAACCGAGGCAATCAATTCAGGATCCAGAATCACCTGGTTGAACACCGTCCAGTCACATTTAAGGCCTAGTTTTTTTTCAGGCCCGGTCAGCACAGCCGTCATACTCACTTCCGCACCGGTGCCTGAAATTGTAGGAACCCCGAGGTGATAAATGCCGGGTTTCTGAATCAGGTTCAAACCCTGATATTGGGTAGAAGAACCATCATTCGTAAACATCAGCGACACGGCCTTGGCAATGTCCATAATGCTGCCTCCGCCGATACCTATTACACCGGCTGGAATGCCTTTGGCCTGCATGGTTTCATCGCGGAGCGCATCTATCTGTTCTGTGGTCGGCTCATGCGGGTCCACATCAATAAAATGAACTAGGTCCCCAGCAGCAGCCGGCAGCCTTTTTTCCAGTTCTTTTCCTTTGAAGAAATGGTCAACGACAAACAGGAAGAAACCTCCGTTACGGCGTTCGGCCAGGATTTGTTCCATCATCGAAAATGAACCACGGCCGTAGCAGACCTTCTCAATATTCTTGAAATTCTTATGCTCCACAGATTACTTTTTAGAGTTGAAAAAATTGCTTCAGAAGTAAATCAGGCTCTCATCGGGCGTAAGGCTTGTTCCACACATTGGCTGATTTGTCCGGCCAAGACCTGAACCTCTTCATCTGTCCAGGTGCAACGAATACCAAAGGAAATCAAGCGGCCAATTACTTCCTGGGATTTGGGCAGTTCCAGATTCGCATAATCCTGTGGTGCACCCAGGAGCTGCACATTCAGCCTGCTGACGGTGCTCATACTCTTAATATGGTCCCACTGGTTGATGAAGTGATACATGTTCGTAAACCAATAATTGACCCCACCCACACCTGCTTTATTCAGCTCGGCTACTACCTGCTGAGCCGATACCTTGTCGGGCAGGAACATGTTCAGGAAGGTGGCACTATCGCCATCTGGGTCGGCCAGCCGGGCAAATGAAACACCAGGTAACTTGCTCAGCGCATCGGTCAGGGCCCTTTTGTGCCGGCGATTGGCAGCCAACACTTGAGGCACACGGCGCGTTTGCACAGCACCAACGGCGGCATTCATCTCACCAATCCTATAATTAAAACCCAAAACAGGATGAGGTTCCATGCCCCGGTTGTTGCCTACGTGGCTGTGGCCATGGTCTGAATAAGTGTCAGCGAGTTTATATACTGCTTCATCATTGGTTATCAGGACACCTCCTTCACCAGCAGTTGCAATCTTGAAAAAATCGAAAGAGAACGCCCCGGCCTTGCCAAACAAGCCTACCGACTTGCCTTTGTAGGAAGCACCGAAAGCCTGACCAGCATCATCCACTAATGTCAGATTGTGCTCCCGGCATACTTCCAGTACAGCATCCATATCCCCCATACCGCCGCACATATGCACGATGCACACAGCCTTGGTCTTGGGTGTTATGGCTTTACGGATGCCTTCGGCAGAAAGGCAAAGAGTCTCATCAATTTCCGCAAACACCGGTAAGGCACCGACAAACAGTACCGCCTCGATGGTGGCGATAAAAGTGAACGGAGGGACAATCACTTCATCCCCCGCACCAATGCCCGAAGCTGCCAGAGCCGTGATGACTGCCGTAGAACCGGAGGAAACAGCATGAGCATATTTCGCACCGGTGATTTTCCGCACCTCAGCTTCAAAGTCACGGGCCTTCCAATGACCGGCGCGTTGGGCATCGTGGTTGTAACGAAAAAGGACGCCTGTTTCGAGGACGTCCGCAACTTCTTTGCGCTCTTCAGCGCCGAATAATTCTGTTCCGGGCATGACGATAATGATTTGGAGCCGCAAAAGTACAGGCTTCAATGAGCGACAGGCAGCAAGGAAAGGATTTTAGCAGTTGCTCCTGTTTGCGACACTACCTGCCTGCTCATTGCCTCTGCCAGCCGCTCCCGCAACGCGTCATCGGATGTCAAAAGCTGCAATCGTTCGTACAATGAAGATTCATCAGCAACTGCAAATGCCAGCCCCAGCCTCACGAGCTCAACGGCTTCACGAAATTTCTGATAATTGGGCCCCATCACAACGGGCAAGCCAAAAACGGCAGGCTCGAGAACATTATGAATGCCACCCCGGTTAAACCCGCCTCCGATACAGGCCAACGCTCCATAACGATATAAAGAAGACAACATGCCGATGTTATCAATCACCAATACGCGCTCCTGCCCGCCCGGCTTGTATGCAGAATAGAAAATACATTCCTTCCCGAAGGCTTCCTGAATTGCAGATAAATGCACCGTATCAATTTCATGAGGGGCCAAAACCAGTTTCCAGCCCTGGGGCATATGGGGCAGGTAGCTGCACAACAACCGTTCATCTTCAGGCCAGGTGCTACCAGCAATAATGAGTTTATCATCGCCGCGGAAAGATTCTATAATAGGAATCGGCCTCGCTTCAGAAGCAATAGTAGCCACGCGGTCATAGCGTGTGTCGCCAGTGATTACCGCCTTCCCTGCCAGGCCCCGGGCTTGCAGCAAACTGAGTGAATGTGCATCCTGCAAACTGAGCAAGGAAAACAGGCGAAGCATCTTCCTAAAAAAAAGACCCCACCAGGCAAAGAAAGGTTGCGACTCCCGGAAGATGCCCGACACCAGCACAGAAGGAATTTTCCTAAGCGACAATTCGTTCAGGTAGAAATACCAAAACTCATACTTCACAAAAAGTGCCTGTGTAGGTTGCAGAAAATCGAGAAAACGGGCAGCAGCATGCGGGCCGTCCATAGGCAGGTAACAGACTAAATCGGCAAACGGATAGTCTTTTCGGGGTTCATAACCGGAAGGGGAAAAGAAACTGAGCAGTACAACACAGCCCGGGTCACGGGCTTTGAGCGCTTCTATCAAGGGCCTGCCTTGTTCAAACTCGCCCAAAGAAGCACAATGCATCCAGTAGCGGACCTGATGGGCCTTAGATACCGGAACCTGTTTTGCGAGCCTCTGCCATTGCCCCTTTCGGCCCCTCATCCAGGCCCCAGCTTTTTTATTCCATAATGAAGAAATTGCGATTGCCGCCTGATAGAGCCAGAGGAAAAGTCGGTAGAGCAGCAGCACGGCTGCGAAAGTAGGCGAACCGAATACGAAAGGCGGAGGTATGACAGGAGTAGAAAAGCAAAACCCCGCGGGAAGCGGGGTCTTCAATATGAGGGGAAGCTGGATTTAGCCTTGTTTCTTTTCGCGTTCGTATTTCAGCATTCCTGGGTCTTCATAAGAAGTCCAGAGCGCGCACATATGGCCCACGATGCCAAGGCTCCAGGCAGCTATGACCCAGGCATGCCAGGGATAGGCCCAGCCACCCTGTGCCTTCATCTCACTCTTGTGCATCATCACCATCGTGACCACGCCAATCACAAAAATGACCGCGTGGATGAAGAAATTCCGCTTGGCGGCAGCAGTAGGTATGATTCGGTTATGCGACATGGCTCGTTTTGATGTGGCGCAAAGATAGGGGCAATGATTTTTTATGAAAGCCTTAGCCCTTGGCCTGTTCCGGTTCTGAAATCCAGGCCAACGTTCTGAATTGCATTTGAATTTTTTAGCTGTCTATTACCGCTCAATTTATCAGCAAGGAAGCTGCATCTGGGCACTGAAGCCGGCTACCAAAAAAGTAATGGAAAAAATAAGGCTGCCTTTTTGAGGCAGCCTAACAAAATGAATTTGGGGAAGATTAAGCATGCTGAGCCTTTGCCTGCTCCTGATGGCGAGGGAGCAGATACCAGCAGCCAAAGAACAGCACCGAGAAAAACAACGAAGAAGCCATGCTCCATTTTAAGAAAGGAAGCCCATCGGTCAGGGCCATGAGCCAGCCATTGAAGCTGATAGGGCGCTGAAACCCGCCATGGAACATCCAGGTACCGGTATTCGAAAGCAGGAAGTAAACCAAAGGGGCAGACAAGGCCGCAACGGCAATCCGGCGCAGGTTGATTTGCTTCATAAAAATGCCGAAAAAGCTGAGGCCTCCAAGCAAAATATAATTGAGCCATTGCCCGTCATAGAGGCCGGGCATGTTTGTGATGCCGGCGCGGGTGAGGCCTTCAAAAAGAGCATCGGAAAGCAGCATGGCTGCGAGGGGCAGGGCAAAAGCCCATTTTTTATTAGAGATGACTGCGCCGCCAAAGATGGCCATGGCAATCATAGGGTCGAAGCCATAAGGGCGGCCCGGCACAATGCGGTAGAGCGCAGCAGCAAGTACCAGCAAGGCAAAGGCTAAGAGCGTGGAATGTTTTTGATTCATAACATGGAGATATACGAACACAAAAGTAAAGGGAAACGCAGGCAGCCTCATCTCAAATGCCCCTCCGTGCTAAGACCTGCCGGATTTCTTTAGCCCATAGGCTGTAGGCAGCTGCATTAAGGTGGCAGCCATCAGCGCGGGAAAAGGCTGGATTAAGCGTGCCGCCGGGTGCAATCTGTGGATTCAGGTTGATGAAATCGAAGCCCTGATGAGCAGAAAAGTCAGCGAGTGAATCATTCAGCCGGGCAATGATTTTGTTTACGGAATCATACGATGCATACACCGGGGATACGTGGGTAATGGCGGTCAGCACCGGAAGTACACCTTGTGCATGAAGGCGGAGGGCAACTTGCCTGAGGTTAGATAGGATTTTAGGCTCTGCCACGCTCCGGTCTATATCATTGATCCCTCCTTCAATGAATACGATGTGGGGCTTTAGTCGCAATACATAGGGCACACGGGCGAGGATGCCCCCGGTGACATCGCCCTGCACGCCCCGGGTAGCAACATCGCAGCGATTCAGCAGTTCCTGCCACTCCATTTTTTGGGTCAGGGAATTACCCAACATGACGATGGTTCGAGGCTCATGGAACAAGGTGTCGAAGTCGAGCACTTCATGGAAAAAGGTATTGTCAGAGTATGAGTAGGGGTGGGGCGGGGGAGCCGTCCATCGGTGCCAAAGCCTGCCTGCATAATCTTCATGCAAGCAAACTGCCAGCAGCAGCAGGGCCAGGATGATATTTCCAGCCAGCAGCAGCCTGCATCGGGAAGGATGATTCATGTTGTGGGCAGCCTTTATTTGACGAGATTCATTTCCTTCAGTAGCCAGCCTGCTCCCCCGAATTTTTCAATAATGAAAAGCGTGTAGCGGATGTCCACCGAAATGTTGCGGCAAACAGAGGGGTCAAAATAGAGGTCGCTCATGGTGCCTTCCCAGACACGGTCGAAGTTGGTGCCAATAAGCTGTCCTTTAGCGTTCAAAACCGGTGAGCCTGAGTTGCCGCCGCTGGTGTGTAAGTCGGCCAGGAAGGCTACAGGAACAGTACGGTCTGTGTCGTGGTAGGGAATACTCCAGCGGCCGTAATCCTTTTTTTCGTAGAGCAATTTCAGTTTTTCAGGCACCCGAAACTCTTCAACGGAAGGCTGATCTTTTGCAATGACCCCATTGAGGTTGGTTTGCCAGGAATAGCCTGCAGGCCCATCCGGGTCAATCCCCTTGATGTGGCCATAGCTCAGGCGCAGGCTGAAGTTGGCATCCGGGAAGAAGGCACGCTGGGCGCTGTCTTTGGCCAGTTGCGCAGCCATGTACAAGCGATTGAGTGGTTGGATGCGGCGAGCATAATCAGCGAGTACAGGCAACACTTGTTGTTTGCGTATGTTTTCGATAGCATGATACAGTTGCCAGGCTGGGTCGGCCAGCAAGCGGTTGCTATCAGCCGACGCAAGCAGTGCATTGAATCGTGCTTCCGAGCTAAAGGCGGAAGTGCCGAAGACATGCCTTGCCCAACGTACATAGTCCCCATTATTCGCTCGTAGTCCGAAATAAAATTCAGCAGGTACATAGTGGGGGGCATCTTCAAAAAAAGCAGGCATCAAGACGGAGAACAGCTTTTCATCGGTTGCAGGGTCATAATTTTTGTAAAAGCCTACCCAGGCATCATGCACTTTTTTAAGCTCATCAGGTTTTGGCTTACGCCAGGCCTCCAGCAGTTTTTCCATTGCGGGTCCTTGGGCGATTAGCTCTATGCCGAGCGCTCCTTCCCGAATATATTCTTCTGCCCGCAGCGCTTGCCGCACGGCACTGGTCGTAGCCTGGATTTCAGGTAATAAATACCGGGCGTAAGGCAGGCTGGATTCGGAATTGGCCCATGCTTGAAAGGCAAATTCCTGTTCCTCTTTTTTGTCAGCAACTTTATTCAGGCGCAAGCCACGGAGTTCGCCCTGCCACTTTTTCCAGCCATTCGCGAGGCCTGCGCGTTTAGAAGTATATTTCAGAAAGACATCCCGGTCTGCTTTCATTGCCTGATTCCACACGTCCAGTTTTTTGGTTCGCAGTTCGATGCGGATAGGGTCTTGAATATCGGTGATGAGCCTGAGTTGCGATTGGGAGATATATTCCCTCGTAATGGCAGGGAATCCATAGACCATGGCGAAATCGCCCTCCTTGTACCCAGAGGTGCTGATGGAGAAAAATTGCTTGGGCTGGTAGGGTTTGTTGTCTTTGTTGTAGTCAGCGGGTTTCCCGTCTGTTCCTGCATAAACGCGAAAGAGGGAGAAATCGCCTGTGTGCCGGGGCCACATCCAGTTGTCGGTATCGCCGCCGAACGTGCCGATGCCATTAGGCGGGAAGCCCACAAGGCGGATGTCGCGGTACGTTTCGGTCAGGATGACCCAGTATTGGTTGCCTTCGTAAAAAGGTTTGATGCTGGCATCGAGTCCGGTGCTGAGTTTGTACCCTTTTTCAAGAGCATGAACCCGAATGTTGATGACTTCATTACGGCTGCTTTCTGAAAGTGTGTCTGGAAGGTCATAAGTGATTTTATCCGTCACATTTTCCATTTTTCGAACGAACGTGACGGTGAGTCCCGGACAAGGCAATTCTTCACTCTTTTTTTTTGCCCAGAAGCCGGCAGCGAAATAATCATTTTGCATGCTGCTCAACCGTTGCACGCTTCCATACCCACAATGGTGGTTGGTGAGCACAAGTCCCTGAGCAGAAATAATTTCGCCGGTACATCCGCGGCCAAACAGCACAACCGCATTATTCAGGCCAGTACCATTGGCGTTGTAGAGCTGGTCAACAGGGATTTCCAGGCCTTCGGCCCGCATGTCATTGGCATGTAATTTCAGCTTCGGCGGCAGCCACATTCCTTCCTTTGCGGAAGAAAAAGGGGCACAAAAACCAACCATTAGGGCGAGGATACCCGTCTTAAGAAACAAATTGCGGAAACCTTGAAAACCTGTCATTCTTATTGAATTTTGGAATAAAAATAGCCGTTCGGCCAGCAAGTTTGGGGCGAATGGGTATATTAGCCCACTGTTGTAAAGCCATCTATTATTACCGTCTATGAACAAACGCCTACTACTGGCATTTGCTGCGTTGCTCCTGCTGCCTGCGGGCTTGTATGCGCAGAGTTATTTTGATCTGGAGACTGACACGGCCTGCGTCGGGCAAAAGATTCATTTGGCGCCCCACACGATGAACGCCAGCAGCTACTACTGGGGCTTTTGCTCGGGATACCTGCTCAATAAGCCTATCGAAGAGAACCTTGGAGGCGGCTTTGGGTTTGATGATCCCTCTGGAATTGAAATTGCCAAGGATGGCGGCAACTACTACGGTTTTGTCGTGAATACCAATGGCAACCAATTGCTTCGCTTAGATTTTGGAAAGAAGTTGAACAATATTCCAACGGTGACCAATTTCGGCAGTATAGACACTACGGTGCCACCCTCTCCTAATTCAGTTTATCTGATGCAAGATTCGGGCAAGTGGTTTTTGTTTGTTTGCGGTGGCGGAGGTGGAGCGCCTTCCAGCATTGCCCGTTTTGACTTCGGAAATTCCCTATCGAATGTGCCCAATGGAGTACGTTTTCCGGATGTAAATGGTTTGTTGAATGACCCGCAAGGCATTTTTGTCTCCCGGGACGGAGGCGTGTATTATGGCTTCGTCGTGAATAAAGGGAATGACCGGTTGATCCGCCTGAACTTCGGAAATAACATTTCGCGTACGCCTACTTATTTGAACCTCGGTAATCCTGGAAATGATCTTTCTGCCGGAAATGATATTGCTCCTTTCTACGACAATGGCAATTGGTATTTCTTAGTACCCAACACCAAGAAAGTAGGTGGCGGTGGCTCCAGTTACTACAACATCAACAAAATATACTTTGGCAATACACTTTCCAATACGCCCGTGAGTACCGTAGCAACCGGCTATCGGAACTACACAGATGTGCCCACGGCGATTAGCCTGACAAAAGACTGCGGGGAGTTCAAGGCATTTGTGACGAATGCAGGGGACAATTCCATTTTACGCGTAGATATCCCGAGCCTAACGACCAGCACCTGGTCTGGTGAAGTAGCTGTAAACAATACGTTCAATCAGCCCGAAGACATTTCCCGGATTCTGCGTGATAAGGACTCCCTGTATGCCTTTGTGATCAATCGTGGGAATAATACCTTGACGCGACTCACATTCCCCCAATGCCACAACAGCAGTATTCAATCTTCTACTGACGCCATCCCTCCTGCATATACTTATGATACGGCCGGACGGTACAATATTCTTCTAGTAGTCAATGAAGGCCTGCCCAATATGGAAGTGGATTGCCAGCAAATTGAAATCCGCAACATACCCCCTATGACTATAGCCCATGACACTTTGATTTGCCAGGGAGATACAGTCACCTTGTTTGCGAACACAGAAGACGCACTCAATTATTATTATAGCCCCCATTACAACCTGACCGACACACAAGGCTCACTGGTTCGTGCTTACCCGAAACTGACGACTCAATATTTCATCAATATCCCAATGAAGGATGGCTGTATCGTGGATACTGTAATAAAAGTGGATGTGAGTGATGTACGTGCGGATGCTGGTCCCGATCGCAGCATAGCCGATGGAGCAAAAACTATCATCGGTGGCCCCAACACGCTCATCGCACCGAAGATGACGTATCAGTGGTCTCCTCCTGAAAATATTGACGATGTATTCAGCTTATTTCCTACAGTAAGCCCTCGTACAACCAAGAGCTATATTCTGAAAGTGACCAACACGTTGGGCTGTATTTCGATGGACACGGTAGTGGTGAAAGTGCTTTGTAATAGCTTCAACCTGCCGAATGCATTTGCACCTGGAAACCACAGCGGTGAGCCTACGACATTTGGTATGAAAAACCGCCAGATTTCTGTGCTGTACTACTTCCGGATTTTCGACCGCTGGGGCCGTCAGGTATTCAGCACGAGCGACCCGACCAAGGAATGGGACGGCACGTACAACGGAGACCCTGCCCCCTTTGGGGTCTATGTCTGGGAAGCAGAAGGCGCTTGCGTGAATCAAGAGCGCATGAAAGCAACTGGCAACGTTACTTTAATCAGGTAGCGTTTCTAATCCAAGTACCTTAGCGGCGCAGCCTCACACAGGCTGCGCCGTTTTATTTATGACTGCCTATATGTTTCAGTTGGAATTGCCGGCTATGACGGATGAAATTGAAGCGGTTATTCCCCAACAAAGGCTGCGGATTTCCGCACTCTTCTCAGAGGGCAGGCTCATTACATACAGCCTCGCCCAGTCTCAGAAAATGATTTGGTGCGTGGTGATGGCGACAGATGAGCAAGACGCAATGGAGCTCGTAGCCAGCTTCCCATTGCACCCCTTTTTTACAGAAGTACTTTGCCAGGCACTGCGCTTTCATAATACCGTCTCATCCTCCTTGCCGGATATTTCACTGAATTAATGCCGCGTGTCAATTAAGGCATACAGCCATTGTCCATACTAATATTGTCCAAAACTCAGAGGTTCCCCATGAAGCGAATTCTCCTTCCCGCCTTACTCATGTCTTTCCAGCTTTCAGCTCAGACCAGCCCTGATTTTTTGGGCCAGTATCCATTTACTCATACAGTACCCCAGGTGGACACTTTCTTTGGTACGATAGTCCATGACCCATACCGCTGGCTGGAAGATGACCGCTCTGAAGAAACCCATGATTGGGTGGTAGCAGAAAATAAAGTGACGGATGCCTACCTCGCTCAGATTCCATTCCGCGATGCGATTCGCAAACGCCTGACGGAACTCTGGAATTATGAAAAGTATTCTGCGCCCTTTCACGAAGGAGCATACACTTATTTCTTCAAGAATGACGGGTTGCAAAACCAGAGCGTGCTTTATCGCCAGAAAGGGAATAGCCCGGCAGAAATTTTTCTGAATCCAAATACCTTTTCAAAAGATGGCACTTCTTCACTGGCAGGAATTTATTTTTCAAAAGATGGCTCGCTCTGCACGTACCTTATTTCTGAAGGAGGCTCTGACTGGAATAAAGGGGTTATCCTGGATGTGAAGAATGGACGTCAATTAGGCGACACACTTCGGAACCTGAAATTCAGTGACATCGCCTGGAAGCACAATGATGGATTTTATTACTGCACCTATGATAAGCCAGCAGGCTCGCAACTCAGCGCCAAAACAGAACATCATAAACTGATGTATCATAAACTGGGAACGCCTCAGAGCAACGACATACTCATTTTCGGAGGGGAAACCACGCCTCGTCGTTATTTAAGTGCTGCAGTCACAGAGGATCAGCAATTCCTAGTCATCTCTGCAGCAAATGCCACCTACGGCAATGAACTTTATATCCAAAACCTGACGATGGAAAAGGCACCCATTCAGCCCATCGTTACAGGCTATGAGCATGAACAGAATGTGCTCTGGAGTCATAATGGCAAGCTCTATATCACAACCAATCAGGGGGCGCCGAACCGCAAGCTTGTAGTGGCCGATGCCGCGCATCCTCAATCCTCGGGGTGGAAGGATATCATTCCAGAAAAAAACTTCCCACTTGAAGTGAGCACCTGCGGGGGAAAGTTCTTTGCCCGCTACACCGAAGATGCCGTCAGCAAGGTGTATCAATATTCAACAGAAGGAAAGATGGAACGTGAAATCCATTTGCCGGGCCTCGGTACGGCCAGTGGTTTTTCGGGTAAGCAGAATGAACAAGAACTCTACTACACCTTCACTTCCTACATCTTCCCGCCTACCATTTTTCATTATGACTTACTCAGCGGAAAGACGAGGGTGTTTAAGAAGCCGGCTGTGAAGTTTGATCCCGCTCTTTATGAGAGTAAGCAAGTGAAATACACCTCTGAGGATGGCACGGTCATACCGATGATTCTTACATACCGGAAAGGCTTGAAGTTGGATGGAAAAAATCCGACGATGCTCTATGGCTATGGGGGGTTCAACATTTCCGTCACCCCTACCTTTTCCGTCTCCAACCTCAGCTTTATGGAAGCCGGCGGGGTGTATGCAGTGGCTAATATCCGGGGTGGAGGTGAGTATGGCGACCAGTGGCATAATGCCGGTATCAAGATGCACAAGCAAAACGTCTTTAATGATTTTTTTGCCGCTGCCGAATACCTGATTCAAAACAAATACACCAGCCCCGAGCGTCTTGCCATTTCAGGTGCTTCTAACGGCGGCCTGCTGATTGGTGCTTCTATTACCCAGCGTCCGGAATTGTTCCGGGTGGCCTTCCCTCAAGTAGGTGTTTTGGATATGCTCCGTTACAACAAATTCACCGCCGGTGCAGGCTGGGCCTATGATTATGGTACGGCCAATGACAGCAAAGAGATGTTTGAATATCTCTACAAATACTCCCCGGTTCATAACGTGCGTAAAGGCACCTGCTATCCTTCTACTTTGGTGATGACAGGCGACCATGATGACCGTGTGGTTCCGGCACACTCATTCAAGTTTGCAGCAGCATTGCAAGCAGATCAGTCCTGCAAGCACCCTACCCTGATTCGTATTGAAACAAAAGCCGGCCATGGTGCGGGAAAGCCGACCTCGATGCTCATTGACGAGCAGACGGACAAGTGGGCTTTCCTGTTTTGGAATATGGGCTTAGGGTATTCAGCCCGATAATGATTGTTGTTTTCCAAAGTGTCGTCTCAACTAGGTGTTGAGGCGGCTTTCTTTCGGATACCTTGCTTCGCTTAAAGCCCGGTAAAGAACCGAACCCTGAAGGGAGCGTCGCAACGGCAGCTCTATAGCGAGCGAAAAGCTGACTCAAAAAACAAGACTATTTCTGCGGGTTAGATCCAAAAAAATCGAGGCCACTTTTTTAGAAGTAGCCTCGTGTTATCAGGAAGTATTTCTGCTTATAGTTCCGGGTTCAGGATGGCTGTGAATTCATTCTGCCCATTGAAAACTTCGTGGGCTGTTTGTTGTAGTTGTTCAGAGCTGAGGCTGTCAATCCATTGGTCGTATTGGAGTATGTGGCTGCGGTCGCGACCGAGGTAGAGGATTTGTTGCAGGGCAGATGTCCAGTAGCCGTTTTCCTTCATGTTCACTTTATGTTTTTCGTGCCATTGACTCTTCACTTTTTCCAGGTTTTTAGGATCCACGCCTTGTTGCTGGATGTTTTTGATTTCTTCTGCGGAGGCGTTCAGGAGCTTGTCCACATTTTCGGGGCCACAGGGCAGGGACAAAATCATGCTGAAATGGGCGTAAGGCTCCTTGCTGACCTGAGCCTGGAAGCCTCCGGCGTAGATGCTGCCTAGTTTTTCGCGCAGGTCTTCAATCACCTTTATGTTGAGTACCTCAGCGAGGGCTTCTGCCCGAAGTTGAAAGTCTTCGTTGTAGGGGTGTTCTCCGTGATATATTTCCAGGATCAAGCTTTTCTTTTCCTTGCCTTTATTCATCACTAACTTTTTCTTGCCTTCAATGGGGCGGACTCCGTTGTCCTTGAAAGTGGGCGTTTGGCCGCTGGCAGGGAGGCTGCCGAGGTACGTTTCCAGCAGGGGGAGGGCCGTGGCTGTATCTACGTTTCCGACGATGAAAAATTCGAATCCCCTGGCATCGCCAAATTCATTTTTATAAATCTCCAGGGCGCGTTCTAAGTGAATGGCATCGAAGTCTGCCGGCTTCGGCACGGCAGATGGAGCCAGCGGGTTGTGGTTGTAGAGTACTCCGATGGTGCTGTCAATAAATGCGATTTGTGGGGAGGCAGAGAGGAACTGGAGTTGTTGTTTTTGCTTCAGGCGAAAAGCATCGAAGAGTGCTTCATCCTTTCTTGGATTAGTCAATTGGAGGTAGAGGTATTGCAGCATCGTCTCGAAATCCTTCACATTGCTGGAGCCGCTGATGTTGTCATGGATAGCGCCCAAACTGGTATTCACATCGGCCACTTTGCCCGCCAAAATTTGTTCGATTTGAGTGGGCGTAAAAGCGCCATAGCCCATGGCATCCACTACGGAAGTAGCATATTGTGCGTTTTGCTTGTCAGCAACTCCGTAATTATTCGTTCCGCCTTTTTTCATGCCGCTCAGGCGGATTTCATCGCTTTTGAAGTCGGTGGTTTTGATAGTCACCTTGATTCCGTTGCTGAATGTGAACGTGGTGGCGCCTAGTGCAGGTTCCGCCTGTCTTGCAGTTAGCTTCCCGGGCGTTGGCACTTTTTCTAAAAGAGATTTAGCTACCGCTTCTTCTTTGTTTGCTTCTACTTTTTGTGCGAATGCTTTTTGGGAATAAGCAAGCAGTTGGGCATTAGTTGGCAAAGGCAGGCTTTGCTTTTGAGGGGCCGTAATCAGTGTGAAGGTGTTCAGGCTACTCATCCATTTTTTTGGTAGGGCCGACACTTCAGCAGCGGTAATGCCCGGCAACAATTCCTTGTAATAAGAGTACTCATTGCTCAGGCCCGGCATCGCCTCGCCATTCAGGAAATTGCGGATATACTCTTCGGCATACACCTGGCTGGGCGTGGTTTTTCGTTCGTTATACATTTTATCCATGCCCGCCATCAGTTCTGCTTTTGCCCGTTCCAATTCAGCATCTGAAAAGCCATAGTCGCGGGCTTTGAGCAGTTCGGCAACCATGGCGTCTAAGGGTTTTTGCACCCCCTCTGTGCTGAAAGTGGTAGAGGCAGTGAAGCTTTGGTAGCCGTGAATCATATCATCGAAACCGGCGAAAGCATAGGCGAAAGGAGGTGTGGCACTTTGAGACAAATCACGCAGGCGGCGGTTGATGATGCTGAGGGCCAGACCGCGCATCAGGGAATGGCGGTAGTCGCCGAGGCTCTTATCTTCTTCATGTTTCTGTACCGGGAAGAGGATTTGCAGAGAAGGGCTGATGGCTTCTTTATCGCTCACCACCATAGCTTCTGCCTTAGCACGCGGTGTTGCGGAGATATAATTACGCGGGCGTTCATTGGCCGGGTTCTTCAGGTCTTTGAAATGCCTGGTGATTAGAGAAAGGGCCGTGGCGGAATCAATGTCCCCCACCACAATCACTGCTTGCAGGTCGGGGCGGTACCAGTCGTGGTAAAAGCGACGAAGCACATCCGGCTTAAAAGTTTTGAGGATTTCGTCTTTGCCAATAGGCAGGCGTTCCGCATAGAGGGTACCAGAGGCGTATTTGGGGAAATATTTTTTCAGCATACGGTCGTCAGCACCCTTGCCGAGGCGGCTTTCTTCCAGCACCACACCGCGCTCTTCGTTGATGTCTTTATCGGTGAGCAAGGCATTGTGTGCCCAGTCTTCCACAATTTGAAATCCCTTTTCCAGGTTGCCGGGTTTGTCGGTCGGGATTGGGAGGATGTACACCGTCTCATCGAAGCTGGTGTAGGCATTCAGGTCGGCCCCAAACTCCACGCCGATGCTTTGCAGATAGCTCACCAATTCATTCTTCTTAAAATGCAGCAGCCCATTGAAGTTCATGTGCTCCATGAAGTGAGCCAGGCCAAGCTGGTCCGGCGTTTCGAGGATAGAGCCTGCCTTCACTACGAGCCGCAGTTCCACCTTTTGTTCGGGTTTTTTATTGTGGCGGAAGTAGTAGGTCAGTCCGTTGGGGAAAGTGCCCTTGATGACCTGCGGGTCCTGGGGCAAAGGCTGGTTGAGGTCTTGTGCATAGCCAGAAATAGAAAACGCGCAAAAGGCTGACAAAAGCAGGCAGCGTAGGGCGCGGAATGGGTGCGACATATGGGATTCGTTTGTGCGAATGTAGCGGGAGAAAAAGCTTAGTGTGGTTCCCCGAGTCCTGAAGCATTTGCTTGGTTGGGAAAAGAAGAAAGGAAATACTAAAGGCATGAAAAAAGCCGCGACCCCAAGGCCGCGACTCAGAAAAAAACTTTCCTAAATCCTCAGTTACAAGTCACCGAAGTGGCAATCTTCATGGAGTCGCTTACCCCGCCATTGGAATAGTAAAATACCAGGTTTTCGAAGCTTATCTTTTTCTTGCCGCCCGATTCGCTGACGCGTACGGTGCCATTCAGGAAGCTATTGTTATAGCCCCGGAAAGTGAGGTTGGAAGCCGCAATTCCAGTGGGTAGATTACCATAGTTGCTAAACGATTGGATATTGTAGTCGCCGGCTGCAGGCTCAGTCTTCCAGGCAACAGACAGCCGATCGTATGCAGGCCCGCCAACATCAAAGAAGGCTCTGACAGACCAAAAGGTTCCCACCGAGTTGGTCTCGGTTCCGCAGGTGATGTTGTTGAATGACGTGCTGGAGTCGCCAACGCCAGTTTTGCTGTAGCGCATCGTGTTTTCCGGGAGTGAGCCACCACCGCCGCCGCCAGGGTTGCTGTCATCTTTCTTGCAGGCAACGAAAAATAGGCTGCAGGCAATCATTAAGCTGAATAATCGTCTCATGATGTAAGGGGTTTTATTTTTTGAAATAGGTTCAAGACAGCGAATTAGCTGCGCTGTAAAAATATTTGGGCGGAGCAGTTCTTTAAATGTGAGAATAGTAGTAGCCATCCCACAAAAGCATTTGTTTTCTGTAAGTGCAACTTGGAATGACGCACACTCCTTAGCCCATTATTAGCAGATGAGGTCAGCATCCTGAAAAAGTGGGGCAACACACGATACTGTCCGTTAGTTCACCGCTTAGTGCCTCAGCTGCCCCCTTTTCATTCCCCTACCTTTGCGCCTCCCTGCATATATCCTTTACTGATGCCTATTTCCTTCCGCCGCCTCGGTTTCCTGCTGCTACCTGCCCTTTGTCTTCTGGCTTCTTGCTCCGAAGATTTTAAAATTGCCGCTTCCTACAAGCCGGTTACGGTGGTCTATGGCTTGATGAACATGGACGATACCGCCCATTACATCCGGATTCAAAAAGCCTTTTTAGATGAAAACAAAAGCGCTTTGGATATGGCACAAGTGGCGGACTCAAATTTCTATTCGTCACTGGAAGTGCACCTCAGGGAGCTTCAAAGCGGCGCAATAGTGCATGATGAAATATTGTCCCGGGTGGACCTGAACCAGGAAGGTTATCAGAAAGATTCAGGTGTGTTCTTCTCGGCCCCCAACTACGCCTACAAGACAACCCGCACGCTAAACCCAGCCTACACCTACCGCTTAGTCATCATCAACCAAAGCACCGGGGAAGCCGATTCAGCAGAGACGGGTATCGTGCCGGATAATTTCCGGGTGGATGAATTTATGTTCCGTTATGAACTGGTTTTCCCAGCCGTTTCTGACCGGAGCAATTTTTCTCTGACAGTAAGTGTCCCCGGTAATGCACAAACTTTTGAAGGCATTATCCGCTTCAATTATGTGGACAAGAATGTCATCACCAACCAGCAGACAGACCACAGCCTGGACTGGAGCTTTGCCACTACCGATGCTACCCCGGGCAAAGCAAGCGTCATCCTGAGCACCTCTCAGCGCTCCTTCTATTCCTTCCTGCACTCAGCAATCCCGGATGCACCCAATGGCATCGAACGCTACATGGATACGGCTCAGATATTCGTTTGGACCGGCAGCACGGAATATTCTTTATTCAAAAAAATTAATGGTGCAGAAGGCGGACTTACGGCAGACCAAATCCGCCCCATCTATACCAATATCAAGGGGAAAAACGTGTATGGCCTCTTTGCCAGCCGCGCCATGCGCTCCTACTATGCACCGGTGAGCGATCTGACCCTCGATTCGCTCATGAGCAACTCCGTCACCCTGCCGCTCAATTTCAAAGGCCGCTCCGACCATTGACAGGCTTTCAGGCTTATTCGCGATTGAATGACTTGCCTTGCAGAAATGCAAGGCTTTTTCTTTCATTCTGGCAGCAAGTCGTGACAATTTTTCCATGCTCCGGGCCATGGCACTTTTATTGCCTCATGGGCACTGACTGAGCCTGCCCGCAGCAGCCAGCACCCATATCCCAGTATTCAACACAAATAAATCATAAGAGACATGGCAAAAATTATCGGTATAGACCTCGGCACCACCAACTCGTGTGTGGCTGTCATGGAAGGCAATGAACCGGTCGTCATCGCAAACGATGAAGGCCGTCGCACCACCCCGTCCATCGTGGCATTCCTGAAAAACGGAGAACGTAAAGTGGGAGATCCTGCCAAGCGCCAGGCAATCACCAACCCCACCAACACCATTATGTCCATCAAGCGCTACATGGGCCGGCGCTTCGATGAAGTGGGCGAGGAAATCAAACACAACAGCTATCAAATTGTCAAGGGCGACAACAACACCGTCAGGGTGGACATCGAAGGCCGCCCTTACACTCCTCAGGAAATCTCGGCTATGATTCTTCAAAAAATGAAGAAAACAGCAGAAGACTTCCTGGGTCATGAAGTGAAAGAAGCCGTCATCACCGTGCCGGCCTACTTCAACGATGCCCAGCGCCAGGCCACCAAAGAAGCCGGAGAAATTGCCGGCCTCAGCGTGCGCCGTATCATCAACGAACCTACCGCGGCAGCGCTGGCCTATGGATTAGATAAGCAACACGCAGACTCCAAGATCGCCGTCTTCGACCTCGGTGGTGGCACCTTCGATATCTCCATCCTCGAACTCGGCGATGGTGTTTTTGAAGTGAAATCCACCAACGGCGACACCCACCTCGGTGGCGATGACTTTGACAAGGTGATCATGGATTGGCTGGCCGACGAATTCAAAAAGGATGAAGCCATTGACCTGCACAAAGACCCCATGGCCTGGCAGCGCCTCAAAGAAGCTTCGGAAAAGGCTAAGATTGAACTCTCCTCTTCCCAGGAAACAGAAATCAACCTGCCCTACATCACTGCGGTGGATGGTGTGCCCAAGCACCTCGTTCGCAAACTCAGCCGTGCCAGGTTCGAACAGCTTTCCGACCGCCTCGTCGAACGCACGCTCGAGCCTTGCCGCAAAGCCCTGAAGGATGCCGGTATGAGCACCTCAGACATTGACGAAGTGATCCTCGTCGGAGGCTCCATCCGCATTCCGAAAATCCAGGAAGTGGTCGAGAAATTCTTTGGTAAGAAGCCTAACAAGGGCGTGAACCCCGACGAAGTAGTAGCAGTTGGTGCTGCCATCCAGGGCGGTGTGCTCACCGGCGATGTCAAGGATGTGCTGCTGCTGGACGTCACCCCACTTTCCCTCGGCATCGAAACTATGGGCGGCGTGATGACCAAACTCATCGAAGCCAACACCACTATCCCCACTAAGAAAGCAGAAGTTTTCTCCACCGCAGCCGACAACCAGCCCAGCGTGGACCTCGTGGTGCTGCAAGGCGAGCGCCCCATGGCTAAAGACAACAAGAGCCTCGGCCGGTTTAACCTCGACGGCATCCCACCCGCACCCCGCGGCGTACCCCAAATAGAAGTCACATTCGACATTGACGCCAACGGCATCCTGAATGTGACCGCAAAAGACAAGGGCACCGGCAAGCAACAAAACATCCGCATCGAAGCCGGCTCCGGCTTGTCGAAAGACGAAATCGAGCGAATGAAAAATGAAGCAAAAGCCAATGAAGAAGCCGACAAGCAAGTGCGCGAGCGCGTCGAAAAGCTCAACATGGCCGACAGCCTCATCTTCAATTCTGAAAAGCAATTAAAGGAATATGGCGATAAGATTCCGGCTACTGAAAAGGGCAATATCGAGTCGGCTCTGAGCGAGCTGCGTGAGGCCCACAAAAGCGAAAACCTGAGCGGCATGGATGCGGCTATGGAAAAACTCAACACGGCATGGCAGGCAGCCAGCCAACACATGTATCAGGCTGGTGGCGAGGCTCCCGGTGCTACCGACAACAGCCAGCAAGGTCAGCCCGCTGGCGACAACGAAGGCGGCGTTGCCGATGCTGAATATGAAGAAGTGAAGTAGCCACAAGCCAAACTTCAACATGGCCCCGTTTTCAAAGAATGGGGCCATATTTTTTTGAGCTGGCTGAAACGGATACCGGGCTATTTGCTACAGCCGGCTCAAATAAAGTATCCTAAGGATGCCTACAATGGCTCTAAGAGTTGCGGATGTTTAGCAGGAAATTCTCTAAAGAGGGTAGGATGAGCCTAGTATCTTCGCGCCGAAATTTTTTTCCCCTTTTTCAAAACATTCAGGACTTTCTGAAGCCAGCGCATCCGTTACGCTGCGCCTTTCTGTACCAGATGTTGCGGATGCAGGGACAACACTAAAGGCAATTAGCACCACGGAATGTTTATCCTGATTTTTTTCGGCTCCATCTGGTATCTGTCTCTGTTTTTCCAATCTTTTTTTCAGCATCGTTATGCGGCCCATGGCGCCTTTGAAATGAGTAAGGGCTGGGAGCGGGTGTTCTATGTGTGTGCCTACATCGCGCAGGGCTCTTCATACATGAACCCCCGGGCCTATGCCATCATGCACCGGTACCACCATGCCTACACCGACACCGAGCTGGACCCACATTCTCCCAATTATTCCTCCAATGTTTTTTCGATGATGTGGCGCACCCGGGCATATTACCGTAAGGTGATTCAGAACCGTATGGATGTTGAGCCCCGCTTTGCCAAAAACCTGCCTTCATGGCCTGCGTTTGACCGCTGGGCGGACACGGATTTCTCAGTTGCTCTCTGGGTGCTGGGTTATGTGTTGGTCTTTTTCTTTTTCGCTACCAGCCCCTGGCTGTGGCTCTTGCTGCCGGTAGTAATTACGATGGGCGGCTTTCATGGTGCGGTCATTAACTGGTTTGCCCATAAGTATGGCTATATCAATTTCAGGCTGAAGAATCTGTCGCGGAATTTGTTTTCTATAGACCTGCTGATGCTGGGTGAATCGTATCACAACAACCACCACAAGTATCCCTCTGCCATCAACTTTGGCCGCCGCTGGCATGAACTGGATCCCATCTACCCGGTTATCCGGCTGCTGGCCTGGATGCGCGTTATTCGCTTGCCTAAAAAAGCCCCAATACCGGCTGTGGCACCGCAAATGAAGCGGAAGGTTTCGGAGCCGGAATTTTGCGAAGCCTGAGCCGGTCTTTCTTCACGGGCTTCAGGAATGCATTCCTAAAATAATATCGAAATTGTCGTTCGGCTTTTCCACCGAAACAGACGATTTTATGAAGCTATTTTTCTACCTGCTGGCTGCCCTCGTTTTGTCTGGGTTCGCTGCCATCGCCCAACCCCATCTCTCCCCACGGACGAAAATATATCTGCAGGAGGCTGCCCGCTATGAAGGGGGAATCATGCCCGGGTATGTGTACAAGAGCATAGCCGGACAACGCTACCTGAGTGCTTTAATCCAGGTGCAGCCGGGTTTCTCCGATGAGCCGTTGAAATCACTGGGTGTACTCATTGGCACGAAGGCGGGTCGGGTGTGGACGGCCCAGATTCCTCTGGCAAGCTTACCGCAGTTTATAAAAACATCCGGAATCGGCTACATCCAGCTTGACCAGCCGGTACAGGTTTCTTTAGACAGTGCACGGCACTATAGCCATGTGGATTCGGTGCAGCAGGGCCTGGGCCTGAGCCAGTCCTTTTTAGGAAAAGGAGTGGTGGTAGGCATCATTGATGCAGGCTTTGATTACAGCAGCCCGGCACTCTGGGACACGGGCGGGCATTACTATCGGGTGAAACGGGTGTGGGCACAGAAAGACCAATCCGCTACTGCGCCCATAGGCTTCTTTTATGGCAGTGAATATGCAGACAGCACCGCGCTGATGACTGCCGGAACGGACAAGGCAGATATGTCACACGGCACGCATGTCACAGGTATTGCTGCCGGTTCCGGATTTGGTAGCAGCGCCAGTAATAACCGGCAATTCCGGGGCATTGCGCCCCTTAGTGACATCGTGCTGGTGGGCATTATGCCGGCGCAGCAACAATGGATAAACAGCGGCGGTAGCGATGTGATTGACGGCATGTCTTACATTTTCCACTATGCGGCTTCAGTGGGGAAACCCTGTGTCATCAACCTGAGCTGGGGCACCAGCCTGGGTGCGCACGATGGCTCTTCTTTGTTCAGTGAAGCAGTGGAATCATTATGTGGACCGGGGAAGCTGTTTGTGAATTCAGCAGGTAATGCAGGTGCCGTTAAGGGCCATGTGCAAAAGGGCTTCAGCCCAACAGACACCTTGCTGAACACCTTCGTCACCTACAATGCTTCGGTGAAGAAAACCTGGGTGGACATCTGGGGCGATTCTTCTAAATATTTCCGTGTCGGCCTGCGCCTCTATCAGGGGAATACCGCCGGAGATTCTACTGGTTTCGTCCCATACGATGGCTCATTGCGCAGCTTCACACTGGTAGGTTCCGATGGCGACACCTGCTTCATTTCAATCGTGGCAGACAGCATCGAATACAATGGCAAGCCCCGTGCTTTCATCAGCGTATTCAGCAACACGAGCGATAGCATTTGTGTGCAGGTGCTGGCAAAAAAAGGAGGCACTGTGAACTTGTGGAATCGCTATGTAGATGCGCCCACGGGCTATGAAGAACCTTTTACCAATGGCGGTAAAAGTTGGGCTGTGGGGGGCGACACCCTTCAGTCAATTTCCGACAATGCATCCGGCCCCAGCGTCATCACGGTAGGTGCCTACGCCACCAAGACGTCATGGCGCACACAAGGCGGAGCCGTTTATGGCTATACCTCCAACACACCATTAGGTGCCATTGCTCCTTTCTCCAGCACCGGCCCAACATCAGACAGCCGCATCAAGCCGGACATTACTGGCCCGGGCTATGGAGTTGTTTCTTCCGTCAATTCCTACGACCCTGCATTTAATCCGGGCGGGAGCAGCTACAATTCTTCTGTAGTGTCCAGTTACCTCAATCCCGCAAATGGCCGCACCTATCGTTATGCTATTCTTGCGGGCACCTCTATGTCTGGCCCAGTGGTGGCAGGTGTGGTAGCTCTTTTGCTGGAAGCCAATCCCAGCCTCAATCCGGCGCAGGCAATCAATGTGCTGAAGCAAACGGCAATCGTGGATGCTTTCACCGGTACTGTGCCCAACAATACCTGGGGTGGCGGGAAAGTGAATGCTTATGCGGCTTTAAAACTTGTGTTGCAACAAAACAGTGTGGCCCCGGTTTCCGCAAAGACGCTGCCAGCAGGGATTTATCCTAATCCGGGTGATGGCCAATTTCAAATAAGCCTGATGCTCGATGCCCCAACCCAGATTCGCTTAGAAATTTTTGAGCTCAGTGGCCGCAGGGTTCATTCAGAAAACTGGCAGGCTGAAGCAGGGTTCAGTACACATGCTTTAACGTTGAATCATGTGGCAGCAGGCGTTTATATCGCGCTTCTCAGTAGTTCTTCGGGCAGCAGCAGCAGCCTGCGTTTTGTCCTGAAATGAACAATCAATGAAATCTCAGGAATTGGGTCAAGGGTATTTCAGAGCAATCCCTGTTCGGGAATTTTCTTAATAAAATACTCGAGAGCCCTACAGTGATTTCAGAAAACGAAGAACAGCATCACGGTCTGATCGGCTGAGCTGCATGAATAATTCCTTCGAATGCTGTGCTTCGCCACCATGCCATAGAATGGCTTCTTCCAGGCTGCGGGCGCGCCCGTCGTGCAGGTAATAAGGGGTTCCGTTCACCTTTTCAAACAGTCCGATTCCCCAGAGTGGAGCTGTGCGCCATTCATTGCCGTTGGCCAGGAAATCGGGGCGGTTGTCGGCCAGGCCACTGCCCATATCGTGCAGCAGCAAATCCGTGTATGGATGAATACGCTGATTCGAAAGCCAGGGGAAACGCACATCAATGCCCGTCTGTAAAGTAGGTTGGTGGCAGCGGCCACATTCGATTTGGGCAAAGAGCTGTTGCCCATGCATCACTTCTGGGTCGCGGGTATCGCGTCGTGCCGGCACAGCCAGGGTCTTCACATAAAAAGCTACTGCCTGAAGCAGGGTGTCGGCGAGGTCAGTATGTGCGCTGGGAGTGGGTGCCTGAGGTTGCCCGAAAGAGCTTTCGACAGGGAAAATTTTATTTGTAATGCCCATGTCCTGATTGTAGGCGCCGGCCACCTGAGTGAGTATGCTCGGCATGTTTGCCTTCAGGCCAAAACGGCCAATGGCTGTTCGTTGATGCTCGGCATCCCACACATAATTCACTTTGCCGCTGATGCCATCGCCATCGGCATCATTCGGGTCGGCCATGCTGAGCAGGGTTTGTTCGGGGATCAGTTCCAGCAGCCCCAATCCGAATACAGGAGGCGCCATGCGGGGCGAGAGAGCAAAGCCTGCCGCCATGGGGGCATAGGCCTGTGTCAGGGTGTACGTGGGAACCCGCAGGGAGGCACTGGAGCCATCGGGATATTGCACCCGTTGCTCGGTATAGTTGATACTCACTTTGCCTTCAGGCAGGGTGCCTTGCACGGCCTGGTCCTGAAGTTGCCCGCCATATCCCGGCAGACCCATCGGGCCGCCAAATTCATCATGACCATTTTCTGAAAGCCGAAACAAAAGCGATGAATTGGCAAAGCCTGCTGTTGGGATTCCTTTACCATCGTTATGGTGGCAAGAGATGCAGGAGACGTTGTTGAAAATTGGGCCGAGGCCGCCATGCAAAGGTGCCGGCGCTGCCACGAAGCTTTGTTCAAAACCCGCATCACCCAGGTCGTGAACGTAGCGGTCGTGGCCGGCAAGTGCGGGAATCGGATGCGTGAAGGCGCGGGAAGAAGCATCGAAAATGGTGGCGGCTCCTCCGCTCAGTCGTTCATCAAATTCATCCTCCGGAAATTGTTGTGCCTTGTGGCACTGACTAAATAGGAATAGCCCGCCGCCCATTAGGGCCAGGAGCATCGTTTTCCGGGAGTGTCGCAGCAGCTTCTTCATTCTTTTTCAAACGAGGTAAGCGTGGATGTCTGAAACTTATCGGGCATCCACGTGAGGAACCCAGCTTAGTCTTTTATGGTTTGAATCAAATAAGGTTTCAGTTCTTCTTCCAGTGTCTTTTTCAAGCTGGCTAAAGCTGCCTGCGTCTGCAGGATTTGAGGCTTTTGGTCGAAGATGGCTTGCTCGAAAGGATGTGTGATATTGTCGAAAGAGTTGATTGCAGCAGTGATTTGGGATTGGATTTTATTGTCTAAAGCCACATTACCCAAAGCGACGAGGTCGTTCATTCCGGGGCCGTTTGTTTCGTAGCGGCCGAGATAGACGTTTTGCAAGCCGATGATGTTGTTCTTGAAATCAGCTACGGAGTTTCCGCTGTAGGGAGATTCCACTTTCTGCGGGTCCTGCTGCACGAAAGGTTCTTCCATTTTGCCTTCGCCCACTTCTTCGCAAATGTCAATCAGGCCATCTGTCAGGGCTAAAAAGACTTCGTTTCGGGAGTGATACTTACTGTTGGCGCTGCCGGCATTGATGATTTGTGCACCATAGTTGCCGTCACTGAGCGACCAGGAAGCAGCCAGGTTGTTGCAATTATTCAGCAGGTCATCGCTGAGGCTGCTTAGGTATTCCAATTGACGGCTCGTGAGATCTGCTGCTTTACGGCTGGCATTCCTGCCGAAGATGATATACTCCACCGGGTGGAAGCCTCTTAGAGAAAGAGTGATGTTTTGAATGGCTTGCAGATTGAGTGTTGAACTGCTGGCCAGCAGAGAATCCATCTGGGTATAGTCTGTTGGCCAGGTATCCATGTACGGGTCGTAGTTATCATCTTCTACAGGCCCGAAGAGGAAGCCCTCGCATTGTTCCCAAACGGAGCGCATGCTTTTCCAGGCACTGCGGGCAGCACTCAGGTTGTCGTCTGTTTTGTTGCTTTCTAATGCGGCAATGGATGCATGTAATGCCTGGGCTTTTACGGCTAAATCGTTGTACTGCGCCCGGGCTACCTGGTCGGTAAAATGGCTGAGTACTGTTGCCTCCGTTGTTTGCTGATCGGGAAGATTGTTGTTGTCATTTTTCTTGCAGGCTCCAATCAGGAGGAGGGTAGCAAGGGGCAGAATGGCGAAGCGCTTCATGGTTTATTTGTCGTTGGAGGGTTAAACGTGGATGAGGATATTCCCGCCCGATAGGGAGCAGGGAAGTTGGGTGAGGGGGACACTGGCAGGGCCGTTTTGTACCTGTCCGTTTTCATCAAAGCGGGAGCCATGCAGGCTGCAGTAAAAGCCCTTTCCGGATACCGTGAGCGGATTGCTGAAATGCGTGCAGCGTAACAACAGGGCTTCATATTTACCGGCCTCAATCCGGCGCAAAGCGATGTCATAATCCATGCCTTTACTGCGGATGATGCTGAACTTTCCATCCATTACTTCTGCTTCAGGAACCGTGATAATCTTGCCGGCCAGAGGCGCTTTATAAATCTTCAGGGCCGTTCCGGGAGCACAGGACAGCAGCTCGGTCAGGCTCACCAAACCCGCAGCGCCGAGCAGGCAGCCGGTGCAAGAGAGTTTCAGAAAATCGCTGCGTTTCATTTGAGAAGAACCTGATTTGGAGAAAGGCGACGGGCCGATGAGTGCTTTATTAAAATGAATATCCGATGCCCAGGTTCAGGAAGGTATTGTCCTGACGGTAGGGCAAGGCATTGGGCGAAGGGTTGATGACCAACTCCGGGTTTTGCGGGCCGGTGTGTAAGAGCCGTACATCCGCCTTTATGGCAATATTGGGCAGGGGCATAAAGTTGAAGCCGGCGATGAGGTGGCGTTGGTTGAGCGTAGGGTCTCCAATACCACGGGGTGCAGCCGGAATTTGGGCTGCCAGGTCTAAGCTTTCATAGCGGGCAAAGGCAATGAGCTGTGTGTGTTTGTTGTGGCCCTGGCTGTATGAATACAACAGGTCGTAGCCCAGTTCGGCATATGCGCCAAACATTTGTGTAGGCAGGTTTTTGCCGTAGGCAGCATTCACATTGCCAGCATCGGGATAAGCAATAACGGCCCCGAGTGCTTTGGCCGCAAAAGCTCCATGATGCCATTGCAGATCACCTTCTCCTAAAAAGACAGGAGTACCCAGTGCCCCGCCATCCAAATGGAGGCTGTCGGCAGCACGAGGATTGATGTCGGTGGTGCCGGCAGCATAGCCGGAAACCTGAAAGCGGAAGTCGCCAGCCAGGTAAGCAGCCGATGCAGAAAAGGCCAAATCATTGGCAGGTGCCATAAAGCCTTCTGCGCGGCCGCCCCGGATGCCCGTGCCATGTTCCATTCCCGAGTTGCGCAAGCCATTCATCAGGCCGGCACTCAGTTGGATGCGGTTGAAATTGCCATACCAGGCAACGCCCAGTTCGCGCCAGGTGGCAGGGATGATGACGGTCTCTACGATAGGCCGCTCTACACCGTTGAAATTTACCGGCAGGTGGTTTTCATTCAATAGCCCGATGCGGGGAATGAACAGGCCCGCCACGATGTATTGCCTAGGGTTGATATTGTAGCGCAGATAGGCTTGTTCCAGGGAGATTTCCCCGCTGGGTTCGCCGCCCACCACAATGCCGTTCTCTAATTCCAACTCGGAGAAGAAAGCCCATTTATGATTGAATTGATGGCCGACAAACAGCACCACCCGTTCTAAACTTGCAGTACCTTTTTTAGCATTCACGTCACGCTGGTAGAAAGCGCTGCCATAGCCCGAAAGGACGGTGCGGGAGGCATCGAGGCCAGCATGCAGCGAATCTTCCCCCGTCTGAACGAGTTTCTGAGCGCTGGTGAGAGTCTGGGATTGAGATGCTGACGCAAAGAGCAGGCTCCACGCAGTAAGAAAAAATATAGCTTTTGGCATGAGGGCCGCAAAGGAAAGGCAGCCTACAGAGCGGGACTATCAAAAAAGGGAAAAAGAGAAAGGGGGATAAACGAAGTAGCATTTTTGAATTGGAATGCCGATTCAATCACTAGCGGTATTGCAATCGGGAATCTTAGTTTGCGTCAGCCGAAATTTACCGGGCTGAACCTCCGCCTACATGAATAGAAAACAGTTTCTTCAATCGCTGGCGGTTTTACCCTTCGCATCCCCGGCAATGAACCTACATGATTTAGGAAAGATGACGGCTGGCATGAGCTCTTCCGAAAAGATGCCGGTATTGTTTCTGGGCCATGGCAGCCCGATGAATGCTATTGAAGAAAATGAGTTCGTAGCCGGCTTTAGAAAATTGGCATTGGAGCTACCCAGGCCACAAGCAATTCTTTGCGTGTCGGCGCATTGGGAAACCCGCGGCACCTGGGTGACCGCAATGGAAAAGCCTCCGACGATTCATGATTTTGGAGGTTTCCCGAAGGCTCTTTACGAAGTACAATATCCTGCACCGGGCAGTCCTGAATTAGCCCGGGAAACAAAAGCAATAATTCAACACACGGAAATAGGCCTCGACCAAAGCTGGGGCTTCGACCACGGAGCCTGGAGCGTCATCAGGCATCTATACCCGAAAGCAGACGTGCCCCTCATTCAAATGAGCTTAGATGCCTACCAGTTGCCCCAGCATCATTTTGACCTGGCCAAAGACTTATCCCTGCTGCGCAGAAAAGGAGTACTCATCATCGGCAGCGGCAATATGGTGCACAACCTGCGGATGGTGGCCTGGGATCGACTTGAGGATGCAGGCTATGGCTACGACTGGGCGCTGGAAGCAAGTGCGAAAATGAAGGCGTTTATTTTGGATGGCAATAGCCAGGGACTCATCCATTTTCGCGCCCAGGGAAAATCTTTTGACTTAGCCATACCTACCCCGGAACATTACCTACCCATGCTTTACGCCTTGGCCTTGCAGGAAAAAGGGGAGCCTGTTCGAATCTTCAACGATAAGGCCATAGCAGGCTCGCTGACGATGACATCGCTCAAAATAGGCTGAACCGCACTGCGGATACACACCATAATAAACTCAAAGCACCACATCCTGCAAGCGGGGGCTTTTGCCAGGATAGTCGGTGGTGTAATGCAAGCCCCTGCTTTCTTTTCTAAATGAAGCCCCTTTCACAATCAGGTAGCCTATCGTGATCAGGTTGCGTAGTTCCATCAGTTGTGGGGAAATCACGGTATTGCGATACAAGGCTTCGGTTTCTTCAAAAATTAAATCAAGCCGGCGCATAGCCCGGGCGAGGCGCACGTCATTCCGCACAATGCCAACATAGTCGCTCATCAGGCTTTGCAGTTCTTTCAGGCTTTGAGTGATCAGAATCATTTCTTTCGGCTCGGCGGTGCCGGAAGCATTCCAGTCGGGCACATCTACCCGCACCTGCGTTGTTTTCAGAGCTTCTGCTGCATCTTCTGCACAGCGGTGAGCAAACACCAATGCCTCGAGCAGCGAGTTGGAAGCAAGGCGATTGGCACCATGCAAACCTGTGGAGGAACATTCACCGCAGGCATAAAGATGCCGTATGGAAGTGCGTCCCATTTCATCTACCTGGATACCGCCGCAACAATAGTGTGCTGCCGGTGCCACCGGAATCATCTGCACGGCCACGTCAATACCGATGCTGAGGCATTTTGCGTGTATGCTCGGGAAATGCTCCAGAAATTTTTCAGGGTTCATGTGCCGGCAATCGAGGAAGACATGTTCGGTGCCGCCGCGTTTCATTTCGTTGTCAATTGCACGGGCAACCACATCCCTTGGCGCCAGGTCGCGGCGGGCATCATATTGCTCCATAAAAGCTACTCCTTCCTTATTGCGCAGGATGCCGCCATCGCCGCGCACAGCTTCGGTGATCAGGAAGGAAGGAGAGACGCCTGCTTCGTAGAGCGCCGTCGGGTGAAACTGAATAAACTCCATATTCTCTACCCGGGCTTTTGCGCGATATGCCATGGCAATGCCATCACCGGTTGCGATGCGTGGATTGGTGGTGCTGCGGTAGGCCTGGCCGGTGCCGCCGGTAGCCATCACCGTAATGGGGGCGAGGATTTTTTCGATGGCAAAGCTGTGCAGATTGAGGGCATAGACGCCAAAACATTCAATATCTGGAGTGGCTTTGGTGACGAGGTAGCCAAGGTGGTGCTGGGTGATTAAGTCCACCACAAACCAATGGTTGTGGATGCTGATATTGGGGCATTGCCGCACGGCATCAATCAAGGCACGCTCCATTTCGAAGCCGGTAAAATCCTTGTGGTGCAGGATGCGGAATTCAGAATGCCCTCCTTCGCGCCCGCGCATATAGTCGCCCGCCGGCGTCTTGTCGAAACGGGCACCCCAGCCTACGATTTCAGCAACACGTTGAGGCCCTTCTTCCACCACCATGCGCACAATACGTTCATCGCAAAGTCCATCGCCGGCGATGAGGGTGTCGTCAATATGTTTTTTAAATGAATCGTGCTCCAGGTCATTGACAACGGCAATACCACCCTGCGCATACTTCGTGTTCGTTTCGTCTGTGGCTGCCTTGGTGAGGATGCTGATGTTTTTTTCAGGAAATCGGCGGGCGGTCTTTAAAGCAAAACTCAGCCCGGCAATGCCCGAGCCTATGACCAGAAAGTCGGTTTGCAACATAACGTCAAAAGTAGGAGTGCGTCCGCCTCCTCAGCATTGAGTATCCTCAGTGGAAGCTTTCTTAAAAGCACTTACTTTAGCGGCATTACGGGATAAACGGAGATGAATTACGAAATAAAGAGTCTGGGCAAGTTTAAGTATGTAGAAGAAGGCGAAGGTGAGCCACTCGTACTGCTTCATGGCCTCTTTGGCGCCTTGTCCAATTTTCAGGATCTTATCGAAAATTTTAAAAGCAGCTATCGGGTAGTTATCCCCCTCTTGCCCCTGTTCGACCTGAATATTTTAGACACTTCCGTAGGAGGCTTAGCCAAACATGTAGCCAAATTCATTGAGGCCCGCGGGCTGGATCGGGTACATCTGCTGGGTAATTCCTTGGGTGGCCATGTAGGGCTTGTTTATACGTTGAAGAATCAGGCAAAGGTGAAAACCATCATCCTCACCGGCTCTTCTGGTTTGTTTGAAAATGGAATGGGAGAAACCTATCCCAAACGCGGCGACAGAGAGTTTATCCGCAAGAAAACCGAGCTTACCTTCTATGACCCTAAAGTGGCCACGAAGGAGCTGGTGGACGAAGTGTTTGAAATCGTCAACAACCGCCTGAAAGCAATTAAAATTATTTCACTGGCCAAGAGTGCCATCCGTCACAACCTGGGGGAAGAGCTTAAAGATATTCAGGTGCCTGCCTGTCTAATCTGGGGCCGTAATGATACCATTACACCACCCATGGTCGCAGAAGAATTTCACAAGCTCCTGCCTAAAAGTGAGCTGCATTGGATTGATAAATGTGGCCACGCACCTATGATGGAAGTACCCGTCGAATTCAACCAAATTTTGAGCAATTTCTTGTCGCAGAACGTTCAGTAATTCCTATAAGCAGCTCATCCCATGCTTAGAAATTTTCTGCTGGTAGGAATTGGAGGTGCCGCGGGAAGTATGTTGCGCTATGGGATTAGCTGGTTGCTGCCCCGCGGGATGCATGGCTTTCCCTGGTCTACCTTCCTGACCAACATCGCCGGTTGTTTTCTCATAGGCTTGTTGGCCGGAATGATGCCGGGAAATCACTGGCTCCGGCGGACGGGCTGGTTTCTTTTAGGCACCGGATTATGCGGGGGCTTCACTACGTTTTCAAGTTTCGCTTTAGAAAGTATCGTGCTCACACAGGAAGGGATGAGCCTGAAAGCAGCAGCGTATCTTATCGCCAGCATAGGAATTGGTCTGGTGTTTTGCCTGGCAGGTTATGCAGCCGCCCTTCGGATGAATTAATCAGAATGGCCCTCGATAGAAGTACCTGTTTTCCTGTTTGCTTCTTTAGCTGTACTGCCGAATGAAAGCTTGAAACAGGAAAGGGTCGTGTGTATAGCCGCTTTCATCTTTTGACATTATGCCGAAATGAGAGGTTATTTTCTGAGGCTGCCGTACATTTTCATCGCTCCATTCAGTAAGCACCGTCATCCATCGAACGCATGCCTCAATTCAGTTTCTCCTTTGAGCGCTGCCCGGTAGCGCAACTCCCTGCCGAAATTCAAATGCTGATTCAGGCGGCAGAAACCGCCCGGGCTACAGCCTACGCTCCATATTCTCATTTCAAAGTAGGAGCCGCCATATTATTGAGTGATGGTACAACACTGCGTGCAGCGAACCAGGAAAATGCTTCTTTCCCGGCAGGTATTTGTGCGGAGCGAGCAGCCCTGGCAAAGCACAATCTGAATGGTAGCGAAACAATATTGGCCTTAGCCATAAGCTACTTGCCCCATTCCGGTACGGGGAATCAGCCCTTGTCGCCCTGTGGTATTTGCCGGCAAAGTATTCTGGAAGCACAGCTACACCAGGGAAGACCGATTGCCGTGTATATGTGTTCGCCAGCAGGCGAAGTGCTTTATGTGAAAGATGCCAGTTTACTGTTGCCCTTCCATTTCAGCAGTGCGTTTCTCTAAGAAATTTTCCTGCTTGCTGTTTCCATCAACTTCATCAGTAGCTGAAATATTTTCAGCTCATTGAAAATTGACTCAAGACTACAGCGGCTCCAAGCCCGACTTTTGCTGCATTCATAAATAACCTTCCTTCTTTTTATGCGCAGCCTGATAACCAATATCCACTTACTTGCCGGCATAGAAAATGGTGATCGCCGCAGGGTGGTATCTGGTGCTGACATGGCCTCGATGCGCTGCCTGAAGGATGCTTGGGTGCTGGCAGAAGGTGGCCTGATCACAGGCTTCGGGACGATGGATGCACTACCCGATTTTCATGCCGATACACAGATAGATGCGAGTGGTAGTATCGTGCTGCCGGCCTGGTGTGATTCGCATACTCATATTGTCTTTGCCGCAGCCCGTGATGGAGAATTTGTGGATCGAATTCGTGGGCTGAGCTATGCAGAAATTGCAGCAAGAGGCGGCGGCATTCTCAACTCAGCAAATAAGTTGAATGAAGCAGATGAAGAAGCACTCTTCGATGCGGCATTACATCGGGTGCATCAGGTGATGGCGCAAGGCACAGGGGCCCTCGAAATCAAAAGCGGCTACGGATTGAATACAGAATCCGAGCTCAAAATGCTTCGGGTCATCCGAAGGCTGCGGGAGACTCTGCCCATTCCTATCCGGGCTTCTTTCCTCGCTGCTCATGCGTATCCGGCAAGCTACCGAAACAACAAAGAGGCGTATGTGAAATTGATCATTGATGAGATGCTGCCCCGGGTGGCCGATGAAGGCCTGGCGGACTATATGGATGTGTTTTGTGAAGAAGGGTTTTTCAGTGTGGATGATACCTCGCGATTGCTGGATGCCGCAGCCCTCCGGGGCCTGAAGCCGAAGATTCATGCCAACCAACTGCATAATAGTGGCGGCGTACAAGTGGGCATCCGACATGGCGCCATCTCAGTAGATCATCTGGAATGCGTGGCAGAACCCGAGCTGGAAGCTTTGAAGCATTCAGACACCATTCCCACTTTACTACCCGGTGCTGCATATTTCCTGGGGATGCATTATCAGCCTGCGCGTCAAATGATTGATGCCGGGTTGCCGGTCTGCCTGGCAACGGACTACAACCCCGGAAGTTGCCCCAGTGGGAATGTACCCTTGCTGCTGAATATCGCCTGTACCCAAATGAAAATGCTGCCGGAAGAAGCTATTCAGGCGGTTACCCTTAACGGTGCTGCAGCCATAGAACTCAGTACGCAACTTGGAACAATTGCCGTTGGCAAAACAGCGAACCTGATCATCACCCGGCCCATGCCTTCATTAGCTTATATCCCGTATGATTTTGGGAACAATCCGGTAGGCAGAATGATGATAAAAGGAAGAATCTGAAAGCCGGAATTGCAAAAAAAACCGCCGCCCGGAGGCAGCGGAAAAAAAAAGAGTTGGGTTGAAGCAATACCGTTCTTTATCGGTAGTAGTTCTTAGCCCGTCCCGGAAACCAGGTGGGGCATTTAGTCTGGATGTATTCCTTGATATTGCCTAAGGCAGAGAGATAAACATTCACATTGAGGCCGGCAAAATAATACCAGTCGTTGCCCTTAAAATCGCCTCGCTGATGGGTATAGTCCGGGTAGGCACCGTCCCAGCCAGGCACTTCAGAGCCGCGGAAAGAAAGTGCCGCTGCCTGAGCACCGCGGAAGGCCGTAAGTGTGTCCATGTTGACGTAAGAGCGGCTGACATCGTCCAGGTAATCGGTGCTGGTGTAGCGAAGGCCTACTTCAGTGGTTACCATCAGTGTTTTCCCGATAAAGAATTTGAGGCCACCCCCAATAGGGAAAGCTACGTTTACGAGTTTGTATTCCTTGCGGTCCGGGTATTGATAAAGACCTTGACCTTCTGTGCTGAGGGGGCGCAGGAATACTTTATCGCCGTTGGGCGCTGTGGTGTAGGGATTGGAGTAGAAGAGTGCAATGCCACCGAACACATAGGGGGACACTTTCATGCGGTCCACATCTACGGGCAGGAGGTTGATTTCGAGGCCGCCGTGAATCTCAAAGAGGTTTGTAGCAAAACTCAAATTACGGGCTTTGTTGACGGGAATATCGGAAAGAGAGTCTGCGGCGGTAAGCTGGGCAAATGAGGCTCCGAAACGAAGGCCTACATGCGGCGACATGAAATACTTGTACACGATACCTCCCATTGGTTTGTAGCCATAGCTGGCTGGAAGTTTCGTCTGCAAGTCGCCGTAGTAGTTGGCCACGCCGGCCATGAGGCCTATTTCGTGGTGCATTTGCGCTGCAGCAGACAGAGGGAGTGCTCCAATCAGGAGCAATGAGTATAGCAGTCGTTTCATCAGCCGATTGTTAAAAAATAACTGTCGGGCAAGGTAAGGCGCTTTTGGGAAAAATAAAACGGGATTTGGGATAGAGTTTTCAGCTTTTTATCTCGCAGGGCGTTTTGGGAAGATGTGCAAGAAAATGCTTAGCAATAACGGGAAATAGAAGCTGCCAGGCGGCTCAATAGTAGTAATAGCCCTGAACGGTGCCATCGCCGAAAAAGCCGATGAGAGGGCAACTGCTGACCACAAAAAAAATTTCAATCCAATGAGCCTTTCCCAGACTATCGCATGATGTACATCTTGCCCCAGCCGTTGTGGAAGAAGCGGTCAATACCGCCGCCTCGTTTTTGGGTGTTGGCATCATCCGTGCGGATATCTACATCCTGCCCATTGAGCATGGTTACGACCCGGTAGAGGTACACACCGTTGCCAAGAAGCTGGCCGTATTGGTCACGGCCATCCCATTTGTATTCTGTGATGTTGCGTCCGATGTGCAGGGGGCCTAGTTCGGCACGGGTGATTTCGCGGACCACTTTGCCGGTGACGGTGAGGATTTGAATCTTAAGCTGCGATGGGATTTGGGAGCCCGTAAGGGTGAACACAAATGCAGTGGCGGTGGAGAATGGATTGGGGTAATTCAATAGCCGGGTAATGCTGGGTTTGTTGTCCACGGTGAAGCTGATTTTGTAATCAGAGCTACCGATATTGCCGGAGGTGCCACCGGCGATGTTACCGGCTCTGTCGTGGCCGCTTACTACTAGTTGGTAAGTTCCATCCTGGCTGAGCGTGGGCCGGTATTCTATGTAAGCTTCGTTGGTGCCGCCTGGGTTTGCCGGTATGAAGCGGCAGGTTTGCCCATCAAAAGGAATGGGTTGTGCATTGCCACCGAATGAATCAGCAGGTGTACGCAGGGATAGCTGCAACATGCTTGTGTCGTTGAGTGCTTGAAATTTGTTTTCGTCTTTGAGCATGACCTTGATAAATGGTTTTGCAGAGACGATATCGCCATTGAGGATGTGAATGCCATCGAAGGTCACATCGAGCAAGGGGTTGCGGGTGTCAATTCCTACGCGGAAAGGCAGGTATCCGAGGTTGTTGGGGTGGTATTGTTCGGGCTGGTCATCATCCGGGTTTGCTTCCACGAAGAGAAGGTTGCTGCCGGGATAGTCTGAAGGGTCGAAACTGTATTGAACATGAATTGTATCGAGTGCCGCCAAAGGTTTATAGCGTATGTCGGCTAGGTTGTGCGTGGTGCCGTTTGCCCCCACAATCCGGTAGCGCACCAGCATACTGTCCATCGGGAGGTCTGTGAGATTTTCAATTGCAGTAGAGAAATTCTGAGTTTGACCGGCAGAGACCGAATCACTGTATGACAGGAAGGAGGCTGGGTTAAGAGCCGCTTCAGGGACTGGTTGATAAAGCACCCGCCAATAGGCAAGTTGGGGACTGGTCAGGCTGATGGAATCTTTGCTGGTCCAGAGCAAACGGAGGTAGGGATATTGCTGGACAGAGATGTTGCTGAGAGAAGTGTCGCCCGTAACATCAGGCATCAGGGTGGTTTCGTTGCCCTGTTTATCTACACCGATAACAGCGATTGTAGCCGTGTCATTTATGCCAGCGGTGTCGAGGGGAAAGGTTTTCCATTTCAGCTCTTGCCAGGATTTGGCAGGGCCAATAACCGTGCTTCGATACTGGCCGCTCGGGGCCGGTGCCTCTATGGTATAATCTAAGCGGAGTATGTCACTTAAGTTGTCGGTTACTGCCTGGTATATGGGGAATGAAGGGGTGTTTTTCCGACACATGAAGATGAACACCCGTTCGCGATAGAAGGAGTCAATTTTTGTGAAGCCCAGATTGTAAAGCGAATTGTAGAGCGAGCGCCCCGGGCCGGTAACGGTCGTGTCTGCTTTCCAGGCAGGGATACAATAAATGGGAGAAGAGATGCCATGCCAAAAGGCATTTTTTACAACGATGTAGTCCCCATCGGGAATAGTATCTATAAAGCGGGCGGCGGCAATGCGCCCGGCCTGACTGGCCAAATTGAACTGCCTGGACCAGGAGCCGGTACCATCGGGACGGGGTGGGGTACTGCCATAGGTAGTGCTGGGAGAATTCATCCAGATGCGCGCTGTAGCCGGGTCAATGACAAGGATGCTCAGTGCATTCCAGACACCGGAATGTGAGGATTGTTCGATACGCGAGTTGTTGTAGAAAGTCTGCATGTCATTGGCTGTAGAATTGCAGTTCCCATCCCAACACAGCACGATATTTTTCACCTCCAGGCTATTGCCTACCAGGGGGAAATGAAAGACGCGGTCAGAGTCCAGATCAAGACCTTGAGGATAGTCTCTTTGGTATTGGAAGAAGTGGCTTTGGTTCCAGCCTTCACTGCCTTTATCGAGATAAACAAAAGAACTATTGCTCCAGCGTAAATCATTTGCGGGGCTATCAAGGGCCGTGCGCCAGTAATAAACAACACTATCCCGGTATTGGACATCCGGTTTCCATTTCACCACTCCTCCGGCACTGTTAATACGGGTGCTCACTTTGAGGGGGCTGTTGAAGAGGATGGTGGTATCCATCTCAATCCGATAGTTTGCCGGCCCCCGGAAGGCATTGAGGATCGAAGCTTTTAAGGTGAGCCCCTGATTGTGGACGATGGCAAACTCTTTAGGATAGACAGGAACTAAGTTGTCGGAATAGATGAAGAGTTGCAGGTTGGCCGTGTTGTTCATTTCGCTGACTTCATCATACTTATCGGCAGCGTCAATGGTGACTTTGTATTTGTTCAGCCCCAGGTCCGCAATCTTATTGACGGGAATTTTTATCAAGCTGGTATCGCTGAAAAACAAATTGGGAATCGTGTAGCTCGCGATAACAGAGGTTGCGCCGGCAGGGTTTGTATGTTCTACCCGGACAAGGACCGTGTCCGGAACTGCTTTCCCCAAATTGTAACTCTCAACACGCAATCCAAAGCTGTCCATAGAAGTGCTCACATTCCCGGGCACCGCAGCGAGGTTATAGTCTGCCAGGAAAAAATCCGGCTTTGAAGGAGATGGAAATCGTACAGCAGGATCACCGGCCAGAATAATAGATTCGAGCTGGGTAGAATAGCTATTGGGATAGCTGCTGCCGGTGTTTACAATATAGTTGTTCGTGACACTGTCATAGGCGAAATTGGCATGCGTGCCCATGGTGCCCCCGTAGTTTTTGCTGGCAACACTGCGATAGTATGCGTAGAGATAATAATCGTCAAAACCCACGAAGCTTAAGTTGCAGCTTGCGAGCATGGTGAGTGCACCTGAGTTGGGCGACAGAATATAGTTTTCGGTGATCGTCCGGTTGATGGTGATGTCAAACATCTGAGAGACATCGCAACCTAAAGCCAGAAAATTGATGACCCTGCCGGAATTGTTGTACGAATTCAAAGGAGGCAGTTCATAATCCAGAAGTACGGGTGAGCCATGCCCATAAAAGCTGATTTGTGAAAGCCCACCCCGTAGCAATGAATCTACAAGCAGGGCATTCACTTGTTCAATCTGTGCGGAGGAGCCTTTAGCAAAGGTGTAGGTATGCCTTCCCGTGAAGGTGTCTGCCAATATTTTAGCTCCTTCAATCATGGTCGGCATCACTTGCTGGCTGATTTCATCGCTGCCGGTACCAATCAGGTGCATCACCCTTTTCTTCCACATTTCAGAAGCAACGCTGGGGAAAGCAGCAGGAGCAGATTGCTGCTCCACGGATTTTACTTTATCGAGGTACACCCCAATTTCATCAGGTGTCCAAACAGACAAACGGCCGATGCCGATGCGCGGCTGATGCACCCCATTGAACATGACAAAATTTAAGTCGGAGCCCGGAATGCCATAAGTTGGAACCACAGGAAAAGGATAGGTACTGCGATTGGCAGCGTAAGACTTTCGTTGTGTGTATAAGATGCCCCTCCCAATCAAAAAGACTTCTTCAGGCCGGATACTCCAATTGTCATAAGCAAAATGAAGGAAGCGCTGGATGGCTAAGGGATGCAAATCCTGGCCATAGGCAAATTCATCATACAGCTCAGTAATATCGGCCACCTGCACCTGCCAGTTTCCGCCAGTAGCGGAATGCCTGTATTGTGCATAATCATCCACATAATTTCTGCCGTTCGAAACACGCATCAGGTCGGGGTGGCTGATGATAATGTAATTCCCTTGCTGTGCATTCCAGTTTGTAAACTGAAATTCTTTTAGTGGGCTCAACGCCGGGATGCCGGTTGCTGCATCACTTAGGACACAGAAGTCGCGGGTCGTTACGGATGGGTCAAGATAGAATCGGGTTTTTCCGGCAATAGCTGTATTCCCTGCATACCATTTTTGATTGGTGATATCAAACAGCCGGGCAGCACCGAGGTTGCTAAATTCGAGATACTGCGCAGATCCTGTTGCAGGCAAAGAGAACCGGGCCTGTTGCAGTCCGCTCATGTCGAAGTTGCGGGGGTATTCCAGCGAAGCACCTGAAATACCGAAATAATCATATGGAGAAGGGTTGCCGTTTGAAGTGAATGAACTGGCTTGAAACTTCAGTTGGTTATTGCCAGTAAGCGAAGCCGCCGGCACGCTCAGGCTAAAATGCTTTGCCTCTGCCACACCTGCTGAAGCGGTTGCGAGTTGCGAACCGTTAAACAACAGGTTTAGCTGGTGGGTATAATCGAAAGACCGAACGATAACGGAAGCATTCAATTGCCCGTTGACACCCGGCACCAGATTGGGTGTTGCCAGGTTGATACTCGGCACCGAGCTAATGCCATACTTCCCGTTGATATAACCTTCGCCTGCATCAAAAGACGGAGACCATAGGTCAATACTTCCTGCATAGCTTGGCCCGGGCATCCAGGTGTTGGTAGCCGAATAGCGGACGGTAGCCAGGCAATAAGGTGCTGCTGCCGGAGGTGTTACAGGAATATTATTTGGAATAGAAGCAAAGCGCAAATGGTTGTTTCCATTATCATAACAGAGGAAATAACTGGCAGAATCAGTAAATAAAGAAAGTTGGTCATTGGGCTGGTCATTGGGATTTTGGTAAAGCTCCTGGTCCAAAGAGCCGTCCGGGCCATCGCCCCAAAACTGGATATAATCATTCGGCAACATCGTTTCTGCCGATACATACACCGGCAGCTCTTTCCCATCCCGGAACAACATGAAATTAGAACCCACAACCTGGGTAGGCAGGCCTGCGGCATTCAATGTAGAACGGTATATCCGGAAGAAACCGCTGCTGCCTACCTTGAATTTGTAGTAGGTTTTGCTGTAGTCAATCCACTCATTGCCATAAGGGCCTGACTGAGCCCAAATCCGGATTCCGGGTAAGCCCAAAAGAAACAACAACAGGAAAATCAATCGCGTTTTCATAATAAAGAAATCAATTACTACGGGATAGGTTTAGCGAAGGATTGGAGCGCCGCTGGCAGGAGTTTCAACGGGTGTTGCCTGGGCAGGAATAGCAGCTTCCTGCCGGGCATGATGTTTCCCTTTGAAGATGTCTAAGCGGGCCGACACGATGTGGGAAAACAAAGGATTGCTTTGTGTTTGCAACGAAGTGTAGGCATAGTCCACCATCAGGCCAGCTATGCGAAGGCCAATACCGGCAGAGGGTTGCCAGAGCGTGAATTGCTGCACATTGTTGCTGTCTCGGTCGTCCAGCACACGCTGAAAATTGGAAACGCCGAGCCGTAAATACACAATGCCCTTGTACGAAATTTCCAGGCCGGCATGGGGGTCTAAGCTGAGGTCAGCATTGCTCACGAGGGTGTTTCGTCTTCCATCAGTGGTCAGGTCGGCATTCAGTTCCGCCAGCAGTTGCAGCTTGCTATCCGGCTTGGTGAAATACCGCCCAATTCCCAGGATAAACCGGGGTTTCATGACCTCATATGACTTTACCGGAATCTCATTTCCTGTTTGTCCAAACACCGCTTTTTCCTGGTCGGTCAGGTGGAAACTCCAGGCCGTTACGGTAGTAGTAATGTCTTTGGCGCTGATGCCAAAGCGCCAGCGCCCCAGGCTGCTTTGCAGGCCCAGGTCGAGGCCGGCACCCCAGGCATTAGCCATCGATCCGATATGGCGATACAGCACTTTCAGGTTTGCGCCCAAGCGTGTTTGTAAACGGTGGCCGGGCTTGAGTGCCTGCGCATAAGAAACTAAAAAAGCATAATCGCCGGCGGAAATAGATTTCAATTTGGAATCATCGAAGGAGCCATCCGGCTGCACATAGTCTATAGTGTAGGCGATATCATCCGTTGCAAAACGAAAGGCGGAAATGCCCAGGCAACGGTCTTTCCCTTTCAGAGGCATTGCCAGTCCGGCATAATCATATTTTGAATTACCGGCGAAATATTCTGCATGCATGAGCCCTACCTGAAGGTCTGGCTGGACGAGCATCAGGCCGGCCGGGTTCCAGTAGCCGGAAGTCACATCATTGCTGCTGGCAGCTACAGAACCGCCCATAGCCAGCGCCCTGCCTCCCACGCCGATGTTGAGGTACTCATTTACATACACCCTCTGTTGCGCATGAACCAGAGAGCCAAACAGACTTACACAACAAAGAGAAAAGAGCAGTCGCTTCATAGTCCGGGTATAGAGGAAGTGGTAAGGGCACAGCGAATTTAATATACCATGTCTGTTTACATCTTTATCCGGCTTGTTATCGGCAGCTTAGGCAAGGAGCATGTTGTGCCCAAAAACGGATTATCAGTCTGAATATTATTCGAAGCCTAGGATCGATTCAGAAAGTATCAGAAAGGATAGCCAATGGCCACTACGGGCATCAGGTAACGAGCACGCCAGTTGCGGTCTCCCGGTCGAATCTGGTCAAAGACCCAGCCCCCGTTCTGTGCATAGTTGGGCGCTTTAATCGGGATGCCCCAATCCGCCCGGATGACAAAGAGGCTGGCAATATCTACCCGCAAACCGAAGCCGGTATTTATTGCCAAATCATGCCCCAGTTCACTAAGCCGGAATTCCCCCCCGGGGTAATCATTAGAAGGCTTGGCCAGCCAGATATTTCCTGCATCCAGGAAGATGGCTCCGTTGATGTGTAATGAGCCGCCAAAAAGCGGAATCATATCAAAGCGGAATTCTGCATTTGCCTCTAGCTTGATGTCACCGGTACGGTCAATAAACGATACATCCGCATTGGTGCTGGTGTCCTGATAGGAACCGGGACCTAATTGCCGCACACGCCATCCCCGAAGGCTGTAGGGGCCACCTACAAAGTATTGCTTCACGTAGGGCAGCACAGAGCTTTTATCATACGGGATGCCCACTCCGGAAAAAAAACGGGTTGCCAGCATCGAATGATGCCGCCGAATGTAATGACGGGCATCCAATTCAAAACGGGCATATTGCGAATAGCGGAGGCCCAGCGAATGGTTCAGGTCAATAGCGGCATTCACTAAGCCCAATAAAGCTCCTGCTTCTTCTATTCCCGTGTGCACATAGCTATAGTGCCTTCTTGCTATTGGGTCATTTTGATTTGAAAAGGTGAAGTACAAATTCTCCCCCTCGATCAATATTTCCTGATAAGTGTTGCGGAGGTATGCATTTGAATTGAGAAGGTCTTGAAAAGAACCTGAACGGTAAGGCAAGCGTAATACATTGACGAATAGCGGCGAAAAATCCCAGCTTTTCTTGCTGTCTTGTTTCCAATTGTAACCCAGGCTCAGCGCGGTGTTGATGAGTGTGAAATAATTCACCCGGTCTAACAGGCTGCTGCCGATTCCCAGCAGGGTATGTGTCTGGTTGGGGCGAATAATTTTTCCTAAAAAATTCGGTGCAATAAACTTGGGAAAATCAATGGTCGCATTGATGCCCACGTTTCGGGAAAGCAGGTAAAACCGGTCCAGGAATGATTTGCTGGCAATGGAATCATAACCCAGTTCCACACCTCCATTCAGGGAAATACTGAGCAGATTACCTCCCCGGCCCAGGTTGCGGTTTCGATAGTTGAGGCCGATACTGCTGCCCAGGCTGTAGGTCTGTCCATGCGTCACATCCAGGCCCACAGAAACGTCATATCGTTTCACAGGGCTCATCAGCACCGTCACTCGTAAAGACCGGTCTGCCGGCAATGTTGAGTCTTCCCGGACATATAGCTGCACATACTGAAACAAGCCCAGCCCATTCAGCTTTGTGATGCTTTGGTCGTAATCGTCTTGAGTAAAGAGCTGGCCGGGGCGAAGGAAAATCTGGTTCAGCAACACCCGGTCGTGCACATAGTAATGATGATACCGAAACACGGCGCCGTCCAGCATATGCTCTTCCATCGTGGAGTCATGAATATCTGCCCGGCTCACAAAATCAGGATATACATGCAAGCTTCCAATCTTAAAACGTTTGTATGCATCCCGCACGTTTTCGGCACGGATGCGAATGGTAAGGTCCACGGTTGGCTTTCTGCCGGCCTGCTGCTGCGCTAAAAAGTTGAGGGCACTTTCAAAAGGGTTTTCTACGTCGTGCAGCAAGCTTTTGTTGAATGTGTCTGCCTCTATATGCACGAACTCCGAACTGAATTTGAAATAGCCGTGGTTTTGAAGCACGTTCGCAATCCGGGTTCGCTCTTCATCGGCTATGGACATGGCAAAGGGGGTGCCGCTCTTTAAAGGGCTTTGCAGCATGCTGGCTTCTACAATAGCTCGAACAGCACTGTCATCAGCATCTAAACTGATTCGGTTGATAAGATACCTCAGCCCCGTTTTGACGGAATAGCGTACGGTCGCTTTACGTCGCTTACACACCATAGTGTCGTTCACTTCCGCATAGAAATACCCCTGGTTAAAGAGATATCCTTGCATATGCTGTTTGCTTTTTTCAGCAAGGATGCTGTCGTAAATAACCGGCCGCTCGACCGTTTTAATCTTCAACTGAAACTTCTCTGCAGCCGTGTCTCGCTGATAGCGCTTGTAACGCCCGTTGTAGAGCCAGACTTTGTACGGAAAAACACCCAGGAAGTAAGTGTTTGGTTTTTGGATTATCAGAGAACTGAGTGCATCGGAAAGCTCTCCCTTGTTGGTAAGGGTACGGTCGCTGGCCAATTGCAGGCTATTGCGCCGCAGCAGGCAGTCCTTGTCAGAAATATGGCGGGTTGTGTTGCAAGCTCCTAAAAACAATACCCCTGCAAAAGATAGCCGGCAGCAAGCAAGGGCAAGCGGGCGAATGAATGACTTCATGCGGCGGGAGCAAAGCGCGTTCCGGTAGCTTTGCCACCGGTGATCTCAAAGTCGCAAGTTAAAGATATTCGTTCCCTAAGCTCTGTGAAGGGAAGGCAAGAGCAGCATCGCTACCTGGTGGAAGGCGACAAGCTGTCCCGCGAATGGCTCCATCAGGGGAAAAACATCTGCCATGTCCTTGCCACCTCTTCCTGGCTTCGGGAACAGGAAGCCTTGCTGCAACAACATCCAGAGACTCTCATTCACGAAGTAACTCCGGATGAACTAGCCAGGGTTTCCACACAAAAAACACCCCATGATGCCCTCTTAGTTGTTGCTCTTCCTGATTTTCAATACGCATTGCCGCAGCATGAATGGTGCATAGCATTGGACCGGCTGCAAGACCCTGGGAATCTGGGTTCCATCCTGCGTATTGCCGATTGGTTTGGTATTGGTCATGTGGTATGCTCGCCCGGTTGCGCCAATTTTTTCAACCCAAAAGTGATTGCCGCAGGAATGGGCGCCCACCTGCGGGTAGCCTTGCACGAAACCTCGCTGGAGGCTTTCCTAGCGCAATGCCAAATGCCCGTGTTTGCTGCCGCCTTGCAAGGCACTCCCATATCCCAATTCCCGAAACAGAAGGCAGCAACCCTGCTTATTGGAAATGAATCAACCGGTATTTATCCGGCATTGCTTCAAAGGGCTACGCACAAGGTGCATATCCCAGGCGGTGGCGGTGCTGAATCGCTGAACGCGGCAGTATCTGCGGGCATATTAGTAGCAGCCTTGTTTGGCGGTATCCGCTGATAGCTTCCGCATTTTTTTTTGCTTTCGCTAGCGCGAAAATGGGAGCTGGATTTCCTGCTGTAATTTTTAAAAAATGAAAATTTTCTCAGGGCTAAAAAATGTATTTGGCACGCCGGTTGAAATAGCTGAGGCAACATTCGTTCACCCAAAAAATTTCAAAGCCATGAAACAACTTCTTACCCTCCTTTTTGTGGCATTCAGCCTGGGCGCTTCTGCCCAAGACAACCGTATCAGTGAATTGCGCCTGCGCCTCAGTGATGGCAGCAACCTCGCTATCAGTCTGGATGGCCAACTCATCGCCCGCAACACAAACTCCCTCACCCTCGATGGTATCGAACCAGGACGGCACCGAATAGAAGTCTATAGGGATAATGGCCGTCGCTCCCGGCTCCGCCGCATCATTACAACAACGCTAAACCTCAGCCCTGCCACCTATAATGATGGTGTGGTGGATGTGCGGATGCGTAGGCTGCAATTGCACACGGTAGCAGCAAATGATGAGCTGCGTACGGATCAATCTTATGACCGATATGGCAACCGGAACGGAACATCGGATCGACGCCCCAATGATTACGACCCACTCAATGAGCAATCGGATCATGACTATCGGGAAGGATATGGATCATACCCACGAGGCAGGGAAGGATACAATTCAAATGACTATTACACGCCGCGCTTCAGCGACCGCGACATGGAAGACCTGCGCAGCCGTGTGGCAAGCCGCATGATGGATGAAGACAAGGAAAAGCTCATGGAACAAGTCCTGAGTGACCGGATGGTGAGTACGACACAGGTTCGGCAAATGCTCGGCTGGCTGACGTTTGAATCTACAAAACTGGAGTTTGCCAAATGGGCTTATACCCGTGCCAGCGACCGCCGTGACTATTGGAAATTAGAAGATGCTTTCACTTTTGAGTCATCAAAAGACGAGTTCAATCAGGCCATCAGCGGACGGTAGCTAAAGACCATTTTTGGTTGAATAATGTACCCATCAGCAAGCCAATCGCTGAGCCAATAATTCCACCAACGATTACGTCGCCCGGCCAATGCACGCCTACGTACACCTGTGCATAGGACACCAACAAGGCCCAGGCAATAGGCAATGGCCAAAACCACCGCAGCCGAACACCGAGCGTAATGGCCATAAAGCTGCCCAGCGCGAAGTGGTTGGCTGCGTGATTAGAAGGGAAACTCCAGCCGCTGCTGCGCGGTACCAGCAAATGCACCAAGCCTGAAAATCGGGGGTCATTGCAGGGCCGGACACGCTGAATCCAAGGCTTGAGCACCGAGCCACAAACACTATCAGCCACGACAAAGCAGAGAAAGAAACCGAGACACCAGAGCCAGCCCCGCTTGCCAAAATTCCAGGGCATGAATACCAGGAGAAATAAATAGAGCGGCGCCCAGGTAAACTGGTTTCGGGCAAAGGGCATCAGCGCATCAAGCACTGGGCTGCGCCAGAGCACATGCAGGTAATGCCAAAGCTGAAAATCCAGACCAATAAGCCAGGCTTCCAGGCCATTCATGAGCGCTATTTTTTAAACACCATTATCAGCCTGGGTGACTCGTCGGCATCAAAGGCATCTAAGTGATAATTTCCGAAAGTGGCTGCTAAAGTCATTCCGGCATTCTGAAATAAATGTTCGAAATCGTTCAGGCCAAATGCGGCAACCCGTTCTGTGTAATTGCGTGTTTGACCATTGGCATCGGTAAAAGAAATTTCTTTCAGAAAATGCCCTTCTTCAATGCGCTTTCGGATATGAAAGGTGTAGCCTTCCCTCGTGATAGAATCTTCGGCTTTCATACGGCGCATTGCGCGCTCGCTGTTGAGGTAGTCCAATACCAATGTGCCGCCTTTTTTCAGCCCTTTGGCAAATGATTTTGCAGCGAGCTGATGGTCGCGCATGTACGCGAAATAGCCGAAGGAAGTGAAGAAATTGAAGGCGTAGTCGAAGTAGTTGACGTAAAGCGGCATCCGCATATCATGCACATAGAAGTGCAGGTTTTCTTGTTCGCTTTCCTTTGCTTTTAGGATGCTACGGTGCGAGAGGTCGATGCCCGTTACGTCAAAACCCTGATCCGCCAGTTCTATGGCAAATCGCCCTTCCCCACAGGCAATGTCAAACATGCGGCTGCCTGGTTGCGGATTAAAATACCGGATTAGATTGGCTACAAACTCTTCAGCCTCCAATTCGTCCCGATGCTGGTAAAGGATACTGTAGTATGGCGAGCCGAACCAGCGCTCAAACCAATTTGCGTCGGACATGAAAATGGAGGATTTAAACGCCGGCAAAGATACGTCCTCTTATACCGGAGTGTTTTATCCTGCATTCGCTTCTGAAAGGATACCCTGTTCTGATTCAAGGGATACAACTTCTCCTCCGGCAACTACAGTTCCTGGAAGACGAATTCCTTTGTTGATGACGCTTTGTTTCGTTTTAAATCGGGAAGTGATAGTTGCAGCGGAATGCTGAGCATGGCTCCTGCGCAAATAGAGCAGCAAGGCATAAAGCCCCAGCATAAAGACTAACAAAATAGCCAAAGCTGCATTGATATTAATGCCTTGCAAGCCAATGGCCAAAGCAGTAACTGCCACATTTGCTGCTAAAATCACGCCTACTGTCCGGGTATGAGACAGACCCAAGTCGAGCAGGTAATGATGCAGGTGGGTCCGGTCAGCATGAAAGGGTGAATGCCCCCGGGCAATGCGCAAGAGAAAGACCCGGAAAGTGTCAAATACAGGGATGCAAAGGATAGCCAGTGAAATCAGGAAGACAGCAGAGGAAGAGCCAACCAAGGCATCAATCGTCCCTCCCGGATGATAAGTGTTGATGCAGAAAATACTCAACATAGACACGACAAAGCCGATGATCAATGAGCCGGTATCGCCCATAAAAATTTTGGCGGGTGCTAAGTTGAAACGTAGAAAGCCTACTAAAGCTCCCGCCATTGCAAAGGCCATGACTGCTTCACTCAACCGACCATAAGCCGCCAGAAATAGCCCCAGCATCACAGTTATATACACACCGATGGTGCCGGCAAGCCCATCAATTCCATCTAGCAGGTTGAAAGCATTCGTCACGAAAATGCATCCAACAATAGAGAATGGGATGGCAATGGAATCGGGTAGTTCATAAATCCCAAACAAGCCGCCTAAAGAATGCAAGCGCACGTCTGCAAACACAACCGTGATTGTAGCTGCCATAGCCTGTGCGATAAATTTCTTGGTCGGGCTGATTGCGACTAAATCGTCCTTCAATCCGGTGATAAACAACACCAGGCAAGCCGCGGCGAGGTAGTTCCACTTCAGGAAACCTAATGGCTCGATGAGTAATGCTGAAACCAGGAAGAAGGCGAAAAAGATTCCTACACCCCCCAAATTGGGAACTACGCGAGCATGAAGCTTGCGGTGATTGTCGGGCACATCAACAAGGTGTTTCCGTCTCGCGATATATATAATATTCGGTACGGAAAACAGGCTGATAATTAGTGCGGCAAAAAAGGCTAGGAAATAGGCAGCATAGGGGTTTAAGAAATACATTTTAAGAGTTTCATAGTTATAGGGTGCCGCAAAGATAGCTGAATAATTTGCCATTCGTATCTCGCATTTAATAATTACCCGTGAACTACGGATTGAGGGGGCAAAATGCAATGAACACGCGGCTTTCCGAACAATGTAAACGTCAATGTCTCGTTATCTTCCGTAAAGAAAAATGACTTAGTCACCAACGCGTTATTTTGATTTCAATAAATAAACTGTTTGTGAATAAAATGGCTGCCCGAAGGGCTGTTTCACTTCGGTTGAAGCCTTTAGAAACACGAAATTCAGACATCACGAATGCTCCAGAGCAATCTATTTCTAACCCATCTGTAAGCAACTTATCCGCAGCTGCTTTTTGTAGGCTGATTTGCGGGTGAAAATGAAAGTAGGCGCAGCTTTCCCCGGGAACAGCACCCGTCAATTCATCTTCTATGCGCAGTTTATCTTCTTGTAATAGAAAACGTCGGAGGTGCCTGCAGCCAGGATTCAGGGCGGGTTCATAGCATAACTCGAGCATTTGCTCTTCTTCGCGAAGCGAAAGCAACTTCGCCCTGCGCCCAACACGAAACGTCCGCCACATTTCGGACGAGTCCAGACCACCAATGGCCACTGTATTGTGTGCTGCCGAACTACGCTCTTCTGCTCGCCGGGCTCCGGGCTCATAAATGGTCACACCCGTATCTACCAGTATAGGTTTCCCATGAACAAACAGGCAAAAACTGGCGATATCGGCATGGGCGTGGCCGGGTTGGTATGCGGGCTGAATCGGCGCTGCATTGATTGCCAATTCAAAGGCACCGGCACGAAACATTCGGTAGCCTGACTCTTTGGGCAACATGGCCGGGGTCTTCAGTCCCAACGCCGCAGCATATGCCTGGATTGAAGCAAGTGCCGGTGCCATTCCTTCCGCCGAATCGTGAAACAAGGGCCAGGTACCATCTGAAAAGCTCATGGCTTCCAGCCAGCCCAGCATCTGCGCAGCTTTGTCGCAGAGCAGGGTCTGCAGGGTTCTTTCTTCATGTATTGGAATTGCCTGCAGCAGCTCGACACTCTGTAGGCAGCGCCACAACAAGAGGCTATGATACATGAGGCTCCCTTCCACATGTGCTCCATCGGGCAAGACCTGTGTGTGCAGGCATTCGGTCAATAAACGGCTGCCTTTGTGAAACAAGCGTTCGTTTTGAAAAAAACTGCCAGAAGCGATCAATGCAAGTGCATTTTCAAAAAGATGGTTCCCGTCAAGATGGTATTCCGGAAAGCGGCAGAGCCAGTCGGCATTGGCGAACAACTGCCCTAGCAAGGCTTCATCCCTGATTCCGTATCGTAGTAAAAAACGAATCCAGGACATCGTCCGGAGCGAAATGGGATAGGCATCATGGCCAACAGGGTGACTTGGAGCAGAGGCATAATCACGCAGGGTTTCTAGACGCTCTTCCGGAGTTAGTGCTTCATCGTAGAGCCATTCGAAATAATTGAGGTGGTATGCCCAAAGCAAGCCATGTCCCCGAAAATTCCAGTCTGTTTTTTCATCAAAAACCTGTTCGATATTCAAGAATCGAAAGCTTTTTTCATGGGGTTTGTAGCAAGGGTTGGTTTCCAGCTCCCTGAGCGGGATAAAGTCTCTGCTCAGGGCTGCTTCTATATTTTTTCGGTGCACGTTGCACCTGCGCGAGCAAGCCATGGCTAAGGGCCGCCAAAGCAAATACACGTACTGCCGGGGCTTCAGGTGGCGCAGCGTATGGTACCAGGTGAGCAGGCTGGGCATAAAAAAATCAGGCTCCCAAATTTATCCACCCTAACCGGCCTTGCGGGGTCGGACACATTCATCCGACCATTTGTTGCGCGAAGACATAGATATTAAAGTTGGGTTGGCGCATGGCTTCCTGTAATTGCAGCAGCAGCGCTTTTTTACTGAATGGCTTCATTCGTTCAGACTGGATCAGGCGATATACTTTTTCAACTAAAAAATATTGCTGTCGCTCTGTCAAGTGGCTCTGGGTATTGAGCTGATGTGTGATGGCTGCCGCCAGTTCCGACACCCCTTCTTCTTTGCCGGCAATGGTTTTCAGGACGGGTGTTTCCGGGACGCCATTAGCTTTTTGGTGTGCCAGGATGCGCAGGTTTTGCCAGAGTTTATCCGCTTCGGGTCGGTCGGCTTTGTTCACCACAAAGACATCTGCAATCTCGAGCAAGCCAGCTTTCATGGTTTGAATCATATCGCCAGCCTCCGGCACCAGGGTCACTACGGTGCAATCGGCCAGTCCGGCAATTTCCACTTCGCTTTGCCCTACACCCACCGTTTCAATCAAGACATAATCGTAGCCTGCTTCTTTGACCACATCTGCGATTTCAAAAATGCGGGGATGTAAACCGCCCAAAGCGCCCCGGCTGGCCAACGAACGAATGAAAACATCCGGATGATCATAGAAACGGGCCATACGAATTCGGTCGCCGAGCAAGGAGCCAAAATGAAATGGAGAACTGGGATCTACCGCCAGCACGGCTACTTTTTTTCCTTCGTTGGTCCAGATGTTCAGAAGGGCATTCACTAAAGTGCTTTTTCCGGCTCCGGGCGGGCCGGTAATGCCGACCAATCTGGGCACCTGAGCATGCAGCAGTGATTGCAGCAACAAGGGAGATCCAGGCAAGTCATTTTCAACAAGGGTGATGGCACGCGCCAAGGCCCTTTGCTCGCCCGCCCGAAGGCCTATTACTAATTTCTGAACGTCGGGCGGGAGCACTAAAAAATATCTTTGGTCGTTTTTGTAGCAACTTTCTGAAGGCGCGTGAGCAAAAGTAAACTTCCCCAATTGCCTGCAGGCCTGCGCCTGAATCTTGCATTAATAACCCTGCTGGCAATGATTGGCGGCATGTTGGTTTCCCGCTCGGTTGCCTCTATTAGCATCATGCTGTTTGGCCTTGTGGCCTTGTGGGGTATTCATCCCAAAGAATGGTTGCGGCAACGCTGGTGGTTGCTGGGGCTGGGCTGGATTGCGCTTTATGCCCTTTCCTGGTTTTGGACCACCGACAAAGCAGAATGGAGTGCCCATCTTCAGGTGAAATTGCCCTTTCTGTTATTGCCTCTGGCATTTGGGTTTTTACCCCGGTTTTCTGCACAGCACGGCAGGGTGTACACCTGGGCACTGGCAGCCATGATGCTGGCGGGTGCGGGCTATACAATGAGCTTTTTCCTGCACGGAAATGTGCATGGACTGATTGACCAGTATAAGTATGCCCATGTGTTGGCCACACCGATGGAGAATGACCATATTTCTTTTTCGGCAGCCGTGGCCCTGAGCATCGCCTGGATTGTCTATTATCTACCCAGGATTCCGAATGCCTGGGAGCGGATAGTTCTGGGCTTTGCTGCTTTGCTTCTGGCTCTTTACCTGCATGTGCTGGCTGCCAAAACCGGCCTGGTTGCCTGCTATATACTGATGCTGGGGCTGGCTTTTTTTTGGCTAAAGAAAGACTGGCGCAAAGGCTTGTTGGTGCTGGTGCTGATTGCCGGATTATTTGTGCTGGCTTATGCAACGATTCCTACCCTTCGCGAACGTATAGGCTATAGTTGGGTCACCTGGCGGGCAATTCAGTCGGGTGAGCGCACGGGGGTGTACAGCGATGCCGGCCGTTTATTTTCTTATGATATCGCCTTGCGGCTAATTGCAAAAAACCCATTGTTCGGTGTGGGCTCAGGCGATGTGCTGCATGCCATGGGTAAGGGTTATGCACAGTGGTATCCGGAGGTGGCGAAAGCACAGCAACTATGGCCCCACAACCAATGGCTCACCTGCGCCCTGGCTGCAGGCATTCCCACAGCCTTGCTCTTTACGCTCTGGCTGTTCTGGCCGCTTCTACGCACAAAACCTGGCCGGGATGCTGCTTTCTTTAGGATTGTCTGGTGCATGCTGCTGGTGCCGCTGATGGTGGATGCTATTTTGGAAGTACAGTTTGGGGTCGGTGTATTTTTAATCTTCCTGCTGGTGCAGTACAATCAGCTTGATGCAACGACCGATCGGATCACATCCAATAGTTCCTTTCCTTGACCCATTTCATCCCCATATTTCCGTTGCGTATTGTCGTCTTCCCGGGCGAAGCGCTCAACCTGCACATCTTCGAACCCCGTTACCGGCAGCTCATCCATGAATGTCTTGAAGAGAAAAAACCTTTCGGAATTCCCCCGGTGATGGAGAAAGACCTGCAACACCTGGGCACGCTGATGGAATTGACGGAACTGGTAAAAGAATACCCAGATGGCAGGATGGACATTCGTACACGCGGCCTCTCTGTGTTTCGCGTGCTGCACCGCGTAGAGGAAGTACCGGAAAAGCTCTATGCGGGCGCCATAGTTACTTACCCGGATAATGTGATCGAAACAGGGAGAAGTATGCTGGCGCAAAAGATTATTGCCGAAGTGCAGCGCCTCTATGAGTTGCTCAATGAGCGCGACCGTTTCCCGGAGGGCCGAGCCCTTAATTCCTACGACCTCGGCCACCTCGTGGGCCTGAGCCTACAGCAGGAATATGAATTGCTGGGCATCTTCACCGAGATACAACGCTTAGAATATCTGCGCCGCCACCTCAGCAACATGGTGCCCGTTATTCAGGAGCTGGAAGCCATGAAAGCCCGAATCCGGCGCAATGGACACTTCCAAAACCTTTCCTTGGGCGGAGAAGGCTGACAAAAGGTATCATCGTTCAATAGCTTTCAGCCTCGGCCAGCCCTATGCTGCTCTTTGCTTGGGCCTAATAGCCAGGTTTTTTTCGACCACTACTTGCCGAACGAAACCCTAACATTTCTTTAAGAATTCCCGGAAATGCTTTTGCAAGTCCAGAAACAGACTCAATCCTTGAATTATGTCCCGCTTACGCACCAATCTTCGGTTCCTGTTCCTCGGCCTTTGCCTGAGCCTGGGAGCCACTGGTTGTGCTACGGCGCAAGGTTATCCGGATGATACCTATGGCGACCGTGGCAGCTATCAGACCTTTTACGATGAGCTCTCGCCCTATGGGCAATGGGTTACTGACCCGAGCTACGGCTATGTGTGGGTGCCCGATGCCGGTGACGACTTCCGCCCATACTACAGCAATGGCTATTGGGTGAACACCGAATATGGCAACACCTGGTATTCTGAATATCCCTGGGGCTGGGCCCCCTTCCACTATGGCCGTTGGACCTACAGCCCGTATTACGGCTGGATTTGGATTCCCGGCAATGTGTGGGGCCCTGCCTGGGTGAGCTGGCGTTCCGGTGGTGGTTGTTATGGCTGGGCTCCTTTAGGCCCTGGTATCAGCATCAGTATGTCGTTTGGCAGTGGTTACTACGTGCCCGACTATTGGTGGGTGTTTACGCCGCAGCAATACATCCTTAACCCAAGATTCCGGAACTATACCTATGGCCCACGCTACAACCCGCGCTATGTGCAGCAAACTACCATTATCAACAACACCTACGTGTATAACCACAACACGTATATCAGTGGGCCTCGCCGGGGCGATATGGAACGTGCCACCGGACGCACCATTACACCAGTAGCCATCAACAATTCCGGCAGGCCTATGGGCGCAGAACTGCGTGGGAATACCCTTAGCATGTACCGCCCGAACATTGCCGAAGCCAGTCCGAGGCAAACGGAACGTCCCCGGAATTTCGAAGCCGCCCGTGGCCCAATCAATTCCTCCGATGCCCGCAACCGCCCCATGGTGAATACTCCGAATAACAGCCTGCAACAACAAAGTTCCACCCGCCAGGACCTGAGTTCCGGCATGAGGAACCAGGCGGGGCAAATAAGCCCCAGCGAGCCTGCCCAGGAACGTCCAAGGATGGACCCGGTCATGCAGGTGCCCCAACAGCGCCAGCCGGCTCAGCGCGACAACAACTGGAATAGCCCAGCCCGCCAGGAAACGCCCATGCAGCCGCAGCGTCAGAACATAGACAGGGGCTTTAACAGCCAGCCGCAGCAGGTGCAACGCCCGCAACGCATGGAGTCGCCCGCTTCTGGCCCTTCATTTGAACGGATGCCCGACATGCAGCGCCCGCAACAAATGGAAGCTCCTCGTCCGGCACCTAGCTTCGAACGCCCTCAGAGGATGGATAACCCCAGGCCCGAACGTACGGAACGAGCAGAACCACGCGGAAATAGTGCAAGTCCCTTCCGGCGTTAAGCCAAGCATTTGATCGAACTATAAGAAGTTGCCTCAAGGGGCAGCTTCTTTTTTTATGATCTCTTCTTTTTGGCTTCATCGTCCTGATGGAGCTTCGGTTGCAGCCTGCCCTGAACGTATTTCGGGATGGCACCTGGCGGGGCCTGTGTAGGGATTTAGCTTTTTGCGTGCCATCTGGAGCCTTGCCTTTTCCGGGAACTGCTGAGCTGTGAATTATTGCTGAAGGGAGCGTCGCAACGGATGCCGGGTTGTGAATTGGAGCTGGTAACAAAAAAAAAAAGAGCAGCCCTGAAATCTTGAGGCTGCTCCAATGTCTTTTTTAGTCCCGGCACAGAGTGGTAATGTGCCGGAGGGATTAGGTTCGTTGCACCTGTTTCAGTCCGTGGTCATTGTAGGACATTTCGGTCACTTCGAGCTGGCCGGTCATGAGTTGACGAACATAGAAGTGGAAGGCATAACCACCATTATCGCGACCGGTGAAGTGCAGTTTGAAGCCGCCACCGCGTGCGTTTTCCGGCTGGTGTGCGCCTTGCTCGATGGTGACTATACGCCGGTCGAAGGGGTCGCAGGCAATGGTGATAAACTCTTTGCACCAATGATCATTGAAATGGCCTCGGGCACCGGCGATTGCATTGTTGATGGCATTTTCGTTGAACTGATTTACGAAAACCTGGTTTGCGGTGCGCAGCCAGTTTCTGAGTTCAAGGTTCCAGTTGGGGCATATTTCACCATTAGGCATGGGTTTTTTTGCCCTTTAAAGGTATCGTCTAAGAAGTGTCAGCAAACAAAGGATAGCAACACAGGGCTTTCCCGAAGGGGCTATGAGTATTACGGGAAGAATGCAGCTAATGCAGGAGTTCCGAAGGCTGCTGCATGAAGTATTGCCGCGGTAGGAAAGCCTTAAGCCTGTTTTTCGGGGCCTTTTTTGGGGCGCATCAGGATGGCGTAGGCCTCGATGCCAAAGCCGATCAGGATGACGATGGGTGCCAGTGTGATACGGCGGAAAGAGTATATCTCATCGTAGAGAAACTGGTGTGGGTCCGGGCTTTTGCCGCCCGACATTAAGGCGAAGCCTAGAATGATACAAGCCATGCCGATGCCCATCCAGATGAAGTTGCTCTTGTCAAACAGAAAGACCTGATTGCCACGCGGAGCAGAAGGAGCCGATGACTTGCGGGAAATGGAGCTTTTTGCTGTGCTGCTGGAATAGGCTGTGTGGGAAGTGGACTTGGCCATAGTGAGGGCAATATTAGGGGCTTCGGTGAAAATCTGAGTCAGGAGCGGAGCGGTGTTGTTGCTTGCCGTTGGGGAGGCCCGAAAAATTTGAATTAGATTTTAGAATGCACCTGAGCTTAGAATTGAAAAGGCTTATGGGCATTTCTGAACGAGACTAAATGCTCAATACAAATCATCCACCTTCATCTTTAAATATTTCAGAACGGAGCGGTGGGTACTGAGCCAGGAGATGAGCACTCCGAGGATGAGCATACTGAGCATGAGCAGGATGATGAGTTTTGTATCATGCAGGCTGCGGAGTTCGGGCAATTGGCTTTCGGCAAACTGCATCAGGAGCCATAAGCCGGCAACGGCGATGATACCGCTGATGAGCCCGTTGATGATGGAGCGCCGGTCGAAAGGCCGGGAAATAAAAAAGCGATTGGCGCCTACCATCTGCATGGTCTTAATCAGAAAGCGGTTTGAAAACATGGCCAGCCGCACCGTATTGTCAATCAAAACCACGACTGCAAAAACCAATAGTAAGGCGATTGCGCCGAGGATGATGTTGATGCGGCGGAAGTTGGCATTCATCTGCTCTACATTCCGGGTAGGGTAGGTGACCTCGCGCACTACATTGCTCTGCAAGATGAACTTTCGGATTTTTTCGAGGCTGTCTTTGTTGGCATATTCTGCATAGACGTTCAGCTCAATGGATGCAAAGAGTGGATTGTAGCCTAAAAACTCGCCGATGTTTTCACCTTCTATCTGGCTTTGGAGCTTCAGGGCTTCCTCTTTTGAAATGAGCCGGGTGTGTTTGGTGAAGGGCTGCTGGTCCAGAATGGCTTGCAGTTCGGTGGTCTTTTCGGCAGGCACATTGTCGTGAAAGTCGGTAACGACTGTAATGTTTTCTTTGAATTCGCGGGTGAGGGAACGTCCATTAATGACGAGCCAGCCGAGGGTGCCCAGCAGGAAGAGCACTAAGCTCACGCCAATGATGGCGTACACATAAGAGGGTTTGGAGCGCTTGCCGATAGCCATGTTGCCTTTGGTGGTCGGTATGGGGCAACGGAGGGGGAAACTACCCGGAATGCCGGGCTGGGATCCTCGTTCGCGCTGCACTATTACAGAGGGTGAAGCTTCAAAAGTAAGCCGATTGACCGAGGCGATTTATGTGCGCCTTTCTTGCGGGAGCTTGCCCTTGCCCCTCAAACGACCCGGGGAGATACGGATGAGCTATTTTGTTAGCCGGCTTTTGGAATGCTATCAGGCATCCGTTGCGTCGCACTCTTCGGCCATATTTCGCTACGCGGCTTTGCCCGGATTGGCTTGCTCGTTTCGGAGCTTGCAAGCCTGAAGTTGGATCATATTGACAGCGGCAACATTTAGATGCTCATCGTGCGGGGAAAAGAAAAAAGGACTGCTACGTAAACCTGCCTACAAGCATCCCGGAACAGTTGCGGACCT